>NZ_RKLQ01000002.1:758051-1059580 GCF_019599405.1 Haloarcula salinisoli | reverse complement strand
CACCGCTGCGCTTTTCCGGGCCCTCCCGCTGGTCGGTCCCGCTACTCGCGGTTCCTTCGGTCACCGCTGCGCTTTTCCGGGCCCTCCCGCTGGTCGGTCCCGCTACTCGCGGTTCCTTCGGTCACCGCTGCGCTTTTCCGGGCCCTCCCGCTGGTCGGTCCCGCTACTCGCGGTTCCTTCGGTCACCGCTCGCATTGGTCGAGAAAGCTCCCTACAGGTCGCTTCCTCGCTACTCCAGACAGATGTAGGTCCGGGTGTCCGCGACCCCGTCCAGGTCCCGGACGCGTGTCGAGACAGACTGCATCACGTCGTACACTTCCTCGCCTGTGGCCTCGGCGATGATGTCGTACTGTCCCGCGACGATGTGAGCCTCCGTGATACCCTCGGACTCCCGGACGGCGGCGAGCAGGTCCTCGGACTTGCCCGCGACCGTCTTTATCATGATGAACGCGGATGCCATACTATGGTATCACGTACCACAGTATGAAAAACGTTCGCGCGGCTGACGGCTCCGGGCGTCTGGACCACCGGTAAGTCATGCACCGGGGCGGGGTGGCCGGGCGGGGTACTTTTATTCGTCCCCGCCGCGTACTGCCCTCTATGCTATACGTTATCGTGGGTGCCGGGCGGGTCGGCCTCCGGACTGCACGGGTACTCCGGGAGAGCGGCCACGAGGTCACGCTCATCGAGCTCGACGAGAGCGCCATCGAGCGGGCGGAGGCCGCCGGCTTCGACGTCATCGCCGGTGACGGGGCGCTGGAGGAAACCCTCGAATCGGCCAACCTGGACGAGGCGGACGCCCTGGGTGCGCTGACCGGCGACCTCAACAACAACTTCGTCGCCTGCATGATAGCCAAAGAACACGGCTGTCGCACCGTCATGCGTATCGACGAGGACTACCGCGAGGAGATATACCGGCGCTACGCCTCCGACGTCGACGAAGTCATCTACCCCGAGCGGCTCGGCGCCATCGCCGCGAAGAACGCGCTGCTGGGCGGAAACATCCGCGCCATCGCCGACATCGCCCAGCACCTCCAGCTCGTCGAGTTTACAATCACCGACTCCTCACCGATGAAAGGCTACTCGCTCTCCGAACTCGAACTGCCCGCCAACACCAAGCTGATGGCCCATGGGAAAGGCGACGCACCGCTGACGACGCCCGACCTCGACCAGACGCTCGATGCCGGCGACCACCTCGTCATCCTGGCGGACTTCGACACCCTCTCTGACGTCAGAAGCATCGTCGCCGGTGAGAGCGGCCCCACCAAAGCGCTGGGAGGTGCCTGAGGATGGTCACCGCTTACGTCATGGTCAAGGCCCACACCGGCGACGCCGACCGCCTGAAACGCGAGATAGCGGCCATCGATGGCGTCGAGGAAGCCCACATCGTCGCCGGCGACGTCGACCTCATCGCCAAGGTGCGCGTCGAGACACCCGCCGCCGTCAAGGACGTGGCCGCGACCCACGTCCAGGACATCGAGGGCGTCGAGTCCACGCAGACGTACATCGCTATGGATTAGTGGACCCACTTTTTGCACCGTCGCGAGCGTCGCAAGGCGACGCTCGCTCGGGCAAAAACTTGGGGAAAATCGCGGCGTGCTCCTGTGGCACGCCTTCGGCGTGCCGTAGTCCGCGCGCCGCGGTGGAACCGGCGACTGCGTCGCCGGATGCTCTACTGCAGTATACTCCGGTTTACCTGCCCTTCCCCGGGTCTCGTCGGGCGTGGCAGTGCCACGCCACGCCGCTCCCGGCCACTGCTAACGGTTCATCTTTCTACAAGTAATTCAGCCGCTCTTTGGGCGGCCGCCGTTCCCACTACAGCGGGGTCCCGCCGCGACTCCCCTCGCTGCCGCCGGTGCTCGCGGCGCTCAGCAGGTCGGCGACGACACCGACGTAGTCGTAGCCGGGGACGATACCTTCGACGTAGGTCCCCTCGACGTACTCGACGAAGGTCTTGGCCACGTCGGCGGCCTCGCGTTCGCCGCCCAGGCTGAAGCGGTAGGTGACGACGACCTCCTCGCCGTCTTCCTCGACGGTGTAGTCGTCCAGATCGACCGCGACGCGGGTGGCCTTCGGCGCGTCTTCGAGTCGCCGTTCGAAGGTCTCGAACCAGCCGTCACGGACGGCCGGGCCGACATCGTCGGCGGTCGCGGCCTGCAGCGTCGGCGCTCGAACGGTCACCTCGTAGTCGGTTCGCCACTTCTCGCCCTCGCTCGCGGTGACGTGGCCCTCGAAACTCGTCGTCTCGACCACGTAGCCGCTGCCGCCTGGCACGAAGGTCTCGCGGGCGTCGAACACGTCTGCGACGTCGTCTGGCACGTCAGTCATTTGCCGAGGATAGCCGTCTCACCGCCAAAAGCGCGTCGTTCGTTACTTCCAGGTGACGTAGCTCAGCGCAGCGATACCGACCACTTCGAGAACCTGCAACACTGCCATCACGTCGACGGCCAGGGGCGGCATTCCCGCCGGCGCGTTGAAATAGAAGTACAGCGCGACAGCGTTCTCGGCGAGCAGGAACGTGGCGAACACGATAGAGCCAAGCGTCATCGGCGCGCGTATCTCCCGATAGGTCTGGACCCAGATGGCGATAAGCCCACCCAGCAACACGATGTTGATAGCGGCGGCGATTCGCGCGACGTCGAGAACGAGACTCATGGCGCCTCCCGAGTCCCGTCGGCGGTCCTTGCCCGTGACGTTGAGTTCATATCAGTCGTCCACCTGTGTGAGTATCTGCTCGACCGTGTCCCAGTGGTTCTGTGCCCGCTCGCTCGGGAGATAGATGACCCCGTAGCTGGCGTCGCTGCTGGTGATGACACCGTTCTCTTCGAGGACCTCCAGATGGTGCCGAATCGTGTTGTACGCCAGGTCGAGGTCTTCGGCGAGCTGGTTGGCGTTCCGCGGCTGGTCGTCCAGCGCACGGAGGACACGAGCGCGGTTCGGTCCCCCGCGTGTGCCGGCAAGCGTCTGCCAGAGGACCGTATCCATTCGGGAGTGGGTTCCCGACGACACGAAAAGAATCTACCGACATCGTGGTTCGTCGCCGGCGGTCCAGATCAAACCTGTCGCTCCCGCTCGGCGAGCGTCGACCGCTCACCGGTGGGAATACCCCGTCCGAACGCCGCTGCACCATATCTCATACTCGGGGAATGTCCGGTAAAACCATTTCGGCTAGATGCTCGCAATCAGTGTCTAGAGAGACTCTCACTCAATTTTAGGGAAATTTGGGTGAGATTCTAGTCCGAGTTGCGAAATGTATTATATAACCGACACGCCTCCAAATCAGGTGATGTCATCGGATACAAGTCGACGGAAAGTCTTGCTCGGTATCGGAACGGCAGCGACTGTCGGACTCGCCGGCTGTGGGGGCAGCGATGGTGGTGGCACCCCGACGGGAACGGGGAACATGACCGAGACGGGGACCGAGGCCGAGATGACGGAGATGGAGACCGAGGACGGCGAAACGTCGGGGACGGCGATGGTTCGCGTGTCCCACATGTCGCCCGACGCTCCGAACGTCGACGTCTACGTCGACGGGTCGGCGGTGCTCGAAGACGTCCCCTTCGGCACCACGAGCGGCTATCTGGAGGTCGGTGCCGGCGACCACGACGTCGAAATCACCGCCGCCGGACAGCCCGACACCGTGGTGTACGACGACACGATCACGGTAGCCGCCGACACGTCCTACACCATCGCCGCGGCCGGCGAGATAAGCGACGGCGCCGACGAGGCGTTCTCGCCCCTCATCCTCGAGGACGACACCAGCGACCCTGGCAGCGACACGGCTCGGCTCACGCTCGCCCACGTCTCGCCGGACGCACCCGCGGTCGACGTGACCGCCGCGGGCGAGGACACCGTCCTGTTCGATGGCGTCGCCTACAGTCAGTCGGGAAGCGTCGAGGTGCCCGCCGGCGACTACACCGTGCAAGTTCGCGGCGACACCGACAGCAACGACGGTGACGTCGTCGCCGAGTTCGACGTGAGCCTCGCCGGTGGGGAAGTGTACACAGCCTTCGCCTCGGGGTATCTCTCCCCCGACGACGAACCCGCCGACACTCCCTTCGACCTGCGCTTCGCCGAGTCGATGAGCATGGACGACACGTCCGACCCAGCGATGGTCCGTGTGGCTCATATGTCACCCGACGCACCCAACGTCGACGTCTACGTCGACGGCGACGAGGTTCTCAGCGACGTCGCATTCGGTGCCCAGAGCGGCTATCTGGAGGTCCCCGCGGGCGACCGCCAGGTGAAGATAACCGCCGCCGGCGACGAGAGCACGGTCGTCTACGACGAGGCAGTCACCGTGGCGGCGGGGACGGCCTACACCGTCGTCGCGGCCGGAGAAATCAGCGAGGGCGCCGACGAAGCGTTCGCGCCGCTCGTGCTGGAGGACGACAACAGCGCCCCGGCCGAGGGCAACGCCCGACTCCGCGTGGTTCACGTCTCGCCCGACGCCCCCAGCGTCGACGTCACAGCCAGTGACGGCGACGTCGTGCTGTTCGACAACGTCCCCTACGGCGAATCCGGCAGTACCGAAGTCGGGTCGGGCACCTACGAGGTCGAGATTCGGCCCGACAGCGACGGTAACGACGCGGACCCGGCCGCGGAGTTCCCGGACACGAGCCTCGAGGGCGGGAACGTCTACACCGCCTACGCGGCCGGCTACCTCTCGCCGGACGACGATCCCGGGTCGGAAGGGTTCGACCTGGTCGTCACGTCCAACGCCGGCGGGATGTAGGCCCCGGCCACGAATCTGACATAGTTCTTCTCGCCGCTTTCTTTCGTTCGGAATCGACGTAGCCGCCGCTCGCGGTCTGAGAGTGCGAGGGACGCGATTTGAACGCGCGGACCCCTACGGGAGCGGGTCTTAAGCCCACCGCCTTTGGCCAGGCTCGGCTACCCTCGCGCGTCTCACCCTGCACACTGCGAGGGAAAACGGGTTTCGGTTACTGTTCGCCCAAACGTGGCGGCTCGAATGCCGACAGTATCACCAGTCGACAGAGAGGCTGCCGTCACCGGCCGGGTCGGGGGCGATTTCCTCGTTGGTTCGTCGGTCGACGATATGGATGACACCACGGTCTTTCTTCGCCGGGCAGATCTCGGCCGCCTCGACGTTGTGGTCGAGCTCGTCCTCCCCGAAGAAGTAGGCGTTCGGCTGGGCGATACCGGTGTCCAGGTCAAGCGACCAGTTGGTCGAGACCTCGGCGCACTTGCCCGCGCCGAAGCACTTGTTGGCCTCGAAGATGATCTTGTAGGGCTTGTCCTCGACCGGCGGCGCGTTCTGCTCCCCGAACTCGCTTGGGTCGACGGGTTCGTCGGCCTCTGTCATGGGTATCCGTAGAGAGCGGACGCTCTTTCCGCTGTCGGTTCCCGCAGCATCTTACTCGACGATGTCCACGGTGTCACCCACGCTGAGGGTCTCCCCGCGGTCGGCCTCGGGGACACGGGCGATGACCATCAGCGAGTAGAAGTGGTCGAAGGCGTCCCGGTCGGCCCACTCGGGGAACGTCTCTCGGCGGTTCCTGAGGAACTGCTCGCGGAACTCGGGGGTCGGCTCGCCGGTGTCGGGGTCCCGTGAGGGAACGACACAGCGCCCACAGGGGGTGACCCCCTCGATGCGAACGTCGCCGGCCCGGAACGCCGGGGCGTCCGCACCGACGAAGCGGTCCTCCCAGAACGCCGGGACGCCGCCGACCTCGATATTGGCGCGCATTCGCCGTCGGACGCTGTCGACGGTCAGCTCGTCGAACCAGTCGGCGACAGTCGAAAGCGTCGCCGTACTGATGACCGACGGCCCCATCGACGGGCGGTCGACGTGTCCACGCTCGGGCTGCCGGTCGAATGTCAGGTCGCCGTCCAGCCCGAGCGCGTCGGTGAGCCACGTCGCCGCCTCGGCCCGGCCGCCCTCGCTGTCGAGGGGAAACTCGCGGCCCTCGGGCGCCCCGACACACAGCGTCGTCGTCTCAGGGTCGTAGCTCGTCTCCAGCGTGTGAAACCGGTCGGACTGCTTCGCGTTGACGCGCTCGCCGTCGGCGTCGAGCAACGCGAACTCCCGGTCGTGCTCGAGCGTCCCGCCCGCGCGCACCCGCGAGCGATCGACGTCGAGCGAGTCCAGTCCCTTCACCGGATAGACGGTCAGTCGGTCGATGTGTGGCACTGGTCGGGGTGAGGACCGCCGTCGCAAAATGAGTTACCACCGAAGCAACTATCGGTGAACGTCGACGGATTCGAGCAGAATCTCCGAGGTGGGTGCGTCGTTCGGGTCCGTCTCCGTCGCACCGATTGCCTCGACGACGTCCATGCCGTCGGTGACCTTGCCGAAGACCGCGTGCTTGCCGTTGAGGTGGTGCGTGGCGCCCAGCGTGATGAAGAACTGCGAGCCGTTGGTGTCGGGGCCGCGGTTGGCCATGCTGAGGATGCCGGCCTCGTCGTGGGTCAGGTCGTCGTCGAACTCGTCCTCGAAGGTGTAGCCCGGGCCGCCGCGACCGGTGCCGGTCGGGTCACCCATCTGGATCATGAAGTCGTCGATGACGCGATGAATCTCGATGTCGTTGTACAGTGGGTCGATTCGCTTCTCGCCCGACTCCGGGTCCTCCCAGGCACCGGTGCCCGGGCCGACCTCCGCGGCGTCGTAATCGTCGGCGCCCTCGGCCAGCCCGACGAAGTTCTCGACGGTGTTCGGGACTCTGTCATCGTACAGTTCCACTTCGATGTCGCCCTCTGTCGTGTGGAGCGTCGCTGTCAGGTCGCTCATGTCCATGGGGACGACACCACAGGGGAAAAACTTGCCCACTGGAGCCGAAGGTTCTTGTAGGGGGCCGGGGCCACGGCCGCTATGACCTGACCAGCGACCGCGGGGCGGGTCGCGATAGTCCGACACGTCGCCTCGCGAGCGGTGTGAGGGTGACCAAGGGGAACCCTCGACGTGGAACAGCGGGAGTGTCGGCTGTTCGCCCTACGCAAGGTGCTCAAGTAGCAACTCAGTCACCCGTTCGGGCGCGTCGAACTGCACCCAGTGGCTCGCGTCGGGGAGCCGCTCGACCTGGATATCGGGGACCCACTCCTGGAGACCTTCGGTGAGGGACACGTCCAGCGCCGCGTCCTGTTCGCCCCAGACGAGCAGCGTCGGCGCCCGGACCGGCAGGTCGCCGACGCCGCCCTGGGTCAGCGTCAGCTTCGCGTTCCGTCTGGCGAGTGCCCGGTAGTAGTTGAGCGCAGCCGTCCGGGCTCCTGGCTGTGCGAACGCTTCCTTGTAGCGCTCGAGGTCCGTCTCGGAGAAGGCCCCGTCCCGAACCGTGCCCTCGCCGAGCATCCGCTCTATGGCCTCGAACTCCCGCGCACCGAGGACCCACTCCGGCAGCTCGGGGAGCTGGAAGAAGCCGACGTACCAGGACTTGCCGAGCTGGGCCGGGTTCGAGCGCAGCGTTCGCTCGTACTTCGTCGGATGGGGCGCGTTCAGCACCGCCAGCCGGTCGACGACGCCGGGCCGGTCGATGGCGGTCTGCCAGGCCACGAGGCCGCCCCAGTCGTGGCCGACGACGTGGGCCGATTCCCGGTCGAACGCGTGGACCAGCCCCACCACGTCGCTCACTAGCTCGTCGATGTGGTAGGCGCCGACGCCAGCGGGCTTCTCGGAGCGGTTGTAGCCGCGCATATCCGGCGCGACGACGCGGTAGCCCGCCTCGGCCAGCGCCGGAATCTGGTGGCGCCAGGCGTACCAGAACTCGGGGAAGCCATGCAAAAGTACGACCAGGTCGCCGTCCTCGGGGCCCGCGGTGACGACGTGGAGCCGAACGCCGTTGGTCTCGACGGTGTCGTGTGTCCACGGGTCGTCCGCAGCGGCCGGGACCGTCCAGTCGTCGGCAGTCGTAGTCATCACTCGTCGTTCGGGCCGAGCGGAAAAGTGGATTCCGCCAGTTCAGAACGCCCGGAGCGCCTCGAGTGCGTCGGCCGCGCTGCCGTCGTCGATGGCCTCGCGTGCCTGTTCGAGTCCGTCCGCGATACTGTCGGCGTCTTCGCGGGCGTAGATTCGCAGGGCGGCGTTGAGCGCGACGGCGTCGGCGAAGCCGTCTGTGCGCTCGCCGGTCAGGACCGCTTCGGTAATCGCGGCCGACTCGCCGGCGACGTCCTCGACGGCGAGGGCGTCGCTGGTCACGTCCATCCCGTATTCGCTCGTGCGAATCTCGAAGTCGGCGATCTCCTCGTCGTCCGACTCGCTGCCCTCGACGGGCCACTCGGCGACGACGGTCTCGCCGGGGCGGACGTCGTCGTACCCTTCCATCCCCTGGAAGAACAGCGCCCGCTCGAGGCTGGTCGTCTCGGACTCGGTGAGCGTGCGGACCATCTTCTTCGCGAACGGAAGGTGGTAGAAGCTGCCCAGATGGACGCTGGCGCCGGCGGGGTTCGCAAGCGTCTCGACGGTGTTGACGAAGCAGCGCACGCCCATGTTGTCACGTCGGTCGAACAGCGCGTCGATACCGGGGTTGAACGCGGGCTGATAATAGAAGCCAAAGCCAACGTCGTCGACCATGTCGGCGCTCTCGGCGGGGTCGAGTTCGGTTCGGACGCCGAGTTCGTCGAGCACGTGCTTGTAGGCGTCCTGCTTCTGTGTGGGGACGCGGTCGCCGGAGTGGACGACGGCGGGGGTCCCGGCGGCAGCGGCCACGAGCCCGGCGGCCACACCAAGGATGGCCGAGCGGCCCTTGCCGTCGTAGTTCGCCCCGCAGTCGACGGGGTCGGCGTCGGGCTCGGCCGTGACGACCGACTCCTCGGCCATCACGTCGACGTAGGCGCCCAGCTCCTCGGGCGTGTTGCGCTTCCAGCGGTTGGCCAGCCAGAACGCGCCGAGTGTCGTCTGGTCCGGTTCGCCGTCGAGGATGCGCTGGAACGCCTCGCGGGCCTGCTCGCGGGTCATATCGTCGGCCGATTTGTGGCCGGAACCGACGACCTCGGTCATCAGCCGTTTCAGCGGCCAGTCACCGTACTCGCGGGTCGCTTGTGCCATGGGCCGCCGTTAGGCGGCGAGTTTGAAAGCCCCTCCGTTTCGTTCTCATATTGCGGGAACACCGTTCGCTCCCGAAAACGATACACCCGTCCACTCCTAAGCCGACCCAATGAGTCTCCGGGCGGGTGACTGGCGGGAGCGTATCGACGACGTCGACGCCGCACTCATCGACGGATTTCAGAGCGACTTCCCGGTTCGCGAACGCCCATTCGACGCGCTGGGCGAACAGCTTGGTATCCCGGCCGCGGAGGCGCTCGAACGCGTCGAGCGCCTCCGCGATGACGGTATCTTCCGGCGCTTTGGCGCCGTATTGAACCCGCCGGTCATCGGCTCTTCAACGCTGGCCGCAGTGTCGGCCCCCGAGGACCGCTTCGACGAGGTCGCCGCCGTCATCAACGACTACCGGCAGGTGAACCACAACTACGCCCGCGACCACGAGTGGAATATGTGGTTCGTCGTCACCGCCGGCTCCCGCGAGAAACGCGACGAGATTCTCGCCGACATCGAGGCCCGTACCGGGTGTCCGGTGCTCGTTCTCCCGATGCTGACCGACTACTACATCGACCTGGAGTTTCCGGTCGTCAACAGCGATCGGTTCGCGCGAGAATCCATCGAGGGGACCGACGCCAGCGCCACCCGTATCAGCGAGGACGCCGCCGCGAACCTCTCGGCGCTCGACCGCCGGCTCCTGCTGGAGATACAGGAAGGGTTCCCGCTCTCGGCGACGCCCTACCGGGATATCGCCGACGCCATCGATGCCGACGTGGGCGACGTGCTCGCGGCCATCGAGCGCTTGCGTGAGGCCGGCTGTATCAAGCGTATCGGCTGTGTCGTCAATCACATCACGACCGGCTTCGACAACAACTGCATGGTCGTCTGGGACGTCCCAGACGACCAGCTCGACGAACTGGGCGAGCGCGTCGGTGAGCTCCCATACGTCACGCTGTGTTACCACCGCCCGCGCCGCCCCGAACAGGACTGGGAGTACAACCTGTTTACGATGATTCACGGCCGGGACGCCGACGCCGTCGACGAGAAGATAGACGAGCTCTCGACGACGTATCTCCCCGTCGACCACGACCGGCTCTACTCGACCGCCACGCTGAAACAGACGGGCGCACGCTACGACGATATCGTCGGGGAGTAGCGGGACGGACTCGACGGCTACAGACCGGGTATTTTCACGCTCTGTAAACTGCCACAACCCTTTTGGTGTCTTTGTGCATCCTCTAAGTCGAGACAATGTCAGAAGCTGGGGGGGCTCGCATACTCATCGTCGACGACGACGTCGACGTCGCGGACACGTACGCATCACAACTCGAGGAGACGTACGACGTCGAGACGGTCTACAGCGGGCCGGCGGCGCTGGACGCGCTGTCTCCGTCGGTCGACATCGTGTTACTGGACCGGCGGATGCCCAAGCTCTCGGGGTCTGAAGTGCTGGAGGCCATCCGCGAGCGCGGGTTGGAGACGCGTGTCGCGATGGTGACCGGCGAGGAAGCCGACTTCGACATCATCGAGATGCCCTTCGACGACTACGTCCAGAAACCGGTCACCGAGGGGGCGCTGCTTGGGACAGTGTCCCACCTCGTCCGGTGTCTGACCTACGACGAACAGCTCAGAGAGTACTACGCGCTGACGGCGAAACGGGCTGCCCTCATCCAGAGCAAGACCCTCGAAGAACTGGCCGATAGCGAGCGGTTCAGCGAGCTGGAAGCGGATATCGAGACGGCGGAAGCGGCACTTTCAGACCTGGTGGCCGACTTCGACCCGACCGACTTCGACAGGGCGTTCCGGGATATCGACAGGCCGGACCCCCCGACCGCGGACTGAATCGTCTGTTTTTCCGTCGGCCAGCACTACCATGGGCCGGTGGCACCCGTCTGTTCGCGTCCTGTAGGTTCCGAAAGCAATAACCGAGTCTCGTCCTAAGCGAGGCCAATGAGTCAGCAACTCCCGGACGTGCAGGCGTCGAGTCCGGACGTGACGGTCGGTCTCAACCGCGTCGGTGTCACCGGTGTCGAGAAGCTCGTCAAACTGGGCCGGCGCGACCGGGACCCGATCGTTCTCATGGCCGAGTTCGAGGTGTTCGTCGACCTCCCCTCCTGGCGGAAGGGCGCGGATATGTCCCGAAACATGGAAGTCATCGACGAGACGCTGGAGACGGCGGTCTCGGAAGAGGCCTACCGCGTCGAGGACGTCTGTGGCGACGCCGCCGAACTCCTCCTGGAGAAACACGATTACACCACGAAGGCAGAGGTTCGGATGGAAGCCGACTACGTCACCCACGAGCTGACACCCGAAAGCGAGATGGCCACCCAGTCGACGGCGACAATCATCGCCTCGGCGACGGCCACCGACGAGGGCACCAGCGAGGAGATCGGTGCCCAGGTCACCGGGATGACCGTCTGCCCCTGTTCGCAGGGGATGTCCGCCGCTCGCGCCCGGGAAACCCTCCAGAGCATGGCCGTCGAGGACGAGGTCATCGACGAGTTCCTCCAGAAGATGCCCCAGGCCGGCCACTCACAGCGTGGCCACGCCACGCTCACCGTCGAGAGCGACGGCGCCCCGGAGGTCGACCTGAACGAACTCATCGAGGTCGCCCGTGACTCGATGAGCGCGCGCATCTACAACCTCGCGAAACGGCCCGACGAGGACCACATGACCTTCGAGGCCCACAAGGACGCGAAGTTCGTCGAGGACTGCGTGCGAGCGCTGGCCGAGGGCGTCGTCGAGCGGTTCCCTGACCTCCCGGACGATGCCATCGTCTACATGGAGCAGTCCAACGACGAATCCATCCACCAGCACAACGCTCACGCAGAGCGCATCGCGAAGCTGGAAGACCTGCGGAGCGAAGTGTCCGAAGAACAGCCCAACGACGACTGATTCTCAGGGCGGTCCGACGGGCGTGGCCTCGGCCCAGTGTTCGGCGAAGGCCTCGCTGACGTCGGCAGTGAACTCGGGGTCTTTCAGGTCGACGACGCCGAAGGTCTCGTCCCGACCCAGCGGGTGTGGAACTTCGATACAGACCTCGGTGTCGTCGATGAGTTCGAACGTCGTCGAGACGTCTTCGCTGTAGCGAGCGCTGTAGTTATCGTACGCCGAGAGCCGCTCGTAGTAGGCGCGGTTGGCGCCCTCGGGGAGCCGCTCGAAGAGGTCGCGTTGGACCAGCAGGGAGACGTCGACGCCGCGTTCGAGGGCGGCGATCAGCTTCTCCACGACCACCTCGGTCGCTTCGACGATGTCCAGCTGCCGAGCGGGCGGCGAGCCGACGATAACGATTCGGTCCTCGGCAGCGGCCAGCCGCTCCAGCAGGAGGTTCAGGGTCTCCTCGGGCCCGACGGCGGCGGTCCAGAACGGCTCGTCGACGTGGTCGCCGGCCTCCAGCTGGTCGCCCAGTTCGGAGACGATGTCCTCGTACTGCTGGGCTTTCGCCTCGAGTTCCTCCTTCTTGTCGTCGAGCAGCCGGTCCAGCGCCGTCTCGGGCTCGACGGCGACGTACTTTTTCGGCCGGCTCGCCGTCTGGCTGCGCACCAGCCGGTAGGTCTCTAAACTGTTGAGCACGTCGTAGATGCGTCCCATCGGAACGTCGCTGGCCCGGGAGAGCTCCTTTGCCGTCGTCGGTCCGGTATCCAGCAGCGACCGGAACGCACGAGCTTCGTACTCGGAGAGGCCCAGGTCTCGCAGACTTGCCATACCTGCGTCTCTCGGCGGACGAACAAAACTATTTGGCTGTTTACTGTTTCATAGAGTTCGGTGTAGATTATCTCCGGGTAGCGCCGACCTGGGGGTCGGCGTGTCTCGGCAAATCACGACAGCGTTCCCTATCACGCGCCGCCGGTCAGCGCCGCGTCGAGTTCTGCGGGGGTCTCGCCCTCGGCCGTGACGGTCTCGCCCTCGTGGCGACGGGCGACGCCGTCGCCGTCCGGGTCGGGCACCACCGTGGTCTCGTGGTCGGCCAGGCGAAGTGCGGCCCGGTGGAGGTCTGTGCCCGCTTCGGTGCCGACGACAAGTCGCTGGGGGTCCTGCAGGCGGGCGGCGACGCTGGCGTAGCCGGCCACTTCGACGCCCATCCGCTCGGCGGCGCCGGCGAAGGACTCGATGGCGTCACGAGCGACCTCGCGGTACCGGTCCTCACCGGTGAGCGCGGCGATGTCCACCAGAGCGTCGGCCAGTTCCACCGTCGAGTCAAGCGGGTGGAGCGAGCGGCCACAGAGCCCCGCGCCCTCGTCGGGGCCGTCGCGGAACGCGCCACTTTCCTGCTGGCGGTGGTCGACGCCCCAGTCGGCGACGGCCTCGGCGGGCCCGCCCTCGCCCAGCACCTGCCAGCTCGTCGTCAGTCCCTGCAGGAGACCTGCCTGGTCGATGAGCAGCCCGCGGTGGCTGTCGGCGGCGTCGTCGTGAATCACCGCGCCGTCCTCGTCGACGAGCTGGGTGCAGACGTACTCACGCGCGCGCTCTGCCTTGCGCTTTGCCCGCTCGTCGTCGGTGTACGCGTGGGCCCACAGCAGCCCGTCTATCGCGAGACCGTTCCGGTCGGCAAAGACAGTCGTATCGACGTGCGGTGGGTCGGCGTCCTCCCGGTCGCTCGGGCTGGCCTGGTAGTAGTCGTCGTCACCGGCCTGACTGCCGGCGAAGGCGTCGCCGGTCCACAGCTCCGTCGTCAGATACTCGACGGTCCGCATGGCCGTGTCCCGGTAGGCCTCGGTGCCGGTGTAGCGGTAGCCGTGGGCGAACGCTCGGACCAGCGCCGCGTTCTCGTCCAGCAGTTTCTCCCGGCGCGGGTTCGACCAGTCCCGTCCCGTCGCGTAGCGGTAGAACCCACCGTCGTAGGTGTCCAGCAGGTGTGTCTGGACGGCTTCGAGCGTTCGAGTGGCCTGGTCGCGAGCGCGCACCAGTGCGAACTCGATGGTCCGGGCCAGCGGGAACTTCACGTCCGAGCCCCAGCCCCCGTACTCCTCGTCGAAGGCCCCCAGCAGCTGTTCGACCATGTGCTCCTCGATGCGCGGGCGCAGTTCACCCGCCGGCGGCGCCTCGTCCTGGAGCTGGCGCGGCACGGAGCCGGCGGCGGTCCCCTTCGCGTCCCAGGCTTCGCGTACCGAGTCGAGGATACCCCGGAATCCCTCTGGGCCGAGGAACGTCGACCCGCTGATGACCTCGCCCTCGGGCGTCAGGAACACCGTCGACGGGAACCCACCCATGGTGTACCGCTCGCGCACGAGGGGGTTCCGGTCGGCGTCGACCCGAACCGGCACGAATCCGTCGTTGATGTTGGCCGCGATGCGTGGCTCGCCGAAGACGCCCCGGTCCATCGCCCGACACTCCGGGCTCCAGGGCACCGTCAGCGAGAGCAGGAGTGGCTTGTTGGTCCCGGCGGCCCGCTCGAACGCCTCGGGCCCCCACTCGCGCCACTCCACTTTCGTCTCCGCTGCGAACTCGTCCATACCGGCTGTCGGTGATGGGCACACATAGGGGCTGTTACTCCGACCAAATGTGCGACTAGAAGGAAGTGGGGGTGTCTGTCGACTGGTGGTGTCAGTTACTATCGGCAACGCTGGTGTCTACAGCCAGAAAGCCCCGAACCGTTCGACTCGGGGGCCTCGTTGCGCTCCTCGCCTCCCGCTGGTCGGCGCCGGTGCTTACGTCGTCCGCCTTCGTCGAACGGTTCGCCCCTTTCAGTCCACCCCTAGCCAGTTGCCCAGCCAGCATGGGTGGGACTGAAAGGGGCCGGCCGCTGGGCGTTCGAGACGACCTAAGGACCGCAAGGAGCGAAGCTCCTGAGGACCGCAGCGAGTCGCAGTAGCCCAGCGGCCGGGGGCTTTCTGGCTGTGAGCATCCGCTCTGTCACACTGTACTGTAGTAACCACGTTTGCTAGGACGAAAGACCGAACTGTGCGCCCTCCTAACCCCGAACAATGGCAACACAGCAGGTGGACCATCCGGGGCCGGTCACGCCCGGGGACGACCCACCGCGGCCGGGTCGCATCCCCGTCGTCGACAACACCCTCTCGATGCTGCGGGACCCGCTCGCGTTCTACGACCGCGTGGGGGCGATGGACGCCGACGTTGTCGGCTACAACGTCGCGGGGACGACTGGCTACTTCGTCACCCATCCGGACCTCGTCGAGCAGATACTCGTCACCGACGAGGGCAGTTACGAGAAGGGCGCCTTGCTCCAGCAGACGCTCGGGGAGTACATCGGCGAGGGGCTCTTTCTGCTGGAGGGCGAGGAGTGGAAGGAACAGCGCACTGCGCTCCAGCCGGCGTTCTATCGGGAGAAAATCGCCGCCTACGGCGAGACGATGACTGGCTTCGCCGCCGCGACCGGTGACGGATGGTCGGACGGCGAGCGCTTCGACGTCCTGCCGGAGATGCGCGAGTACACCCTGCGGGTGCTCGGAAAGACGCTGCTGGACGTGGATATCGACCGCACCGCCGGAGCCCTGGAGCCGCTTCTGTCGGCGCTCCGGGAGCGGCTGGACCCCCGCTCGCTGTCGGCTTACGTCCCGCTCGCGGTGCCGACGCCGACGAACCGCCGCGTGCGAACGGCCAGAGCGAACTTCGAGGCGACGCTCGACGACATCATCGCCGAGCGCCAGGCCGAGAGCGCCGCCGAGCGCGAGGCCCGTGACGACGTCCTCTCCCTGCTCCTGTCGCTGGACGAGGCGACGATGACCCGGGAACGGCTGGGCCACCAGCTGCTGACCTTCCTCGTGGCGGGCCACGACACGACGGCGCTGACGCTCACCTACGCCTGGTTCCTGCTTGGCCACCACCCCGAGCGCCAGCAGAAGCTCCACGACGAACTCGACTCGGTGCTGGGCGGCGCGGACCCGACGCCGGAAGACCTCTTCGAACTGCCCTACCTCGACGACGTGCTGACCGAGACGCTGCGGCTGTATCCGCCCGCCTTCACCACCTTCCGCCAGCCCACCGAGCCGGTGACGCTGGGCGGCTACGACGTGTCGCCCGAGGCCCAGCTGACGATTCCCCAGTGGCTCGTCCACCGCGACGAGCGGTGGTTCGACGACCCCGACGCCTTCCGCCCCGAGCGCTGGACCGACGAGTTCGAGGCCCAACTCCCTGACTACGCCTACTACCCCTTCGGCGGCGGCCCACGGCACTGCATCGGGATGCGCTTTGCCCGGATGGAAGCGAAACTCGCCATCGCCACCCTGGCCCAGCGCTACCGCTTCGAGACCGTCACGGAGCCGCCCCTGAACCTGGCGATGCGCATCACGCTCTCGCCGACCGAGCCCGTGGACGTTCGGGTGCACGAGCGGTAGCGGCGGTGGGCTCCGAGATGTCTCCCGCTGGTCGACATCTCGCTGCTCGCGGGTCACTCCGTTCCCCGCTCGCTTGTCGAGCCCTCCCACTGGTCGGGCTCGCATTCCAAAAGCGTTTGACCCAGGCCCTGCAATCGGGGGTATGCTCCGGGCAATCGCCCTGTTGTTGCTCATTCCGCTGTTCGACGCGGTGTTGCTCGTCGCGCTCGCGACGGGCGTCGTCTATCCGGTCCACCCGCTGGTCATCGTCGCGTTAGTCGTTCTGACCGCCCTCGTCGGGATGTTACTCGTCCGGGCAGAGGGTCGGGCCACGCTCCAGAAGATACAGCAGAAGCTCGCGACCGGCGAGGTGCCGACAAACGAGCTCATCGACGGTGGGCTGCTGGTCGCCGCCGGCGCGTTCTTCCTCACGCCCGGGCTCGTGACCGACTTCGTCGGCCTGCTACTCGCCCTGCCGCCGACCCGCTACCCCATCCGCGCCGCGGTGCGCCGGTGGGTCGTCCGCCCCTACATCGACGCCAAGACCGGCGGCTTCGCCTCCGGCCAGGTGTACATCGGCGGCTTCCCCAACGAGGAAGGCGCTGCCGGGCCGGGCGCTACCGGGCCGGGGCCGGACGCGTCCGGCGATTCGGGGAGCGGCTTCGACCCCGACAACGCGACCGACGTGGACTTCGAGGAATCGGAAGACAAGTGAGCCCTGTGGCGGTTTGACACCGCGGTGGTGAAACGTCACCCTTTTCTATACCCCTCGGGAATACTCAGATGCGCTCACCTGGGCCAATAGCTCAATCAGGTTGAGCGCTCGGCTGATAACCGGGAGGCTCTCGGTTCAAATCCGAGTTGGCCCACTCCAACCGACGGCTCTGCCGTCATTGGGGTCAAAACTCCCCAGCCATTTCATCTTCGGTCCGAACTGTTCTGAGCGGTGGGTCTGTCCGGTATGTGAGCCGAGTCCGACCAGACACCGGACCTGTGCCGATGGTGTCCGATACCGCCGTAATCGGACCGGAGAGCAAGTAAACCACTTACAGAGAGATTCTCCGTTAGTCACAAGCTATTTACAGACATCCCCGAATTCTCCGGTGATATGATAGAAGCCGCGCTCCGCTACCAGACACAGGGCGAAGACTGGCTCAAACGGGTCGCAATCGGCGGTGGGGCGATGTTGCTGGCCTTTTTCGTTTTCATCCCGATATTCACGGTGTACGGCTACGTACTGGAGGTTATGCGGCAGGTCCTGCGGGGCGACACCGACACCCCGCCGGAGTGGGGCGACTACGACATCGTCCAGCTCAGCGTCAACGGCGCGAAGGGCTTTGCCATCCTGTTCGTCTACGGGCTCGTAATCGGGGCCGTGACGCTCCTGCCGACCGGCGTGTTGTTGTTGCTGGCGGCAGTGCTACGGAGCGCCATCCTCTCGGCGATAGGGGGAGTCATCGGCGGTGTTCTGTACCTCGTCGGAGCCATCGCTATCGCGGTCGTCGCGCCGATTATGATCTGTAACTTCCTGGTCAAAGACGACCTGAGCGCGGGCTTCGACATCGACGTGCTACGGACGTTCGTCACCAACCGGACCATGCTGCGGGCCGTGGGGCTGGCAATACTGGTCAACTTCGCGGTCGGCATCGTCAGTGGTGTGCTGGGACTGACCATCATCGGCGCGCCGGTAGGGTTCGTCGTGTCCTTTGTCGGGCTCTCGGCGGTCGCGTACATCTGGGCGAACGGCTTCGCCGACGCGTACCGGGAGATACACGGCGAACTGCCGGAGATTCCGGACGGGCCGACCAAGATGGGCGCCGACGCGGACGCCGGGGCCACGGCGACGGAAGCGGACGCCGATACGACGCCCAGTACGCCCGACGACACCGTCGACAGCGGTACCGAAGCGAGCGACACGGACGACGATGTCAGCGGCCCGGACCCGACCGACGGGAATCGGTGGGACTGACCGGCACCAGGCGTTTTCACAGTCGAGTATCGCGTCTCTGTCTGTCGGCCCGCACAGTCGCTAGTTTCCCCCGCCCGAGCGCCGTCAAAAGTCGAAGCGCGTAAGACACCACCGGGTATGCTAGCAACCATGACCTCCGACGCCGACGAGCCACACGAGAACGCCGAGCAAGACGTCATCGCAGTCGACGCCGACGACAACCCACAGGGTCTCGTCAACCGGCTCGACGCCCACACTGGCGACGGTATCCGCCACCGGGCCTTTACCGCCTTGCTGTTCGACGGGGATGGGAACGTGTTGCTGGCCCAGCGCGCGGCCGACAAGCGCCTCTGGGACACCCACTGGGACGGCACCGTCGCCTCCCACCCCGTCGAGGGCCAGACGCAGGTCGAGGCGACCGAACAGCGCCTCGAAGAAGAGCTGGGCGTCACGCCCGACCAGTACGAGGATCTCCGGGTGACCGACCGGTTCGAGTACAAGCGTTACTACGAGAACGCGGGCCTGGAGTGGGAGGTCTGTGCGGTCCTGCAGGCGACGCTGACCGACACGACGCTCGACCCGAACCCCGAGGAGGTCGACGGCCTCATGTGGGTGCCCTACGACCGCCTGGACGAGCATCCCGAATACTACCGACAGCTTCGCCTCTGTCCGTGGTTCGAGATCGCGATGCGTCGCGACGAAGAGCGGTAGCTCACGAAGCCGGTGAATCGTCCGTCGGCGACTCGTCCGCGTTCTGCCTGTCAGTCTGCCTGTCCGCAGTCGGCGGCCGCGCCGCCGCCGGCAGCTCTATCTCGACGGTCGTCCCGGGGCCGTCGACAAAGGAGAGCGTGCCGCCGACGTTGCGAACGACCCACTTCACGAGCCAGAGCCCGACGCCGGAGCCGTGCTGGAGCGGCGTCTCCTCGCCGGCCAGGATGACGGCCCGCTCGTGGTCGGCGATGCCGGGGCCGTCGTCGCTGACCCGGACGACGACGTTGTCGTCCCCGACGGTGACGTCGATATCGACGCTCACCGCGGGCGCGACGTGTTGCACAGCGTCCTGCCGAGCCTGCGAGGCAGGGTTCGTGGAACTGTGTTCCACGGCATTGTCCAGCAGTTCTTCGAACGCGAGCGTCAGCGCCGGAGACCCGTCGACCCAGCACGCCTCGGGACAGGAGAGTCCGATGTCGGCCCCGGGGTAGCGCTCCCGAGCGTCCGCGACGACCGTCTCCAGGAGCTCCGGCAGCCGAACCGGTCTGGCGCGCTCACTCTCGAGGGCCTCGGAGACACGGCCGATCTTGTTGCTCCGGTCGACGATGCTGTCGACGGTCCGGACGATGCGGTCGATGCGGTCCCGTTCGGCCGGGTCGACGCTGTCGGTCAGCAGGTCGGCGTTGCCGCGGACGACGTTCATCTCGTTGCGGATGTTGTGTCTGAGCAGGCGATTGAGCACGTCGATGCGCTGCTCGCGCTGGCGGCGGTTCGTCACGTCCCGGAGACTGATGAGATGGCCCGAGACGACGCCGTAGGAGCGATACAGTGGCGTGATTCGGACGTCGTAGTACCGGACCGCTCCGTCGCGCTCCAGCCGGGTCTCGGTCTGGGCGCGTTTGCCAGCGTCGGGGACAGTCTCGGCCAAGTCGGGCAGTTCGCTGGCCAGCTCCCGTCCCGAGAGCTCCGCGGGACCCGCCGAGAAAAAGACCGTGGCAGCGGCGTTGACGTCGACGATGCGGCCCGAGCCGTCGACGATGACGACCGCGTCGTCCATCTCGGCGAACACCGCCTCCCGGCCCAGGTCGCGGGTGACGGGGGCGACGTCCAACAGCTGGCCCCGCAACAGGGCCCCCGAGAGTACGACCCCCGAGACGACGTAGCCCAGACTGGTCGGGTCGAAGGACGCGTGCACCAGGTCAAAGGCGTGGATGGAGTGGCCGACCGTCGGGACGGTGATGGCGACCAGCAGCGCGAGCACCTGGCCCTGAAAGCGGTCGGTGGTTCGCAGCATCGTCCGGATGAGCAGGACCCCGCCCGCCAGTATCAACACGAGCATATACGCCAGATGGCCCCAGCGGGCCAGCCCCCAGACGGGGACCAGCGTGCTCGTTTCGGCGGTCGTGGCGACCGTGACGCTCTGGAAGACGAGCCGATGGGTACCGTTCGACCACACCAGCGTGACGAAGACGGCGGGCTCTATCAGCAGTAGCGCGACCCGCTTGCGAGTGAGCCAGTCCGGGTGGCCCGTGTACTCGAGCACCGTCACGAGCCACGCGACAGGGACCACGACCGAGAGCGTGAGCTGCATCTGGACCAGCCGTTCCATCAGTACGACACCGGGTGCTGCGAGTTCGAGCCCGTGCGCGACGGCCCAGAGGCTGGCCGAGATAACGAAAGCGGCCAGGGGGCCGGCACCCGGCCGGTCGCGGTGGAGCCAGACCAGTCCGGCCACGCCCATCCCGACCACGGCGGCCAGCAGAACCACCGCGAGGGGCGTGGAGACCATTTGGTACGGAGGTGGGTAGACGCCCGTATAAACGTTCGCGGCCGAGTATCGACTCCGATACTACGACTGACGCGAGCGCAGCGCCGACCACACCGCGATGGCCCCCAGCAAGAACGCCGGGACGAGCGGCAGGGCCAGATAGGCGGCCCGAAGCGTCAGCCCGAACGACCGGACGACACCCTGAGCGGCCGGCAGGACCAGGATGGCGGTGGGGATGACCAGAAATCCGAGGATAATCATCCCCACGAGCACCCATCCCTCACGACCGAACTCCTCGCTGGTATCGGCCTGGCGTGGTGGTTCGCCGCTGGGACGGTGGACGTAGCCGTCGTCGTCGGGCGCGTCGTTACCCATCGGATGCACCTGCCTGCGCGACCGAGTGCCAGAGCGAGCGAATCGTGGTCCCCTCAGGTCGGACTCGTCGGGCGAGACGCCGGTCCCTGACAGCGGCCTGAACAGCCTGCATAGCTCACCGTCGGGTCAGCGACTGCAAAACACTGGCGGTCGGCCGGTCACACCTCGGCCGATGGCTCCGGTCGGTTGATCTCGAGGGAGCTAACACGATGGTCGTACGCCTGTTCGTGCGCTGTGCGCTCCACAGATGCGTGCGTGGCCGACCCGTAGAGCCCCTCGAACGGGCACTTGTGACACACCACGTGGTGCACCCCTTCCATATGTAATGTGTTTGTATTTTCTTATATAAATTTTCCTCACGGTATTCTACAAATATATCGGCGATATCCGAAAGCTACGCGCGGGACAACCATTTAGCGGGCCCCGGCCTTTGGGCCGATATGGTCGATTTTCAGTCCCGCGACACGCGCCGTGGCCCTACCATCGACGACGAGTCGGAGTCCGAGTCGGCGGACAGCGAATCGTCGAGCGAGGACGACGCTACCGGGACGGCCGACGATACGGGGGACACAGCGGCAGGGAACAGTACGGAGGTTGACGGGGAGGCGGCGACCTCGGCGGACCCACTGGCCGGGGAGACCGCCACGGAGGACCCCGAAACAGCCGAGAGCGATCCCCTGGCCGAGGACCACGGGTCGGCGGCAGAGCAAGCCGCAGAGGACCACGGGTCGGCGGCCCCTACCGACGGCAACACCGAGGCAGCAGTCAGGGCCGAGGACACCGACCAGACGACGCCAGCGGCCCAGACAGCCGGGACGACCACGCCGAGCCGTGCGGTCGACGTGGCCGTGGTGACGGTGTCGGGCGACCGGGCCGCGCTCGAAGACAGCATCACGGGGGCGTTCGAAGCGGCCGGACACACGGTCGTGCGCCGCGAGCGCCTCCAGGGTGGCTACGACGCTATCCAGCAGATGGTCGACACCCTGGTCGACCGGGACGCCGTCGACGTCGTCGTCACCGTCGGCGGCGTCGGGTTGACGGCCGACGACATGGCCATCGAGGCGGTCCACCCGCTCCTGGAGAAGGCGCTGCCGGGCTTTGGCGAGGCGTTTCGCGCCCGCCTGGCCGACCACATCGGCACCGGCATCGTCGGCGTCCGGTCGACGGCCGGCATCAGCGACGGAACGCTCGTCTTCTGTCTGCCGGGCGACGCCGAAGCGGCCGAGCTGGCGGTCGGAGAGATTCTGGCCACCGAAGCACCGGTACTGGTCGACCAGCTCGACCAGTGAGCGATGCGAATCTGAACGCCGTCGTCCGCGGCACAGCCGACGTCGCCGTCGGCGCGGGCGGCACGATTATCGAGCGATAGGCTCCTGTTGGCATCGCCGTTATCCCGCTGGCGGCAGTAGTTCCGGTATGGAAACCATCGAGGTCCAGGGCACCTCGGTCCCCGCGCTCGGCCTGGGTACCTGGCAGCTGACAGGTCCGACGTGTACCGAGACGGTCGAGACGGCCCTGGAACTGGGGTATCGCCACGTCGACACGGCACAGGCCTACGGCAACGAGCGCCAGGTCGGCCTGGGCATCGAGGCCGCCGACGTCGACCGCGACGACGTGTTTCTGGTGACGAAACTCGACGGCTCGAACCGGGACGCCACGTCGGTTCGGCAATCGACCCGCGAGAGCCTGAACAAGCTCGGGACCGACACCCTCGATTGCCTGCTCATCCACTGGCCGAACACGCCGTGGATGGCACCCCTCGAAGAGACCCTCGACGCGATGAACGACCTCGTCGACGACGGCGTGGTCGAACACATCGGCGTCAGCAACTTCTCGCCCGCGCGCCTCGACCGGGCCCGAGAGCTCTCGGATGCGCCTGTCCTCACCGACCAGGTCCAGTACCACCCCTACTGGGACCAGCGCAAGCTGCTCGACTACTGTCGCATCCACGACGTCCTGCTGACGGCCTACAGCCCGCTTTCCCGCGGGGGAGTCCTTTCCGACCCCGCCCTGGTCACTATCGGCAACCGCTATGGCAAATCCCCCGCACAGGTCGCGCTGCGCTGGCTCGTCCAGCAAGAGGGGGTCGCCGCTATACCCAAGGCCTCTAGCCGTGAGCATCTGGAAGCGAACATGGCTATCTTCGACTTCGAGCTGACCGACGACGAGCTGGCGTGGATTCGCGACCCGTCGAAGACCAAGACCGGCATGCAGTTCGTCCGGTCGCAGCTCCCTTTCTGAGCGGCGTGGGCCGGCTTTCGAGCGAATTTTCCGCCCCGGGACCGAAGGTCAGGTATGGTCACCCCGCTCGCCAACGACGTCTGGTGGTACGACCTCTCGGGAACCAACGCTTTCCTCGTCGACGACGACACCCTGACGCTGGTCGACGCCGGAATGGGCTTTCACGCCAGCGAGCTCATCGGCGGGCTCCGTGCGGCGGGCTTCGAACTGCGTGACCTCGACCGAATCTTGCTGACACACTTCGATATGGACCACGTCGGCGGACTGGGGGCGTTCGACGGTACCGAGGTGACAATCCACGTCGGCGCGGCTGACGCGCCGCTGGTGACCGGCGAGCGAAAGCCGCCGCTGTCGAATCACAAGGGACTCATCCAGCGACTCGGCGGGCCGCTCGTCTCGGCCCCGGACAACCCCGTCGAACCCGTCGAAGACGGCGACACCGTCGGCACGTTCACCGTCTACGAGACGCCGGGGCACACCCCGGGCCACGTCTGTTATGTGAGCGAATCGCTGTCGACGGCGTTTCTGGGCGACCTCGTCCGGGAGTCCGGCGGGCGGCTGGAACCGTCACCCTGGGTCGTCAGCTACGACACCGCGGCCGTCGAACGGAGCCTCCGCTCGCTGGTCGAGCGCGCGCCCGCCTTCGAGGTGGCCGCGATGGGCCACGGCGTCCCGTTCAAACGGGAGGGGAGCCGGCGGCTGGCGGACGTGGTGACGACGCTGTGAAAAGGTGGCGGACCGTTACAGCTCTTCTGCCACCGCGTCGGGCCCCAGCAGGTTCGGGTCGACGACGAGGTCTGTCTGGCGGCTGGCGAAGTCCGGCAGCGACCCCTCGGCGTAGACGACGACGCGCAGGTCGGGGTTGAGGTCCTTCGCGACCACGATGGAGGTGGCCTGGGACAGCTCCGTCAGGAGGTACACCTCGGCGTCCATGACGCCGGCCTCCTCCAGTCCGGGGCGGTTGCCCACGTCGGCGACGGTGACGGTGTGACCCTCGTTCTCTAGAGCCTCGCACATTCGTTCGGGGTCGTCCCCCACGAGGATGACGTTCATTCGTACTCGATGGTCGCGGGCGGTTTGTGTGTCACGTCGTAGACGACGCGGGCGACGTTCTCGTGGGCGCCCGTGATACGGCTCTGCATCCGCTGGAGGGTGTCCCAGTCCAGTTCCTGGGCGCGAGCGGTCATGCCGTCACGCGATTCGACCGACCGCACCGCAACGACCCAGCCGTGGACGCGGTTGTCGCCCTTGACACCGGTCGCCTTGCCGATGACGGCGGCGAGGGCCTGCCACGGCTCGTACTCCTCGAGTTCCTCCTCGACGACGTGGTTGGCCTCGCGAGCGACCTCCAGCTTCTCCTCGGTGACCTCGCCGATGATTCGGACGGCGAGTCCGGGGCCGGGGAACGGCATCCGCTCGGAGATTATCTCTTCGAGGTCGAGCGCGCGGGCCACTTCCCGCACTTCGTCCTTGTAGAGGTCCCGCATCGGCTCGACGATGCCGTCGAAGTCGATGCGTTCGGGGAGGCCGCCGACGTTGTGGTGGGACTTGATGGTCCCCTCGCTCTCGATGCGGTCGGGATAGATGGTCCCCTGGACCAGGTAGTCGGCGTCGACCTCGCGGGCGACCGTCTCGAACTCCCGGATGAACTGCTCGCCGATGATGTGGCGCTTCTCTTCGGGGTCGGTCTCGCCCTCGAGTTCCTCGAGGAAGCGATGTTTCGCGTCGACGATACGCAGCGAGTCCATGTAGTCGAAGGTCTCGCGAATCTCGTCGGTCTCGCCTTTCCGCATCAGCCCGGTGTCGACGTAGACGGCGGTGAGCTGGTCGCCGATGGCCTCGTAGGCCAGCGCGGCCGCAGTCGAAGAGTCCACGCCACCGGAGAGGCCGATGACGGCGTTCTTCTCGCCGACCTCGTCGGCGATCTCCTCGATTTTCTCCTCGATGAACTCCTCCGGGTTCACCATCAGTGGCTCACCTCCGTCTCGGCGTCGACGCCGTGTGGGTCCGCACCGATGACGGCCTCCAGCAGGCCGACGAAGGGCGGGCTCGCACGCGTCGGTCGGGAACGGAACTCGGGGTGGAACTGCGTCCCGATGAAGTAGGGGTGTTCCTCGGGCGCGAGTTCGAGTATCTCCATACGGTTGGCCGAGCGCCCGGAGAACTTCAGCCCGGCGGACTCCAGTTGCTCGAAGTACTCGGGATTGACCTCGTAGCGGTGACGGTGGCGTTCGGTACAGGAATCGTCGCCGTAGAGCTCGGCTGCCAGCGTCCCGGGCTCGATGTCGGTCTCGTGGGCGCCGAGCCGCATCGTCCCGCCCATGTCTTCGACCTCGTACTGCTCGGGGAGGATGTCGATGACGGGGTGGGGCGTCTCCTCGTCGAGTTCCGCGGAGTGAGCGCCCTCCAGCCCCAGCACGTTGCGGGCGTACTCGATGACCGCGAGCTGGAAGCCCAGACAGAGGCCCAGGTAGGGCACGTCGTTCTCGCGGGCGTACTGGATAGCGTCTATCTTGCCCTGGGTGCCACGGGTGCCAAAGCCGCCGGGGACGACGATAGCGTCGGCCTCGCGCATCCGGCTCTCGTGGTGGTCGGGCATCTTCTCGGAGTTGACCCACTCGACGTTGACGTCGACGTTCTTCTCCAGGCCGGCGTGTTTCAGCGCCTCGTGGACTGACATATAGGCGTCCTCGAGGTCGTACTTGCCGACCAGCGCGACGTCGACCTCGCCTTCGGTCTGCTGGGTGACGAGCTCACGCCAGCGGTTCTCCCGCTCGGCCTCGGGCAGGGCCTCGTCGGCGATGTCCAGTTGCTCCATGACGTACTGGTCCAGGCCTTCTTCCTCGACCATCAGCGGGACGTGGTAGATGTCGTCGACGTCGGGATTCGAGAAGACGGCGTCGGTGGGAACGTCACAGAACAGCGCGATTTTCTCCTTCGTGTCGATGTCGAGCTTGTCCGAACAGCGCCCGACCAGCACGTCCGGCTGGAGACCGATAGAGCGCAGTTCCTTCACGGAGTGCTGGGTCGGCTTGGTCTTCTGCTCGCCGTTCTTCGAGTACGGGACGAGCGTGACGTGGGTAAAGAGGATGTCGTCCTCGTCTTCCTCGTGGGCGAACTGGCGCAGGGCTTCGAGATAGGGCATCCCCTCGATGTCGCCGACGGTGCCGCCGACTTCGATGATACAGACGTCGTTGCCCTCGGCGGCCTCGCGGATGCGCCGCTTGATGTCGTCGGTGATATGCGGGATAATCTGGACCGTACGGCCCAGGTAGTCGCCGGCGCGCTCCTTCTCGATGACGTGCTGGTAGGTCTTCCCCGTGGTGACGTTGTGGTCGAACGTCATGTCGATGTCGAGGAACCGCTCGTAGTTCCCCAGGTCGAGGTCGACCTCGCCCCCGTCCTTGAGGACGTACACCTCACCGTGCTGGAAGGGGTTCATCGTCCCGGCGTCGACGTTGAGATACGGGTCAATCTTGACCGCGGTCACGTCGAACCCGGCGTTTTTCAGAAGGCGGCCCGTGCTTGCGGCGGTGATGCCCTTGCCCAGGCCAGACATCACGCCGCCGGTGACGAAGATGAACTTGCGACCCAGTTCCGGGTCGTAGTCCGTTTCGGGTTCGGTCGGCATACTGTCGGTGAATCCCGTGCCCTCAAAACGGTTTCGGAGCACGCCATCTTCGCCACTCGCTCGCACTGTCGCCCGAATCAGTGGCTACTTCGCGCGGTTGCGCCCGCCCGGTCGAAGCACCCGAGAGAGCAGTCCCGCTCGCTCGGCGGTCGGGTCGAACCGGAGGTACGCCAGCAACACGTCGCCGCGCTCGGTCAGGTGAACCGTCTTCTCGTGGACGTCGTGGACCAGTGCGCCCGACTCGACGAGTCGCGGAAGGTGTGTCTGATGCAGCGAAACGTAGACCGTCTTTCGTGCTCTCGCGCCGGCGTCTGTCCCGTGTTCGCCGGTGACTATCTCGTTCGTGACGTCGCCGACGGTCGCCTCCCCACCCAGCCGGTCGACGGCCCGGAGCAGCTCGCGACGGCGCCCCATCGACAGCAGCGTGAATATTCGGTCTTCCGTCAGTCCCTCGTCGTCTCGCTCCATTTCAGTACTCGGATCCACAGACACACCACGACTGGTCTATCACGACCGGCGCTATGAGTGTTCGTCCCAGGTACGGCCCCGATAAGAGCCATCTACCCCACGGTAAGGGGCTCAGACACGGCGGCTCAGGGCCCGGGTGACCGCGACCACCACCGCGAGTACGAGAGCGGAAAACGCCGCATCGCCCGTCGAGGCGCCGATGGCGAGAAACAGCGCGAGACCGGCCAGGAAGCCGGCAACGAGTGATACCGCGCCGTGGCTGGCCCGCTCGACGGCCGGCAGTCGGTTGGCCGTTGACATAGCCACCTATTGTGTCGTATATAACATAAATAGACGGCCGGCGATTGCCGGCCACCGTCACAGCCGCGCCGACAGGTAGCGGCCGACAAGCTCGCCGACCCGGCCCAGGTCACCCCGGAACTGGTGTGTCGCCGGCAGCCGCTCGACCGCGTGGCCCAGAGCTGTCGCGCGGTCGGCCACCGGTTCCCAGTCGACGGTGGTGTCGCGTTCGCCGACGAGCAGTTGCAGCGGACAGGCCACCGTATCGAGCACGCCGGGGTCGGCGGCCGGCGCCAGGACGGAACAGGCCGCGACTGTCGTATCGGCGCGGGCGGCCGCCCGCAGCGCCACGCCGCCGCCGAAGCTGTAGCCAAAGAGGCCGACGCTGTCGAAGCGGTCGGCGGCCCACGCGATGGCGTGCTCGGCGTCGGCAGTCTCGCCCTCGCCCTCGTCCCACTCACCGTAGTCGAAGCGGAGACAGGCCACGTCGGGGGCCAGCCCGTCGCTCACCGCCCGGAGCCGCGGGTCCGACCGGGAGCCGCCATGCTGGGGATGGGGCGGACAGGCCACGACCACGCTGTCTGTGTCGGGGCTGTCGACGGACGTCGGTTCTGCGTCCGTCCCTCCGTCGACGGACGTCGGTTCTGCGTCCGTCCCTCTGTCGACGGACGTCGGTTCTGCGTCCGTCCCTCTGTCGAGGCGCCCGCGGACATCGCGGCCGCCGGGTATCAGGATGGGGTCGCTCATGGCTTGGCTGTCGAGCGCGAGGCGCGTGTAGCTGTCGACATGGTACCCCACCCCATGAAAGAAGTTTAACGTTAGAGACCCGAACTGTGGAGCATGGGAATCCTCTCGCGCGCATCGTACGTCATCAGGTCGAAGGTAAACGCCGTCCTGAACCGCTCGGAAGACCCGACCGAGACGCTGGACTACAGCTACGAACAGCTCCGTGATGAACTGCAAGACGTCAAGCAGGGTATCGCGGACCTGACGACCCAGAAGAAACGTCTGGAGATTCAGAAACGCCGGCTCGAAGAGAACGTCGAGAAACACAACGACCAGGCCCGCCAGGCCGTCAAGCAGGACCGCGACGACCTCGCACGCCAGGCCCTGGAGAAGAAAAAACAGAAGATGAGCCAGATAGAGGAGCTGGAGGGCCAGATAAGCCAGCTCCAGTCCCAGCAGGACCAGCTGGTCGAGCAGAAAGACGAGCTCCAGCGCCAGATAGAGCAGTTCCGCACGAAAAAGGAGACGATGAAGGCTCGACACGAGGCCGCCAAGGCCTCGGTGCGGGTCAACGAGGCCATGACCGGTGCGGGCGACGAGATGGAGGACGTGAGCCGAGCGATAGAGCGCGCAGAGGAGCGCACCGAGGACATGGAGGCCCGCTCGCAGGCGATGGACGAGCTCCGGGAGGACGGCGCCCTGGAGACCCAGCTCGACGACCGCAGCCAGCTGGACAGAGAGCTGGAGGCGGTCCAGCAGGACGGGCAGGTCGACGCCGAACTCGACACGCTGAAAGCGGAGATGGGCGAGGAACGTGTGGATGACGCCGAGACGAGCGAGGACGGTGACGAGGAAGCCCTCGGGGCAGAGCTCGACGACGACGCCATCAGCGAAGTCGACGACAGCGAGGTCGAGGCCGAACTCGACGAGCTGAAAGAGGAGAAAAAATAATCGGGTCGGGCGCGGTTACCGACCGGCGAGGAAGGTGACCGCGGTGCGCTGCTGTTCGACTTCGGTCTCGAGGTGGTCGCGGAACGCCGCGAGGTCGATGCCTTTCTCCTCGCGCTCTTTCCGGTCGCGGACCGAGATGTCGCCGGCCGCCTCCTCGTTGTCGCCGATGATGAGCATGTAGGGCACCCGGTCGTCGTGGGCGACCTGAATCTTCTTGCCGACGGTCCAGGAGCGGTCCTCGATTTCGACGCGGAAGTCGTCGAGTTCCGCCTGTAGCTGCTCACAGTAGGGGATGTTGTCGTCGCTGACGGGGAGGATGCGGACCTGTTCCGGGGCGAGCCACGGCGGGAACTTCCCGTTGTAGTGCTCGGTCAGCACCATGAAGAAGCGCTCGTAGCTGCCATACAGCGCACGATGTATCATCACCGGGCGGTGGTCCTCGTTGTCCTCGCCGGTGTAGGTCAAATCGAACCGCTCGGGCATGTTGAAGTCCAGCTGGACCGTGGGGCCGTCCCAGTTGCGACCGAGGGCGTCCTCGAAGGCGAAGTCGATCTTCGGGCCGTAGAATGCGCCGTCGCCCTCCTCGACGACGTAGTCGATGTCCTGCTCTTCGAGGACGGACGCGAGCTGGTTCTCTGCTTTCTCCCAGATTTCGTCGCCGCCGACGCTCTTCTCGGGCCGGGTGGCGAACTGCACCGTGTAGTCGAGGTTGAACGTATCGAGCGTGTCGAGGATGATGTCGACCGTCGCCAGCACCTCCTGTTCTATCTGGTCGGGGCGGACGAACAGGTGGCCGTCGTCGATGGTGAAGGCCCACGTCCGGGAGAGCCCGGAGAGCTCGCCGCGCTGCTCTTTGCGGTAGACCTTGCCGTCCTCGAAGTACCGCACCGGGAGGTCACGGTAGGACCAGGACTTCTGGTCGAAGATAGTGGCATGTCCCGGGCAGTTCATCGGCTTGAGGCCGTACTCCTCGTCGTTGACCTCCAGCAGGAACATGTCGTCGACGTAGTTCTCGTAGTGGCCGGACTTCTTCCAGAGTTCGGTGCGGAAGACGTGGGGCGTCTCTATCTCGTCGTAGCCCGCGTCGCGGTTGAGCTGGCCGACGTAGTCGGAGAGCTCGTTGAGTATCTTCTTGCCGTTTGGCTCGTACAGCGGGAGCCCCGGGCCCGTGGTGTCGTCGATGGAGAACAGGTCCATCTCCTGGCCGATCTTCCGGTGGTCACGTTCCTGGGCCTTTTCGCGCATCTCGAGGTACTCCTCCAGCCCGTCCTCGGTCGGGAACGCCGTGCCGTAGACGCGGGTCAGCGTCTCGTTGTCCTCCTCGCCGCGCCAGAACGACGCGGAGATTTCCAGCAGCGCGAAGCCGCCGATTTCGCCGGTGGACTCGACGTGGGGGCCCTGACAGAGGTCGTAGAAGTCGTCCTGCTGGTAGAAGGAGACTGGGTCCTCGTCGGCGGCCTCGGTCTCGAGGATATCCTGTTTGAACTGGTTATCCTCGTAGCGGTCGAAGGCCTCCTCACGGGAGACCATCTCGCGTTCGATGTCGTAGTCGGCCTCGATGATGCGTTCGGCTTCGGCCTCGATATCCTCGAGGTCGTCCTCGTCTAAGTCGACGCCGGTGATGTCGTAGTAGAAGCCGTCGTCGGTCCACGGTCCGATTGTCAGTGTCGATTCGGGGAACTCCCGCTGGAGGGCCTGGGCGAAGACGTGGGCTGCCGAGTGGCGCAACACGTCGGCGTACTCGTCGCTCTGGGGTGTGACGATGACCAGTTCGACGTCCTCGGTGAGAGGAGTGTGTTTGTCGACCAAGTCGCCGTCGACGACGCCCGCGACGGTGTCCGAACCGAGGCCCGGCCCGATTTCGTAGGCGACGTCCTCGACCGTGCTGCCGTCGTCCATCGAGAGCGTGGACCCGTCGGGCAGTGTGACCGTGACCGTACTCATACCCCACGCTACGACAGCGGCCGGGGATAAGTGTATTGAGATGGTGGCGCGGTCCCACAGGAACGCAGTGAGGGCGGGGGCTCGATGGCGAGCGGAGCGAGTCAGCGGCGGTCCTCCGCGTACCGAAGTAAATGTGGGCGTATGGAAACGCAGTACCGCTACGTTATCAGGGCGGGCTCCTCGGTGTCGCGCTCCTCGGAGTCGTCGTCTTCGGGCTCGAATTCCATCGCCGAGGTGGGGGTCAGGGGCGTGGTCCGTCGGAGCGGCTCGAAGGTCGTCGGCTCCCCCGCCGCCAGCTCGTCGAGGCGGTCGTCGACGCTACGGACCGCCTCGCCGTCGTGGTGGGGCGTCACACAGCGGAGGTCACCGTCGCGGTATTCGGCCAGCAACACGGCGGGGAGACGGAGCGCCCGGTAGTGGGCGTCGGCCAGTGAGTCGTCCACTGTGCAAAGTTCCATCGCCGGCGCGAGCGAGCAGTCGTTTCGCTTCGCCCACGCCTGGAACGCGGCCAGACGGGTGACGAGTAACGCACCGACCGCGGTCCGGGTCGCGGCGACCGACGCGGGGACCTGGTGCCCACACACCTGTACCTGCCGCTCCCCGACGACACCGTCCTCGATGAGGTCGTCGACCCGGTCCAGCGTGGCCGCCTGCTGCTGGCTGTACCCCTCCGGGAGCAGCGACCGGACGTATAGCTCTGCCCGGTCAGCCACCGGCTGTCGCTCCCCGTGCATGGTAGTAACTAGCAAGGATTGCCGGAAGCAAAAGTGTATGGCATGAGTAGCGAGGGTCCGACCGAAGGGAGGACCCTCGAAGCGGAGCGGGGAGGAACGACCCGCGGAGCAGTGGCGAGGTCGACCTACGGGAGGACTCGTAACGGAACGGCGAACGCAATGAGCCGTGGAGTAGCGAGGTCGACGGCCATGCGGTGTGCCAACAGGGAGTACTATGTACCGTCGGGACGCAGTTTCACGGGATGTACGACAACGTACTGGTCGCGACCGACGGGAGTTCCGGGACGACGGAGACGCTTTCCCACGCCGTCTCCATCGCCCGCGACAACGACGCCGTGTTGCACGGGCTCTACGTCGTCGACCGGCGGCTGGTGCTGGCCGCCGAGAAGGACACGCAGGACGACGTGCGACAGTCCTTAGAGGAGGAAGGTGAGGTCGCGCTCGACGACATCGGTGTCGGCGGCGAGGAAGCCGGGCTCGACGTCGAGACGCGGATGGAGGAAGGTATTCCCCACAAGGCCATCGTCGACTACGCGGAATCGGCGGCTATCGACCTCGTCGTGATGGGCACCCACGGACGCACCGGCCGGGACCGGGTGGCCAACCTGGGCAGTGTCACGGAGCGCGTCGTCGAGAGCTCGCCGGTCCCCGTCCTCGTGGTCCACATCGACTAATACTGCCGGCTGTAAGTTCGTAAAGATATTCGCCACCCGCGGGGGCGAATTACTTCAGTTTGTTACAGCCGGCAGTATGAGCAGGACTGCTGTCACGGTTTCCGGTGTCCGGCGGGAACAAGAGAGCAGTCCCGCTGTGACCAGTTTCATGACTGATACTGTTGGCATCAGTCATTTATGAGGGCGTTGCCAACTCAGGGCAGATAACCACATGTCCGTCCCGACAGGCAGTGAGACCCTAGACAGCATCCTCGACGGCGGACTCCCCGAGGGCCGGACGGTACTGGTCACCGGCGGCCCGGGAACGGGGAAATCGACGCTGGCCATGCAGTTCCTGGCCGAAGGAGTGGCACGAGACGAGGACTGTCTGTACATCAGCACCGAACAGACCTTCGACGAACTGTCCGACGCCTTCGAGGAGTTCGCCTTTGACCTCCACGACGACAACCTCACGGTCACGTCGCTGCATGCGACCCCGGGCCAGACCGTCGAGGGCGGTGACGGTCGCGAACTCACGCTCGAAACTCTCGAAGGCGGGAAGATGCTGGGCGGGGACTACTCCGCGCCCTTCGAGTCCCAGTATATCACGCAGTACCTCGAACGGTTCGCGCCCGCGGACCGCGTGGTGCTCGACTCCGTTTCGGGGCTGTCGGCTATCGGCGAGGACCAGGACGTGTTCCGGCGCACACTGTTAGATTTCATCCGCCTGCTGAACGACGAGTTCGGCGCGACGGCGCTGTTTACCGCCGAGGAGTCCCAGCCCGACCTCAATCAGAACGACGTCAAGACCGTCGCCGCGAGCGACGCCGTCCAGTTCAACACCCACGGCGTGCTCCGGCTCTGGCGGGAGAACGTCGGTGGCGACTACCACCGGTTCCTGGAGGTGGTGAAGATGCGCGGCGTCGACCACGACACCCGCGTCCACGAGGTGAGCTTCACCCACGAGGGGCTGCGTATCTCGCCGCGACTGCGGACCCACCCGGGGGAGTTCGTCCCCTCGGATCACATGTCCACAGGCATCGACGGCCTCGACCGACTCATGGGCGGCGGTGTCGTCAAGGGCGGCACCCTGCTGCTGGAACACGACGGCCAGGCCAGCCCCCACTCCATCCTGACGAACCTCATGGTGCAGGCCCGCGAGGAGGGGATGCCTATCACCATCATCCCGCCCGTCGAACTGCCGCCCAAGCGGCTGCGGACTATCATCGACGAGCGAATCGGCGACATGGAGGAGTTGCTGGCGAACGACCAGCTCTTTCTCGTCGACTTCGCCAACATCTGGGAGAACACCAAGCGCAACGTGTTCAAACCGCAGGAACACGACACCGACAACCCCGCGTCGGTCTTCCGGACCATCGACGAGCGCCGGGGCGACGCGCCCATGTTCAGCATCCTCAACGTCGAGGCCCAGCTCCCCGTCCTGACCGACGACGAGCTCCGGCAGATACGGTTCTGGGAGGAGGAGAACCTCTACCAGCCCGAAGACACCTCGATGTATCTGTTCAACCCACAGTCGCTCGACGAGGAACTCGCCGCGTTCTACGAGAACGGCGCCTGGCAGACCCTGGAGACGTGGGTGACCGACAAGGGACTGCAGTATCTCGAACTCCAGAAGTCACCCAGCGGATTTATGGGGTCGACTCGCCTCGTCGAGTACATCGAAGAAGAACCCTATATGCGAATCCAGCAACCACCTGGCGCCGGTAGTACCGAGACGACCCTCGACGACGGGGGACAGTGATGCCGACCGACAGCCCAGCACCCGGGACGAACGTCATCGTGATGGCCCCCTCCCTCAGTGACGAGAAACGGGCGACGTGTCTCGACCTGCAGGGTGCCGGCCCGCCCAGCCGCCTCGACGTGTTGCACATCACCTACTCGGGTACCCCGGCGGACCTCGTCGACCAGTGGCGCGACCACCACGGCGACTTGCCGGGGCGGATGGGTATCGTCGTCGTCGGCGACCAGCCCGGCCAGCAACCAGGTGGTGAGAGCGTCCCCGAGAACGTCTTCGTTACGACGGCAAATCCGAACGACATCACCGGCCTGGGGATGCGGCTCAACAACTATCTCAACGACCACGACGACGACAGCCAGCTCGTCGTCTGCATGGACTCGATGACCGAGATGTTGCAGTTCGCGGACATGCAGCCCGTCTTCAAGTTCCTCCATATGTTCGCCGGCCAGCTCCGGGACGCCGACGCCGTCGCTCACTTCCATCTGGACCCCGGCGCTCACGACGACCAGACAGTCAGTCGCCTGAAGCCGCTGTTCGACGAGGCCGTCAACCTGAGCTAACAGTTTCACTTTCGCCACGCGGCCATGGCCGTCGCTTTTCTCAGAGCCGGCGGTAGTTCGGGTGCGTCCGCCGGGCAGCCCCCGCGGGCGTCCACCATGTCCCCAAACCAGTCAGAGTCCCCGACCCAGTCAGAGACAGAATCGACCGTAGCGTCCCTCAGACGACGTCTCGCTCTCCTGAAGCAGGTCGTGACGATACTGCTCGCACTGGCGACGCTCGCGAAGATGGCCGGCTGGCTGTGATCAGCGGGCCTGGCTCGCGAGGAAGCCGACGCCGGCGACGAGTACGACCACGCCGGCCAGTAACAAGTCGCCGTTCCCGAACAGCGGCCCGGCCACCAGCAGCGCCCACGCGACGGCGAAGACGCCGTGAGCAATCGCGAAAAGCCGCCGGCCCCGCAGGGCGAAGACGACGGTCCCAAGCGTGAACGCGGCAGTGAGCGTTACAGCTGAGAGCGCGACGGGGCTGACCCGGAGTCCGCCAATCGGGACCGGGGCGACGACCGGCGCGGCGAGAAAGAGCAGTCCCGCTAGGCCGACCAGCAACCCGACGGCGACCGGTCCGGCTTCGAGGTCCAGTTCGGTCATACGAGCCGGTAGCTCCCGTCGGACTCGCTGACCTGGCCGGCCCGCACGAGCTTTTCGAGCGCGCGCCGGGTGTAGTCCGCCGGGACATCGCGCTCTGTGGCGTAGGCGACCACGTCCGCCTCGGTCGGCTCGTCCAGCTCGCGCAGGGCCTGCAGGACAGTCTCTTTCCGGCTGGCCCCGCCACCGGACCCCTGGTCTGCCCGGTCGCCGGCCGACGCGACGGCCTCGCTGTCGATACCCGACGCTTCGAGGTAGGTCTCGTCGTCGACGCCCGCATCGTCGACCTGCCGGTCCATCTCGGCGAACGAATCCAGTTCCGCAAAGGCGTCGCCGTGGCCCTGTCGGTTGGCGAGCATCGACGAGCGCACCTCGCGGGCGTGGTCCTCGTCGTCGGTCTCGACGAACTTTCGGCGTTTGGCGTGCTGGCGACGCCCCCCACAGCGGGGACACTGACTCGTCTCGGGGCGGCCTTCGAGGACCCAGAGGGCGCTGCACTCGCTACAGCCGACGACCGCGTACATGGGCGCGGCTATGGCTCGTTCGGGGTTGAACGTTCGGATTGCGGCGTGGCACGGGCTGTCGCATCGGCTGCCGGGACAGTACATTTACAGCCACCGATGGTGACGAGGTGATATGGACTGGTCGCGGGAGTGGCTCAGCGCCCGGGCGACGATACTGCTGCCGACGCTCGTCGCGGTGCTATCCTTCGTCACTGGTGTCGCGAACATCACCTCCCCCATCAGCGGCGTCCTGGGGACCGCCATCCCGGAGAGCTTCCAGCTAGCCGCCGGGTTCACCGGCGCGCTGACGGGGTTTACGCTGCTCGTGAGCGTGGCGGGGCTGCGCAAGCGGCTGCGGGCCGCGTGGTATCTGACCGTCGTCTTGCTCCCGGTGTCGGCGCTGCAGGGTATCGTCCAGTCGTCGCCGCTGTCGGCGCCGCTGGTCGTCCTCTCGCTGGTGTCGCTGCCGACGCTGCTGGTCAACCGCCACCGCTTCGACCGCGAGTTCGACCTCTCGACGGCCCAGCTCGCCGCCGGGGCGGCGCTGCTCGGTGCGCAGGTGTACGGCACCGTCGGCACGTGGGCGCTGCGCGAGGAGTTCAACGGGGTCGCGACGCTCACCGACGCCTTCTACTACACGCTCGTCACAGCCAGTACGGTCGGCTACGGCGACGTGACGCCGGCGACCGACCGGGCGACACTGTTCGGGATGTCGGTGGTGCTGCTGGGGACGGCCAGCTTCGCCATCGCGCTGGGGACCCTGCTGGGGCCCGCCATCGAGAAACGCCTCTCGGAGGCACTCGGAAACATGACTGATGCACAACTGGACCTGCTCGAGAACCACGTGGTGGTTCTGGGCTACGGCGACCTGACCGAACCGATAATCGACGAACTGGTGGACGCGACCGACTTCGTGGTTGTGACGCCGGACCAGGAGAAGGCAGCTCGGCTGCAACAGCGGGACATCGCCGTGCTCACCGACGACCCGAGCGACGAGGCCCCACTGCTTCGGGCGGGCATCGACGACGCGCGAGCGGTCGTCGCGGCCACGAACGACGACGCCCAGGACGCGTTAGCCATCCTGACCGCCCGGGCGCTCAACAGCGACCTGAACATCGTCGCCGCCGCGACCGACCGCGAGAACGTCGAGAAACTCCGCCGTGCGGGCGCCGACACCGTCATCAGCCCGGCGGTAATCGGCGGGCACCTGCTGGTCCAGTCGGCACTGGGCCGGGAGGGGATGGAGAGCGTCGCCGACCACCTGCTAGAGGTCGAGGACGGCGGCGACCTGTAGCGAGGGCGGCGCCCAGCGCCGACCTCGAAGCGAACCGGCGAGCGAAGTGAGCCGGAGAGCAGTAGCGAGACGATGAGCGAAGCGAGGGGCGTGCGTAGCACGGCCCTCGATGCGGAACGGGGAACAAGTGACCCGAGGAGCGAATCGTCTCGAATTGCGAACGGCGAACAGAGTGAGCCGTGAGCAGTAGCGAGGGCGGCGCCCAGCGCCGACCTCGAAGCGAACCGGCGAGCGAAGTGAGCCGGAGAGCAGTAGCGAGGGCGGACGCGTTTTCAGTGACTCCGGTCGACGATAGCGACGTCCGTCTCGAGGTCGTCCAGGCGCTCGAACGTCGGCGGCGTGATGAAGCGGGAGGCCGCGCTACGGTCCTGGCTCGCCCCGATGATGACAAGGTCGTACTCCGGGCTCGCCCGGCCCAGAAACGAGTGGATGTCGGTGCCGCTGACGCGGGTCTCGATATCGCCGACGAACGGTTCGGCGAGGTCGGCAAGCATCGACTCGGCGCGACGGCGGTCCCCGCTGTCGCCGATGCAGGTCGCGACCGCGACACGCCCGCTCCCGCCGGCGAGCCGGACGGCGAAATCGACCATGTGGTGGGCCACGTCGCTGGCCCGTCTGACCGGGACCAGTACCCGCCGCCAGCGGGTGCGGCCGTTGCGCGAGCGGTGGACGAGCACGTCCGACCGACCGCGGAACAGCTCCCGGAGATACGTCGTCAAGGCGCCGTGTTCGCTCTCGTATGGCGCCGCGATGAGGTCGCAGTTCGTCGACTCGGCGGCCTGCAGCGTCGTCGCCGCCGCCGACTCCTCGCCGGTCGCGACGACGACCTGACAGGGGACGCCGACCCGCGTCTCGATGGTCGCAGCGCGAGACTCCAGCCGTTCGACCCGCTCGCGGACCGCGTCGCTCACCTGGTCGGTTTTATTCACGCCGCCCGCCTCGACGGTACCGGCTTCGACGCCGCCGTTCAGCATCGCTCGTTCCGTCTCGGCGGCGCCCGTGTCACTGACGATATCCAGCAACACTACCTTGCCGGCCTCGTGGGCCGCGGCCAGACGCGCGCCGAGCATCGCCGTCGCGTGGGCGTGCTCGCCACGCATCGGGACCAGCACGTGGTCGTCACCGGTGGTCGACTCGTACAGCACGGTCGCCCGGCGGTCGTAGAAGCGGTTGCGCCAGACGACGAAGACGACGGCGACGATGGAACTCGCGAGGAAGATGCTCCCGAGGAAGGTCAGCCGCTGGGTCGGCTGGACCAGCAGCGCCAGCAGCGCCGTCGAGTACGCAGAGGGCTCCTCGATGTCGAATGGCCACGTGATGAGCCCCGTCGCGAGCGTCGCGAGCACCGCCGCCCCGGCAGCCACCTGAAACTGTCCCGAGGGAAGCGTGAGCACCGCTGTCGCCACCCACAACGCCCCCAGCCCGCAGGCCGCGCCGATGGTCAGCCCCGCGACGAACTGCACGGGGTCGGCGTACTTCCCGCGCGGGTCCACGAACAGCGTGTAACTGCCCGAGGCCAGCGGCGGAAAGAGCAGGAAGGAAAGCTGCGGAACGGCGTTCGACAGCAGCGTCACCAGCCCGATGAGCAGCGGGACAAAGACGAGCACCGAGAGGTGGACGAGCCGGTCGGTCGTCTCCGCCCAGCGGCGAAACTCCCGTAGCTCTCGCCGCTCGGCGCGGCGGAGCCGGCCCAGGAGGGCGCGGACACGCTGGACGAACTCCTCGAACATATCTATGCCTGGGACTCGGCCATCCTAAGCACACCGGCCACGGTCCGTTGCAGTCTGTGATTCAGAGCGTCGTCGCAGCGGTCAGCGCGATGTCGATGGCTCGCTCTACGTTGTTCTTCGCTTTCTCGGGGAGTTCGTCGGCGTCGGTCTCGCCCTTCTGGGTCCCCTCGACGAGGTTCCCGTCGACCGTACAGATAGCGCCGGCGGCCAGCCCCTTCCGGCGGGCCAGCGAGAAGATGGCGGCGGCCTCCATCTCGACACACTGCAGCCCGGCGGCCTCCCAGGCGTCGACGTATGCCTCGGTCTCGGCGTAGAAGGCGTCGTCCGTCGCGACGGGGCCGACGTGTACGTCTTCGCCGTTCGCTTCCGCCGCGTCCACGAGCGCCGAGAGCACGTCGTAGTCCGGGACCGCGGGGACGGCTTTGTCCTCGTAGCGCTCCGTGGTCCCCTCGTCCTTCGCGGCGCCGGTGGCGACGACCATGTCACCGATGTCGATGCCGGACTGGAGGGCACCGGTCGTGCCCACGCGGACGAACGTCTCACAGCCGACGGCCGCGAGTTCCTCGACGGCGATTGCGGCCGACGGCGAGCCGATACCGGTCGAACAGATGGTCAGGTCCCGTCCCTCGTAGGTCGCGTTGACGAGCTTGTACTCGCGGTTCTGTGCGACGACCTCGCTGTCCTCGCAGTGACCGGCGATGCGGTCGACGCGGCCGGGGTCGCCCGGCAGCAAGACGAGGTCGTGGAGGTCGCCCGGTTCCACCAGCAGATGGGGCTGTTTAGCCATGGGGGCCGTTCGACGCCGGGGGGTAAAACCGGCGGGGATTCTCCGGAACAATGAGGTGGGTGCGTCGCAACACCCCAGCTATGAGCGACGATATCTCTCTGTTTCACCCGCGAATGCGAAAACCGGCCATCTACGCAGCGGTGTTCGGATTGATTCTCGGCTTCCTGGCCATCAAGGGCCAGCGTATCGCGACCGGTGGGGGCCAGCCGTGGGTTCTCGTGGCCCCCTACGCGATTCTGTCCGCAGCGTTCCTCTACGGAATCATGTACCGGAACCTCTCCCAGCACCTGTCACAGGAGGAGTGACGACTCCAGTCAGCCCGCAAAGAGGAACAGAACGACGTTGTTCGTCGCCGGCCCGAGTCCGACGGCGGCCACCAGTGAGAGGAGGAGGCTCGCCTCGACCGGCTCTTCCTGCAGGTAGTCGTCCATGAGGACGACGACGGCGACCGCGACGACCAGCTTCACGAGGACGAACAGCCAGCCGCTCCCGATGGTCGAAGCCGTCGGCAGCCCGCCGGCAAACTCCATGATTGCGCGGGGAACGGGGGAGCGCTCGCTGACGCCGAGGACGTCGGTCCCGATGGCCGTCGAGATACCGTCGAAGACGTGTGCGAAGATGACCACCGGGGCGGCATAGCGCGCCCTGATGACCAGCGGCGTCCGCCAGAGCGCCACCGCGAGCACGGCGATAGCAGCGACGAACAGGGAGAGAAGCACCGCGAGCGGCGACCAGACGGGGTCGATGATGCCGGAGCGAAGGGCAGTGATGGCAGAGAGCACCAGGATAACGGTCAGGATACCGGTGCCGACGAGCCCGAGGTTCCGGGGGATGTTCTCGTCGTGGCCCAGTCGGACGCCCAGAAAGGACAGCAGGAGCCACACCGTCCCCATCGTGTTGAACGTAGTGAGATACACCGACGGCGTCCCGAACAGCGGCGCGAGCGCCGCGTCGTAGAGTTCGATGGGGGGCTGGTTGAGCGCGTGCAGCGCGCCGCCCAGGGCCATCCACGGCGCCAGGGCGACGACGGTCCGCTGGTCGACGGGCGGCTCCAGAGCCACCAGCAGCGCAGCGATGAGAACGACGCCGCCGACGAGCACGACCAGATACGGCAGCGGCGGCAGCGCGAACCCCGTCGGCAGTACCATATCCCCCACCCCGCCCTCAGTAGATGAAAAGCTTCCGGCCCCATACCGAACAGTACAGGGTACTGATAGAAACAGACCGCTCGGGCGGCCCACACCGGGACGTCGCTTCGACACACCGGCTCCGCCCGGGACGTTTAGGTACGTGCCATCTGAGTACCGGGTATGGACGACGTACCCAACCGTATCGAACACACGGTGCTGGGACCGACGACGGGGCCCGACGCGGTCCGTGACTGTCTGGACGCGGCGCTGCAGTACGGCATGCGGGCCTGTCTCCCGCCGTGGGCGCTGGGGCTGGCGAACGACTACGCGAACGTCCCCCTGACCGCGGTTATCGACTTTCCGCACGGTCAGGGCGCGACCGACGCCGTCTGTTCGGCCGCCCGGACCGCGTGGGACGAGGGCGCCGACGAACTCGACGTGGTCTGTAACGTCGGGCGGCTCAAGGCCGGCGAGGACGACGCCGTCCGCGACCACCTCTCTGAGGTCGTCGCGAGCGTCCCCATCCCGGTGAAAGTCATCGTCGAAGCCCCGCTGCTCTCCGAATCGGAGCTCCACCGCGTCGGCGGACTGGTCGCCGACGCCGGTGCCGACTATCTCAAGACCGCCACAGGGTTTTCCGAGGGTGGGGCGACCGTCGAGGACGTCGAACTGCTCAGCCAGTACCGCCCCGTCAAAGCCAGCGGCGGCATCGGTTCGTGGGCCGACGCCGAGGCGATGTTCGAGGCCGGTGCGGACCGTATCGGGGCCTCGGCCGGTGACGTCATCGTCGAGGAGTGGCGCGAGACGCGTGGTGAGTGATAGTGGCCTTCCTGACCGCTCTGGCCGACGCGACGCCGCTCGCTGTACTCGTGGCCGTCGCCGCGACGTGGGCCGCGACTGTCAGCGCGAGCCTGCCGCCCCTGCTGGTCGGTCCGCTGGCTGGGCTCGCCGTCCTCGCAGCCGGGACGATGCTAAGCCTCCGGTATCAGACAGACGAGCGACGGTTCCCGGTTTTCCGGGTCCTGTTCGAACTCCTGACGTTCTGGTGAGCCGGAGTGCAGTGGCGTCCGGGACGCCGACCGCTCCCTCGACACGCGCTCGGCCAGTGCGGACGGCCAATCCGTCGCACTTTTGCCCGCAAAGATACTGCGTCCTAGCAACCGATGGCCCGCTATCACATCGAGACGTACGGGTGCACCTCCAACAGAGGTGAGACCCAGCAGATAGAGCAGGCGCTCCGCGAGGGGGGCCACCACCCGGCCGACGGTCCCGAATCGGCCGACGTGGCCATCCTCAACACCTGCACGGTGCTCGAGAAGACCGAGCGCAATATGCTCAGCCGGGCCAAAGAACTGGATGCGGAGACCCCTGCCGACCTCGTCGTCACGGGCTGTATGGCACTCGCACAGGGCGAGGAGTTCCACGAGGCCGGCCTCGACGCCGAAGTGCTCCACTGGGACGACGTACCACAGTACGTGCTGAACGGCGAGTGTCCGACGGTGACGGCGGACACGGAGACGGTCATCAACGGCGTCGTCGGCATCCTCCCCATCGCCCGGGGCTGTATGAGCGACTGCTCCTATTGCATCACCAAGCAGGCGACCGGGCGCATCGAGTCGCCGTCGGTGACGGAGAACGTCGAGAAGGCCCGCGCGCTGGTCCACGCTGGCGCGAAGGAAATTCGGATTACCGGCCAGGACACCGGCGTCTACGGCTGGGACACCAACCAGGGCGAGAGTCTCCTGCCCGAACTCCTCGAACGCATCTGCACCGAAATCGACGGGGAGTTTCGCGTGCGGGTCGGGATGGCGAACCCCAAGGGACTCCACGGCGTTCGCGAGGAACTCGCGGCGGTCTTTGCCGAACACGACGAACTGTACAACTTCATCCACGCGCCCGTCCAGTCCGGCTCCGACGACGTGCTCGCGGAGATGCGGCGCCAGCACAGCGTCTCGGAGTATCTCGAAGTCGTCGAGGCGTTCGACGACGCGCTCGACTACTGGACGCTCTCGACGGATTTCATCGTCGGCTTCCCGACCGAGGCGCCCGCCGACCACGAGCAGTCGATGGAGCTGCTCCGGGAGACCACACCGGAGAAGATCAACGTCACACGCTTCTCGAAGCGGCCCGGTACCGACGCCGCGGACATGAAGGGACTTGGCGGCCAGACGAAGAAGGACCGCTCGAAGGCCATGAGCGAACTGAAGATGGACGTGGTCGGTGCGGCCCACGAGGAGATGGTCGGCCGGACCTCGTCGGTCCTCCTGGTCGAGGACGGGACCGACGAGTCGCTGGTGGGCTACGACGAGGCCTACCGCCAGGTCGTCATCGTCGACGCCGAGGAGCGCGGGCTAGAAGTCGGTGATTTCGTCGACGTGGAAATCACGAGTCACAGCACCGTCTACGCCTTCGGCGAGCCCGTCGAGCGACCGGTGCTGGCGGACTGAGGCGGTTTTTAACGGGAATCGCGTTCAGTCGGAACGCCAGGCCTCGTGTAGGAACGCCACAGCCGCGCCGAACATCGCCAGGTTGCCGAAGAAGGCCAGCCGTTCGCCGTCGCGGTCGTCCGGGTCGGCGTTCCAGAAGTCGTGCATGGTCAGGGTGACGACCGCGAGAAAGCTCGTCACCGCGCCGGTCGCGACGCGTGGCAGCCGCCAGAACGCGACCCCCAGGCCGCCGACGAGCATCATCCCCGAGGCCAGTGGGGCCATACGGTCGGGAAACGGGACCCCCGCCGACTCGGCGTACTCGACGGTGTCGTCCATGTCCCGGAAGTCCTCGGAGGCCTGCAGGGCCATCCCGAGACCGAAGACGAGTCGCCCGAGTCTGAACGTCGTGCCGTCCGTTTCGCTGTCGTCTGTCATACCACAACACACGGCATCGTCTGTAATAAAATCCGACGCGAATTCGGACTACTGGTCGTGGTAGACGTAGGCCAGTTTCGGATAGGGGATGTAGGCGACGCGCTCGATGTTGTTGTTCTTGATTTCTTTCTTCAGGTGGACGCCGTGTGAGCCCTCGACGACCTCCTCGATACCGGTTATCTCGGTTCCGTCGTCGAGTTCCGCTGTCATATGTGCCATGTTCGTAAACCTACGGTCCGTGGCGGGAAACCCCCGGCGGTCCCGCCGGGAGTCCCGCTGGCAGGGGTGGGCGTCAGGCTCGACAGCGGCGCGACGACCGTCCCGCTCACTCCAGGTCGGCCAGCCGCTCGACCTCGTCGTCGTCCTTCCACTCGCCCAGTTCCTTCGGGTCGACGTGGACGAACACGTCGTCGACCTCCGGCAACGCCTTGATGGACTGGATGACCTCGGTCTCGATATCGTGGGCCTCGTACAGCGTCAGCTCGCCCTCGACCTCGATGTGGAGGCTCACGTCGATCTCGGGGCCGACGTAGTGGGCGATGACGTCGTGGGCGCCCTCCACCTGGTCGTGGGCCAGCGCGCGTTCGAGAATCTCCCGCCGGAGGTCCGCGGGCGGGGCGGCACCCACGAGATAGGCGACGTTGTCCCGGACGACCTCGTAGCCGGTGTAGAGGATACCGACGGCGACGACGACGGCGGCCAGCGGGTCCAACAGTGGGTAGCCGGCCGACGCGCCGACGACACCGACCAGCGCTGCCCCGGCGGTCAGGATGTCGTTGCGGTTGTCCTTTGCCGTCGCCACCAGCGCCGGGGAGTGGGAGTCGTCGCCGGCCGCGAGACAGTACCGATAGAGGCCGTACTTCGCGGCCGCCGACAGCACGAGCACGCCGACGGCGTAGGGGCCCTGGGTGGAGGCGACGGTGCCCGAAAGCAGCGCCCGACCGGCCTGGAAGAGCACGATACCGCCCGCGGCGAAGATACCCGCGGCGACGAACAGCGAGACGAACGGCTCGATGCGCTCGTGACCGTGGGGGTGTTCGAAATCCGGTGGCTGGGTCGTCAGGTAGAGCCCGGCGACGATGACCAGCGAGTAGGCGGTGTCGGCGGTGCTGTTGACCGCCTCGCTCTGGACGGCCAGACTCCCCGTGGAGAGCCAGACGGCGCCTTTCAGCAGCGCCAGCGCGAGGTTGACACCCAGCACGAGGAGGCCGACCCGCCGGAGTGTGTCGCGCCGGGACATCTATCCTCCAGTTGTCGGTCGGCCCTAAAGCCCCTTCGGGGGCGCTTCGACCCGTACGGCTGCGTCCGGTCCGGGGACGCTGGTGCCGTCCTGCTCGGCGAACCCCTCGTGTATCCGGTCGTAGCTGTCCTCGACTGCCTCGACGATGACCTGCGTGTCGCTCACGACGGGCATGAAGTTGGTGTCACCCTCCCATCGCGGGACGACGTGGGTGTGGAGGTGGTCGTCGATGGAGCCACCCGCCGCCTTCCCACCGAGGTTCAGGCCGGCGTTGAAAGCATCTGGCCCCATGCCACGCTCCAGGGCGTCGAAGGTCCGCTGTTTCAGCCTGGCGTGGTCCAGCAGCGTCTCGTCGTCGAGGTCGCCGTACTCGCCGGTGTGTGCGTGGGGGATGACCATCACGTGTCCGGGGTTGTACGGGTAGTTGTTCAGCAGGACGAACGCGTGGTCGCTCCGGGCGACGACGCGGTTCTCGCGGTCTGCCTCCTCGTCCCGGAACGCACAGAAGACACAGTCAGTGTCGGGGTTCTTGTCCTCACGTTCGACCCAGTCGATGCGCCACGGCGCGAACACGCTGTCCATACAGGTGGCTCTGGACGCCGGTGCAAAACCACTTCGACCGGCCGTTTCTAGTATTTAAATATACCGGCCGTTCACACCGATGAACCGAATATCACTCGTTGAGAACGGCGGCCAAGCGCGCTCTCGACGCTGGTAACCGTCGCCCACCGCAGTCGGCTTCCTTTCGGCGCATGAACCGTCTGAACAACTGGAACGGTAGAGGGTTTTTATGCTGTTTTCCAAGGGAGTTCGTAGTAGGATGGCCACCACAAACGACGGGGTCGATATGTCCGAGACCTGTACCGACTGCGAACGAGATACACCCCACGCGGTCAGCGTCGAGATACAGACCGAGAGCACCAAGCAGGAAAACGCGGAGTTCTCGCGGGAGCCATACCGGGTCAGCGAATGCCAGATCTGTGGTGCGACCACGAGCACGCGGATGAACAACGCGTAGACGGGCTATTCTCACTGTTCGACTGCCGGGTAGCCGCCGGCTCGCCAGCTGACGTGGGTGCGGCACGGCTCAGGCGCTCGGTGTGAACAGCGAGTACCGGCGCGGGCTCACGGCCCAAATCCCCCGTTCGCGCTCGCAAGCGAGCGCGGACAGATAGCCTACCGCGGCCTCGCCGTCCGCGGTCACGAGTGACCGCGCTACCGCGATCTTGTCGTCACTTCCACGCCGTCGTCGGTCACGATGACAGTGTGTTCCTTCTGACTGACGAATTTTCCATCTTCCTCCTTCAGCACCGGATAGCCGTGGACCATGTCCTGCTGTTTGAGTCGGCGTAGCGCCATCTTCGACCGCGGCGAGTCGAGCCAGCGGGCGGCGAAGGGCAGCGTCTTGAACTCCTCGGTGACCTGGTCTAACACCTGCCGGGCGGTGCGGTCTCTGATATTGCCCTCGCGTTCGAGCGCGAAGATTTCCTCGCTGGAGCCCTCCTTGACCTTGCCGCGGCCGTCGGTCGCGAACGGCTCGATGGCGACCACGTCGCCCGGCGAGAGCGTCGCCCCCTGGGCTACCTCGCGGTTCGGAATGTTCGGCGCGGTGTGTTGTTCCCAGTGGCCCAGCCCGTGGCCGGTCAGGTTGACGACGGGGTTGAACCCGTACCCCTCGATGACGTCCTCGACGGCGGCGCCGATCTGACCCACGTCGACGCCGGGGCCGGCGACCTCCAGAGCCGCGTCAAGCGCCTCCGCGGAGGCGGCGGCCAGCTCGTCCTGGCCCGAGAGGTCCACCGTCACCGCGGTGTCGGCCAGCCAGCCGTCGACGTGGACGCCGATGTCCAGGTTGACCATCTCCTCGCCGAACGTGGTGTCGTCATCCCGTTCCGGCGTCGCGTGGGCGGCCTCCTCGTCGATGGAGATGTTGACCGGGAACGCCGGCTCTCCGCCCAGCTCCCGAATCTTGTCCTCGGCCCACTCGGCGACTTCGAGGTGGGAGACCCCGACCTCGACGCGCTCGGCGGCCTCGTCGCGTACCTGGGCCAGTATCTCGCCGGCCTCGCGACACTTCTCGTACTGCTCGGCTTCGAAATCGACGTCGCTCATACCCGACGACTCCGGGCCGGCCGCCGAAAGCGTTTGTGTTCGCTAGCAGATGCAGGCGTGTTCGTCAAGCGGGCGAGGACTGCAATCCAGACCAGCCGGAACGCCGCGCTAGCTCTGGCCGTCAACCACTCCGCAAACAGCCAGAACGCGATGCTAGCAGTATCCCTTCACAGCACCCCAAACAGCCAGAAAGCCCCGGCCAGTTACACTCCCGCGACTCGCTGCGCGCTTCAGTCACTCCGTTCCCTGCAGTGCTTGCGTCGTCGGGGGTTCGTGCAACTGGCCGCCCTTTTCAGTCCACCCACGCCGGTTGTCCAATCGGCTACAGGCGAGACTGAAAGCGGGGGCTTCCTGGCTCTACGAAATTCCGCTAGTGACCGCAGGCAAGCCTCAGTCGTCAGTTCGCGCAGTCTGCATCGCGGCAGTGTTGTGTTCACGCCCGACACGTCCCTCGTGGTCCAGCACGAGAACACCCGCCCGTCCCCCGGTCTCGCGTTTGAACTCGGCGATAGCCTCGTTGGCGGCCTCCCGGGGGCTGAACGTATCGAGGAGTTCGACGGCGCGGCGAGCCAGGCCGAAGCGGGCGATTGCCTCGCCCTCGCCGGTCGCACTCGCGCCACCTCGGTCGTCGGCGAAGAAGCCCGCACCAAGTTGGGGCACGTCGCCGACGCGGCCGGCGAGCGCGAACCACCGCCCCGCCGTGGAGGTGGCCGCCGCCAGACGGTCGCCGTCGGTCGCCACAGCGCCGACGGTGTCGGTGCCCGAAAAGTGCTCGCGGACCCAGTCGAGATGGGCGTCGCTGGCGAGGGGTGGCGGGTCCGCCGCCTCGATTCGCCCGTCGGTCGCGTCGGTCAGCAGGGTAACCCCGGTGTCCACGCCGTGAGCGGCCGCCAGCTCGCGGGCGGGGTCGCCGGCGACGAGCAGGTGGGGCGTCTCCGTGGCGACGAGACGAGCCACGTCTGTGGCGTGTGCCACGCCCGTCAATCCCGCCGCGGCGCCCGCAGTCCCCTCGTCGGCCATCACACCGGCCTCCGTGCGGACGACGCCGTCGCTCTGGACGGCCCCGCCGACGCCGGCGTTGAAATCGGGGTCCAGTTCCAGCGGGCGGACGGCCAGACAGACGGCTGCGAGTGGCGTGTCGGCCGTCGCGGCGCTCGCGACCGCGTCGGCGAGGGCCCGCTGGCGGTCAGCCGGCTCCTCGGGTGGGCTGCCGGCACCGCCGTGGGCGGTGACGTACATACCCCATCTTGTGGTGTCGAGCGGAAAACATATTCCCCCGGCAGCAGAGCCGTCGGCCATGCCCATGTACCGACGCGATAGGGACACCGACTACCGCGTGGTCGACCGCTGGCACCGCGGCGTCGGCTGGCAAGCAGTCCCCGAGGAAGGCGGCCTGCGGACGAGTCACGCGGTCGAGGTGCCAGACGGCGGCGTCTGGCTGGTCGACCCGCTGGACGCCCAGGGCGTCGACGCCGTCTACGCCGACCTCGGCCAGGTCGTCGGTGTCGCGGTGCTGTCCGACTACCACGCCCGCGACGCCGCGGTCTTCGCCGAGCGCCACGACGTGCCGGTGACGGTACCGACGGGACTGGACCGAGCCGCCGAACAGGTCGACCCACCCGTCCGCCGCGTGACTGACTCGCTGGCCGGCTTCGAGCTCCGACGGGTCAGCCCGCTCGGCACGTGGATGGAGACCGTCGCCTACCGCGAGCGCGACGGGACACTGTACGTGCCGGACGTGCTCTCCTCGGGCGCAGCCTTTACTGTCGGTGACGAACGGCTCGGCTTGAACGTCCTCGCGCGCCTGTCCCCGCCACGTGAGACGTTCGCCGATATCGAGCCCGACCGCGTCCTGCTGGGCCACGGCGATGGGGTCTTCGGTGACGCGAGCGCAGCACTGGACGATTCCCTCGCGAACGCCCGCCGCAGACTCCCACGGGCACTGGTGTCGACGGTCCCGCGAGAACTGCAGGCGATGGTCGACGCGGTCCGGTAGTATTGCCGCGTCTTCGGGTGGTGTGCGTTACCATGTCGTCGGGAAAACGGCAGCCCTTTAGGGATAACTGTCATGGGGCGCGATATGGGCTACGACTACGACAAAGTGGATGTCCCGGACGAGGGACAGCAGATCGAAGTTACCGAGGACAACGAGCTGGACGTGCCGGAACAGCCGATCATCCCCATCATCCACGGGGACGGTATCGGGACGGACGTGGGTCCGGCCGCCCAGAAGGTCCTCGAAGCGGCCGCCGACGCCACCGGCCGAGACATCTCCTGGATGCGCGTCTACGCCGGCTCCAGCGCCCGCGAGATGTACGACGAGAACCTCCCCGACGACACCGTCGAGGCCATCAAGGAGTTCAACGTCGCGATCAAGGGGCCGCTGACGACGCCCGTCGGCGCCGGCTTCCGTTCGCTGAACGTCGCGCTCCGGAAGACGCTGGACCTCTATGCTAACGTCCGCCCGACCTACCACCTCGACGGCGTCCCCTCTCCCGTGAAAGACCCCAGCGAGATGGACATGGTCACGTTCCGGGAGAACACCGAGGACGTCTACGCCGGCATCGAGTGGGAAGCCGGTACCGACGAGGTCCAGGAGGTCAAGGAGTTCGTCGAGGACGAGATGGACTTCGACCAGACCATCCACGACGGTCCGGTCGGCATCGGCGTCAAACCCATCACGGAGTTTGGCACCAAGCGACTGGTCCGTGAGGCCATCGACTACGCCATCGAGGAGGACCGCGACTCGGTCACGCTGGTCCACAAGGGCAACATCATGAAGTTCACCGAGGGCGCCTTCCGTGACTGGGGCTACGAGGTCGCCGAGGAGGAGTACGGCGAGGACGTTATCACCGAGGACGAGCTCTGGGAGGAGTACGACGGCGAACAGCCCGAGGGCACGCTCGTCGTCAACGACCGCATCGCGGACAACATGCTCCAGCAGCTCCTGACCCGCACCGGCGAGTACGACGTCATCGCGACGATGAACTTGAACGGGGACTACATGTCCGACGCCGCCGGCGCACAGATCGGCGGGCTGGGCATCGCCCCCGGCGCGAACTTCGGCGAAGCGCGCTGTCTCGCGGAGCCGGTCCACGGCTCGGCCCCGAAGTACGCCGGCGAGAACAAGGTCAACCCGACCGCGATGATCCTGTCGGGTCGACTCATGCTCGAATACATGGGCTGGAAGGACGCCGGCCAGCTCGTTCGCGACGCCGTCGAGGAGACCATCTCCAGCGGGAAGGTCACCTACGACCTCGAGCGACAGATCGAGGGCGGCGAGAAGCTCTCGACCTCCGACTTTGCCGACGCTGTGGTCGAGAACATCCAGAAACTGGCCTGAAGCCAGTTTCTGGACTCTGACGGCGAAACCGTCAGAATATCGAGGACCTCGCGTAATCGGCCTCGCGACACCACCGTTTTTTCGCTGCCCGCTCCCGTAGCCCCGCCGCCGTCAGCCACCGGCAGCTGACTCGTTCGCCCACGCCGGCCGTTCCGGTTCGCTCCGGCCGACCCGCTCGACGGTGAGCGATATGGAAACCCCGACCGACTGACCGGAATCGGGATGGTCCGCCCGACCCGAAACCGTCATCTGCCGGACCACGCCGTCCCGTATCGTGGCCTCGACGGTCGCGTTCCGGCCATTTCGGAGGTCGCCCGGGAGGGGTATCGTACGGAACTCGTGTTGACTCCCGGTGAGTACAGCCCGGTCAGTCGTTTGCTCGACGGCCAGGTCGAACCGGTCCAGCAGACCCCGGACGAAATCCGACAGCGAGGTGTCGTCGAACCCGGTGGTCGGTCGCGTGCGAACGTCCGTCGTCCCATTTTCCGCCCTTAGCCTGACGAACTCGGTATCGTCGGTCTGATAGATGCTGATGTCGTCACGGTCCCCTGGGTACGAGCCGCGCTGGCGACGCTCGTAGCTGTAGGTGGGACCATCGCTGACGACGAAGGTGTCGGTGAGCCGGCCCGTGGAGCCGTTCGGATACGTGACTCGCCACACCGCAGTCGCCGTGTACGAGCGGTTCGAGAGCGCCGCCCGATGTCGCTCGGCTATCGCGTCCGCGTCGCCGACCCCCTCGCCGCTGGCGGTCGGGACCGGTGCAGGCGTTACCGTCTTGTCACCGCCGCCGTCGAACCCCTGACAGCCCGCCAGCAGGACCAGGGCGACCACGGCGACGGCGCGGCCACGAACCATACACACCAATCCGTGCGGTCGGGCAAACCGTTTGTGCCGACGACGCGGGAAGAGCGGTGCGTTGCTGGCGGCGAAAAAGCGCACACCGCAGAGACCGCGCCGGAAACGATTTACTACCGGAACGGTTCCGTGGGCACATGGCTTCCCTCCCCGTCGAGATTCTGCTCGGCATCTATCTGGGGCTACTCGTCGGCGTCATCCCGGCGCTGGTCTCGTGGGCCATGGGCTTTGCGTTCAAGTACTTCACCGGGGTGACCATCCCCGGCCTGGGTGTCGTCGTGCTGGCTATCGCGCTGGCCGGCGTCAGCGGCGGGTTACTGGCACTCGCCGACCAGTCGATTACGTCGGCGCCCAACGCCGAGCGCGTCGTCACCGCCATCCTGCTGGTCGGGATGGTGTCGCTGTACGCCCACAGCAAAGGGGACAAGATGGGCGCGACGTTCCCGAAACGACTCTCGCTGCAGGGACTGCGGGACAAGCGCCTGTCGGCGGACGTGGTGGAACTGGTCGGTGGGCGCGACGAGGTTCGCATCCGCGTGGTCGGTGACGTGTCCGACATGGAGGGGTATCCGCCCCTGCCCGAGTCGCTGCGGGCCGAGATACGGGGCGGCGAGTGGACGTTCCCCGTCGACCTCCGTATCGGTGAACTCGAGACCCGCATGGAAGAGCGCCTGAAGACGGAGTTCGACCTCGGCGACGTCGCCGTCAGCATCGACGAGCAGGGCCGTGCGAGTATCACCGCCGCGCCGCCCTTCTCGGGGCTGTCGAAGCGAATCAGCGACGGGCGACACGCGGTGTCGGTCGACGCCCTGCTCCCGACCGGCCTCGGGCGCAAGGACGAGGTGACGGTGCTGACCCCCGACGCCGAGGTCAGGGGAACCGTGGTCAGCGCGCGAACCACGGACACAGACGAAGCGAAACCCGTCGAGACACCCGAGACGCCGGATGTGGCCGACGCCGACGCGCCGCCGGCAGGCGTGCGGGCGCCGACGACCGCCGGCGGGGAGGGTCGGCTCACCGTCGCGGTGACCCGAACCGACGCGGGCCCGCTCCTGCGGGCCGACAGCGCGAAAGTCGTGGTCGAACCGCGTGGAACCCGTCGCGAGTACGAACTCATCTCGCTGCTGCGACGGGCCGGCAACCGTTTCCGGCGGGTGACACTCGACGCGGAGAGCGAACTCGACGGCCAGTCGCTCCGCGAGGCGCGGGTCCGGGACCACTACGGCGTCGCGGTGCTTGCGGTGCGGAAACCCGGTGGCTGGCGCCTCGCGCCGCGTGGCGACACCGAGCTCGTCGCCGGCGAGGAGCTGTACGTCGTCGGGACCACGGACGCGCTCGACGCGTTCGAGGAGGCGGTCGCATGAGCGCCGACACGCTCGTCCCCCTCCAGAGCAACCCGACCACCGAGGACCCGGTCCTGCTCGCGGCGTGGCTCCTGGGCGTCGGGTTCGCCGCCGCGGTCGCGGCGGGCCTCGTCGCCGTGGTGTACCGCTGGTACGTCCGCGAGCGCGTCCCGACCGGACTGGGCGTGCTCTTCGGGCTGACGGTCGTCTCGGTGTACGTCGGGGCGACCGGCGCGCTCGGCGCCGTCATCTCGGACCCGCAGGCCGAGGAGGCCATCCTCCAGACGAGCGACGTGCTCCCGAATCTCGGCGCCTTCGCGCTCGGGGCCGCGGGCTCCTCGGTCGGTATCCGGGTCGGCGACGCCGTCGGGACGGACCTCTTTGCCGCGACCGGCGGGCGCACCGTCGACGCGGACGTGAGCGAAATCGTCCAGACGGTGGGTCGGGTCACCTCGGTGAAGCTGCCCGACGACATCGACGACATCGTCGGCTACGACCCGATGCCCGAGGAGACGAAACAGTCGCTGGCCGGCAAGCGGTTTCTCTTCCCGCGCCGGCTGACGAAGGCCGAACTCCGCGACCGGCTCGTCAGCCGGCTCAAGACCGACTACGGCGTCGGTCACGTCGACCTCGAACTCGACGACGACGGCACCGTCGACTACATCGCCGTGGGCTCGCGGGCCGCCGGCATCGGCCCGACGCTCCCGCCGGCGACCAACGCCGTCGCGGTGCGGGCCGACCCGGCCAACGCCGCCAGCTCCGGCGACCTCGTGCAAGTGTGGGACACCGACCCTCACGAACGCGTCCTGACCGGCGAGCTACGCGGCGTCGCGGGCGACGTAGTGACCATCGCCATCGACGCGGCCGACACGCCCAAGCTCGACCCGACCAGGGAGTACAAGCTGGTCACGCTCCCCGTCCAGGACCGCCCGGACCGTGAGTTCGCCTCCCTGCTCCGGGCCGCCGACGAGACGATGGGGACCATCACGGTCCCGGCAGGCAGCGAGCTCGCAGGGACGCCCATCGGCGAGCTGGGCGTCACCGTCGCGGCCATCACACAGCCCGACAGCCCGCCGGAGCCGATTCCCTCCCGCGAGCGCGTGCTCGACGACGGCGACGTCATATACGCCATCGCCACGCCGGAGGCGCTCCGGCGCGTCGAGACCGCCGCGAACCGACAGCGGCCAGCGGCGGTGCCCGAGGACACGGACGAGGGAGACGGTATCGAAGACGACGCGGACGGTGGCGACGGTGTCGAAGACGACGGGGCCGACGACGCCAGCGAGACCGCCGACGAGCCGGCGGCCGATGAACCGGCCGACGGGGACCTCCTCGGGGAGGGCGACGACGAGCCCACCGGCGACGAATCCGCCAGTGGTACCGACGACGAGCCCACCGGCGACGGATCCGCCAGTGGTACCGACGGCGAGAACACCGGCGCCACAGACGAGGGGCCGCGGAACTGAGCGTTGAGCGGTGTCACAACCCTCAAGGGTGGCGCTCTCGGGTATTGTGTATGGAGTGGAAGCTGTTCGCACACCTCCGCGACACCGCTGGTGACGAGACGGTCAGCGTCGACGTCGAGCCAGGCGCGACCGTCGAGGACGCACTCACAGCGCTGGTCGAGGCCGAGCCGCCACTGCGCGCGGAGCTGTTCGAGGACGGCGAGCTGGCCGAGCACATCCGGCTGCTGGTCGACGGTGAGGACGCCTTCGCCGCCCGGGAGGGGCTAGACACCGTCGTAACAGCGGAGATGGAGCTCGCACTGTTTCCGCCGGTGAGTGGGGGCTAAGAGATACCCAGCAGCGTTTTGGGGGAAACAGCGTCTCAGGTCAGGTCCGCCGAGAGAACGAAGTCGGGCCAGTCGGCCAGTTCGGCCCGGACAGCCGCAGCTTCGGCGACGTGGCGCGGGGTCTCGGGGATGAGGACACGCGTCTCCTCCACCTCCAGGGCGGCCGCATCGGCGCGAATCGCGTCGAACAGCGACGCGGCCGCCCCGCGGTCGTCCCACGCGCCGACGGCGTACTCGGCGAGCGCACCATCGCCCGACGGCTCCGACCTCGTCCCGGTTCGGCAGGCCATCCCGGTCGTGCCGTCGGCCGTGACCGCGAGGACGGCCTCCTCGTCGGCCAGCCGGTGGAGTCGGTCGCGGGTCAGTTCCGAGAGCGCCCACGCCCGGTCCGGGTCGAGCGCCAGCCCAGAGAGGTGTGTCCGGGCGTCGCTTGCGGTCCAGTAGCTCCACGCGGCGTCGGGGTCGTTCCGCACGGGAACGTCGGGATCGGCATCCGTGTCGGGTTCGGGGTGGGCGAAGCGAAAGGCGGTGTCGGGCTCGAACCCTGCTGCGACCGACTGGCCGAGACCGGCGTCGTTCCAGGAAAAGACCATGTTGCGCCCGACCGTCGCGCCCCGCTGGCGGGCCCAGTCGAAACAGTGCTCGACCATCGAAAGGCCCAGTCCTTCGCCGCGGTGGTCGGGGTCGACGCGCATCCCCTGGAACCACGCCTCGTGGTCGGTCAGCAGGACCACCTGACAGAGCCCGGCGGCGGTGCCGTCGACCTCGGCGACGACGGTGTGCTGGTCGGGACCGTCGCTCTCGACCCAGTCGGCGAACACGTCGGGGATATAATCGACCGTGTCGGGGCGCTCGTTCCACACCTGCTCGGCGAACGATACGACGTCGTCGGCGTCGTCGAGGCGGGCCTGTCGGACGGTCGAGTCCATGCGGTATCGTCGGTTCCCGGAGCGCAAAAAGCCACAGCGTCGAAGCAACAGTCTCCCGGCCGGGCCAGCAGGGGTCGGGACCCCGACGGGTCGACCCTACGACTCCGTCCGGGTCCGGTTGCCGACCGAGATGGTGTGTTCACCCGTCTCCTCGAACGTGTGGGTAAGCGCGAGCGTCGTCGACTCCTCCGGGGTGACCGTGACCGACTCGCTCGCGATCTGTGTCCCGTCGGCGGTCAGCGTCGCCTCGTACTCCCGTTCCGAACTCGCCGTGTTGTTCGACGGATGCGGGCGTCCGACTGCTCGCCCGCGACGCCGCCCTGGGGCAGCGTCACCGTCTCGGAGAACGTCCCCTCGGTCAGCCGCTGTCGTTCACCGGCGTCGCACGGTCCCGTACCTCGCCGGGGACCTCGACCGACACCGTCTCGTTGAACGCGACGTACTCCCGTCGGCTGGTGAACTCGAACGAATCGTAATCTTCCCCGCTCCTGGCATTGAATCGTATCAACTCTGTGGTACTGCGCCCGGTCTGGCGGTCGTACCGGAGTTCGAAGTAGAGCTCGTCGATGGACTCGGCGGACGGTCCACTGTTGTCGCTCTCATCGTCGCTCTCACGGAAGGAGCGCAGCAGTTCTGTCGACTCGGCGGAGTTCTCGGTCTCGACGATGAACACGTACTCGTCGTCGGTGTGTTCGGTGCTGAGGTAGTCGAGAACCGTGTCGTTCTCCAGTGGGTTGTCGTCCTCGAACTCGTCGGACGGCTCGCGGGTGTAGTCGCGCTCCCCGTCGTCACCGATGGTCCGGCTGAAGACCGTCCCGTCGACCGTCCACTCCTCTGTCCGCTCGACAGAGGTCTGACCGAAGAGCGTGGTCCGCGTCGTTACGTTCCTGTACTGGGTCTCGGCGGCGTAGTTCTTCCGGATAGTCGCCGAGCCCTCGGCAGTGATATTGAACGTCGTCTCGTTGGCCGACACGGCCGCGTCGACCGTGTTGGACTCCTCGATACGGGCGGTCTCGACTCGCTCCATCGCCGCGTCGGTGAAGTTGCGGGCCGAATCGTACACCTGTATCGTCCTGCTACTGGTGCCCGTCGAGAGGTCGTGCTGGCCGGTGGTCTCGAACGTGTGCGTGAGCGAGACAGTCGTGGACGCCCCGCCGTCGAGCGTGACCGACTCGGTCGCGACCTGCTCGCCGTCGGCGGTCAGGGTGGCGTTGTACTGCCCCTGCTGGCCGCCGGTGTTCTCGACGTCTATCCGGACTATCGACTCGTTGCCGGCGACGCCGCCGTTCGGGTACCGGACCGACGCGTCGAACTGCGCCGGTGTCTCTGTCTCCGACCCGTTTGCCATCCCCATGTCCGTCTGTGTCGGCGTCGCCGTCTCGACCGGTGTTCCGGTCGCCGACGGCGTCTGACTGCCACCCGTGTTCTCCAGAGCCGAACAGCCCGAGAGAACCACCATGGCAACCAGGAGTACCGACAGCGCTGTCTTTCGCATAATACGTCCTGATAGGACATGGATAAAAGTCAATCGGTTTCGCGCACTGCGGCGTGAAATTATCCCGGGCGGTTCACAGCCACGGCGTCGACCGCTGCTGAATCTCGCCCGCCAGGGGCTCGCCCATCGTGTCCGCGACGTCGTCGCTGTTTGCCAGCGCCCACATCAGCTTGACCTTCGCAGTGCCGGGCAGCATATCCTCGCCCTCGATAACGCCCGCATCGAGCAGGTCCCGGCCGGTGTCGTAGACGCGGTCACAGACCCGGCCTTCCAGACACTGACTGGTCATCACGACGGGGATATCCAGGTCGTCGACGACGGATATCCAGTCCGTGTTGACGTGGCCCAGCCCGGTGCCCTCGATGACGAGGCCGTCGCTGCTCTGGGCGGCCGCTTCGAGGACGGCGGTGTCCATGCCCGGCGTGAACTTGACGAGTTCGACGTCGGTCGCCAGATCGTCGTGCAGGGCCAGCTCCTGCTCGCCCCGGGACTGGTACTCCCGGTGGAACGACACCGAGTTGTCCCCGTCGGTGTCGTAATCCACGGTGCCCAGCGGCTTCGCACCTACCGTCTCGAAGGCGTCCCGGCGGGAGGTGTGGTTCTTGCGCACGCGAGTGCCCCGGTGGAGGGCACAGCGGTCGTCTGACTCCCCGGCGTGCATACAGACGAGCACCTCGGCGCAGTCGCTCGTGGCCGCCTCGACCGCGGAGACGGCGTTCATCACGTTGTCCGAGGAAGGACGGTCCGCCGAGCGCTGGCTGCCCGTGAAGACGATGGGCACCGGCGTATCGAGCATGAAAGAAAGTGCCGAGGCGGTGAACTGCATCGTGTCGGTGCCATGCATGACGACGACGCCGTCGGCCCCGGCCTCGATCTCGTCGTAGACGGCGCGGGCGAGGTCCTGCCACACCGCCGGCGTCATGTTCTCAGAGAGGATGTTGGCGACGACGCGCCCGCGGTAGTTGGCCATTCCCGCGAGGTCGGGCACCGCCCGGAGGACGTCCTCGGCGTCGAACTGCGCCGTCACCGCGCCGGTGCGGTAGTCGACGGTCGAGGCGATGGTCCCGCCGGTCGAGATGAGCGACACCGTCGGGAGGTCGTCGTCGAACTCGATTTCGGAGCTGCTCTCCTCGTCCTGGGCGCTCTCGACGTCGTAGACGTCGGATTCGAGTACGTCGACGCTCGCTTCGTCACGGTCGATACCCACGTTGTACCCCCCGTCGAGCTTGACCACCAGATGGTCGTCGGTGCTGGACGGGAGCAAGACGCCCTCGTAGCGCTGGTCCGCGCGGTCGACACGGACCCGGTCGCCTGCGTTCATATCCGCCAGTTCTGGCTGCCGTGACTTGAACCCACTCGTTCGACCCCGGCCCGACCGCTGCCGGTGCCACCAGGAGTCGACCCCGGCCGGACCGCTGCCGGGGTCACCCGGCGGCTGACGGGCGTCAGACAGCGCCCATAAAGGACATACGTCACGCTAGCGGAGTATACGTATGTCCGAACAGACGGCGGATCGAACCCGCGAATCGGACGCGGACGCCCAGTCGGTGGCGACGACTGCCACCGACACGACGGACACCACACTCGGTTCACTGTCCGAAGACGCCACTGAGACGGCCGAGGAATCCAGCGGCAGCTACGTTTCGGTCCGGGCGCTGATAGTCGCGTTCGTCGCCGTCGGGGCCGGGATGACGCTCGGGAGCCTCATCCCGATGATTCCGTTCACGGCCTTCGCCGGCATCCCCATCGGCTCGTTCCTCCACGGGCTGCTGGACCGCGAGCGTCGATACGTCGAGACGGCCGTCGCCGGCGGTGTGCTCGCCGGGCTGGCGGTCGTCACCTCGCTGCTTCCACAGGTGCTTGCCGGCCTGGACGGGACGCGCCTGTTCGCTATCGCCGCCGCTGTCGGCCTCGTGCTGGCTGTCGTGGGTCACTACTTCGGGCGCGACTTGCGCGACGGGCTGACCCGGGAGCTCTAGCGGAGCTGCCAGCCCTCGTCGGTCCGCTCGACGACGTCCTCCTCCGCGAGACGACCCAGCGCCTTCTCGACGAGTTCCGGCGGGGCCTCGACCTCACGAGACAGTGATTGGACCGACAGCGGCCCCTGGGTGAGCGCGCTCACCAGCTCGGCGTACAGCCGCCCCTCGCCGTTCTCGATGGCCTCGTCGAAGCGGTCCCGAACGTCGGTCACCCGGCCCTGGACCCACCGCTGGGCCAGTGAGAGCTCGTTTTCCAGCTGTTCGAGCCGGCTGAGCTGTCGCGCGAGGTCCCGGAGGTCACCGCCGTCCTCGTCCTCGACCTCGATAGAGAGGTGCCGGCAGGTCGAGATATCCAGTCCGGCACTCGTTGGATAGGCGCTCTTGGTCCCGAACTCGTACGGCGAGACCCGGACTTCGAGCCGGAGGTTCCGCGAGATGGAGAAGTACTTCCGGCGCTGGTCGTCGGTCCGGGACTCGACCAGCCCCGCCCCCTCTAACTTCTTGAGGTGGTCGATGACAGCTTTCGGGCTGACGCCGAGATACTCGCTTATCTCGGTCACGTAACAGGGCTTGTGCGCGAGCAGCCGCAGAATCCGCCGGCGGTTGGCGTTTCCAAGCAGGTCGAGCAACTCGGCGGAGTCCATTCACCTGGGGTAATGGGTCGTGGTTAAAAAGGTTGACCCTCGCCAGGCCGTCAGTTCTTCGACCGGCCCGGCGCGTCGGCGCCGCCCTGTCCGCCACCACGGTTGTCGCTGCCCGCAGAGCCACCGCCCCGACTACCAGAATCACCACCGGTGTCGCCCGCGGAATCGTCGTCGCTGGCGCCCGGAGAACTATCCGACGCGCCCGTTTCGTTGGTGGTGTTCCCACCGGCGTCAGCCTGTCCGCTGGGCCCGGTCGTCTTGTTCGCAGACGCCCCGCGGTCGCCCTCACCGGTCGACTGGCCCCGCTCGCCGCGGTCTTCGGGCGGGCCGCGGTCTTCGGGCGGGCCGCGGTTCGCCGGCGGGCCGCCGCCCAGCCCGCGGGCGATGGCTGCGACTTCCGGCCCTCGTAGTTCCGAGGCGTTCTGTCGGAGGCGTTCGAGCTGACTATCGTTCACACCGGCCTGGGCCGCGGCCTCGTCGGTGTCGTTTATCGCCGCCTGTAGCCCGTCGATACGGGCGCTAAGTCGGCTCTGCTGGGCGATGTAGGCTGGTTCGGTGACATTGCCGCTCTCGTAGCGCTCCTGCAGGCTCGCGTTCTGTCGCTGGAGCCGCTCCAGGCGCTGTTCCAGTTTCCCGGCCCGGTTTCGGACGAGCTGTCCCCGTTCACTGGCGTTGGACTGGTTGAAGCCAGCTTTCCACATCCCGTTCTCGACGGAATCGTTCAGCGCGGTGGAGCTAGACTGGGTAAAGGCAGTCAACTGCGCCCCCATCCCAGCGGTTTCCCCGCTCTCGTTGGTCGTGTTGCGGGTCGCCGTCGCGGTCTCCTGGGCCAGGATGGTCGGTGAGACCAGCATGGCGAGGGCGACCGACACGACCAGCAGCGTGTGCCGGTGAGTCATCTATCAGCGTCTATCACAACCCCCAATTAAAAACCGGGTCGTTCGTTCGTGTCGTTCACGTGCCCGCGAGACGCACCGAGCTAGTCCAAGAGCGTTTATTCACCGCTCTCCTCTAGCCTCGGCAGCCATCGGGCCGCCACTGCCACCGACCCCACCGACAGGGCCACGGTGGCGACGACGAGGGCCGGCCCGGGCTCGTATCGCAGCGGCGGATAGTAACCAAAGCCGTAGTCTAAGAGGTCGTTCGCCAGCGCCAGGACCAGCGCCGTCGCCAGCGCTCCGCGGGTCGTCCGTGCGTAATGGGGGACCAGCGCCCCCTCTGCGATGAAGCCCACGTGGGTGACGATGATACCGAAGTACGCCCACAGCGCGGGGAAGTAGACGGTAAAACCGAGGTTCAGCGCGACGACCGTCCAGATACCCATCTTCAGCAGCCACACCAGCGCGATAGTGTGGAGGTAGGCCAGCGGCCGGTTTACCGGCACGTCCTCCAGCGAGTCACCCAGGAACGGCCACAGCGTCACCAGCGACAGCGTCATCAGGAACAGAGCCGTCGGCGAATCGGCGTACAGCGGCCAGAGAAAGGTCGAGACGCCCGGCATCGTCTCGACGTAGTACCGAACGCCCACGAGGATAGCCACGCTGTTGACGACGACCAGCCACACCAGACTCGGCGCGTTCTCCAGGTAGTACCGCGCGTACCGCCGTGGGAGCGGCCCCCGACTCTCCATACAGAGGATGCAGGACGGCGGTGTGAAACCCTGTCGGTACGAGTCCCACCTCGTGGTGTGATCGTCTCACCGGTATTCGAGAACAGCCGGCGCCACGCCAGGCAACCGCACTGGTGACAGCGTATCGAACAACTGCGTGTGGTAGAATAGCCCGACGACAAGAGGATTTCGGCGAAGGCTTTTATATATGTGTGTGCATCGTTCACGCGTACCGATGTTCGAACAGTTTTCACGCGGCTACTACCTCGGCCGGCTCTACGTCGAACCACGCGAGGGCGGGGCCGCGATGTGTCGTGACCAGCACGAGCGAGTGAATCGACAGCTGTACGGCGACGAGGGCGTAACACGGACAGACCTGCCGCTGGTGATGAAACTCGGCCGGCGTCACTTCCCCGTCCGGGGCGACGAGGAGGTCCCGGCGGACACGCTCGCGGTCCCGGAGGAAGTACTCGCGGACGCGGACATCCGGAACCCGCCGAGTCTGAGCGAGGTGTTCCTCGCGAAGGCCGACCACGCGGCCCAGCTGCTGTCCGTCGCGGACACGAGCGACGTCGTGCCCGACAGCGCAGTGTAGCCCGTCGGGTCGAGAAGCGGTGTTTAGTTTAGCAGCTACCCTCTCAGAGAGCCAGAAAGCCCCGGCTGGCTCCGGTCGGGGGGCTCGTTGCGCTCCTCGGCCTTCGGCCTGCGGTGCTTACGTCGCCCGCCTTCCCGGAGCCAGCCGCCCCTTTCAGTCCCACCCACGCTGATTGGCCAACCGGCTACGGGTGGGACTGAAAGGGGCCGCGTTCTCGACGAAGCCCGGCGAAGCAAGCACCTACCGGAGCGCAGCGAGCCGCGCGAGTCGAGAACGCGGGGGCTTTCTGGCTGTTTGCAGTCCAACTCGCCTAAGTTAATACGACTGGTCGGCACGGGCAGGCACTTTTAAGCCGGTCGCCGGATGCAGTACAGCCAATGCTGGACCGGTTGCTGGGACGGGCGTCCCTGAAAGAGCGCGTCGCCGAGCTCGAAGAGGAAAAGCGCCACCTCGAACGGCAACTCGACGCGGAGGAGGACCGGCGCGCCGAGGCGACGACGGCTCGCCAGCGGGCCGAAGAGCGGGAGAACCGACTGGAGGACCGCGTCGCCGAACTCGAGGACCGCGTCGAGCGCCTGCAGTCGGGCGACGGCAGCGCCAGCGGTGACAGTACTGCCGAACGTCTCCACGGCCACCGCGTCGGTGAGATACTCGACCGGCTGGCCGCCTTCGAGACAGAGCCGGAAGGCGTCTTTACCGCCTACGTCGCCGGTGAGCACGACGTGCCCGACGCAGTCAGGGATGCCTTTGGCGACCGCAGCGAGACCGTGGCCGGCACCGCGCCGTGTCTCGCGGTCACCGACGACGCGGGCCTGCTGTCCGCGTGTCTCTCGGTCCCCGTTCCACCCGAACCGTTCGCCGGGTGGGACGACGGCGTCCAGTTCGAGCGCTCGTGGTTCGAACCGGTCGGTGCCCACACCGTCGCGCTCGTTCGTTCTGACCTGTTCGCACTCGGCGAGTACGACGGTCGGGAGCGGACGGCGTTCCACGGCTTCGACTCCGAGCTGAAGAGCCAACACTCCAAGGGCGGGTTCTCCCAGTCCCGATTCGAGCGCCTGCGCGACCAGCAGATAGAGAACCACGTCGAGCGCTGTCGCGCGGCCATCGACGAGGTCGACCCCGAGACCCTCTACGTCGTCGGCGAGGGGTCGGTCATCCACGAGTTCGACGAGCGGGCCGCGGTGACGAGGGCGGTCGACGCCACCGGCGACCCCGAAGACGCGCTTGCCGATGCGGTGCGGTCGCTGTGGACCGTGCGGCTGGTCGTCCCGTAACCCTAGCTTTAGGCACTGTCCCGGCGACCCTCCACGTATGCAGGTCGCCGTCCTCGCCCACGATTCGTTTCCCGACCGCGCCAAGACAGCGGTGGGGCTGTTGCGCTACGGTGACCACGAGGTGCGGGCCGTGCTGGACCGCGAGCGAGCCGGTGGACGGGTCGCCGACCATCTGCCGGACGTCCAGGACGCCCCAATCGTCGGGTCGATGGACGAGGTTCCCGAGATAGACGCCCTCGTAATCGGCGTCGCGCCCATCGGCGGTAGCTTCGAGGAGTCATGGCGGCCCGACGTTCGAGCGGCCCTAGAGCGGGGCTGTAACGTCCTCTCGGGACTGCACTACTTTCTCACCGACGACGAGGAGTTCGCCGAACTGGCCGCCGAATACGGCGGGAAGCTCGTCGACGTGCGGAAACCACCCGAGAACCTCACGGTGGCCGACGCCAGTGCGGGCGAGGTCGAGGCGACCGTCGTCACCACCGTCGGCACCGACTGCTCGACGGGGAAGATGACCACGGCCTACGAACTCCGGGACGCGGCCCGCGAGCGGGGCCTCGACGCCGTCGTCGTGCCGACGGGACAGACCGGCGTCGTCATCGAGGGGTGGGGCATCGTCGTCGACCGCGTCGTCTCGGACTACGCCGCCGGCGCGGTCGAACGGCTCGTCGAGACACCGGTGGGGATGGACCTCGTCGTGGTGGAGGGCCAGGGCGCGCTCGGCCACCCAGCGTACTCCGGTGTGACGACGAGTATCCTCCACGGGTCGGCGCCGGACGCCCTGGTCATGTGCCACGAGGTCGGCCGCGAGCGGGTCCACGGCTACGAGTCGTTCGAACTGCCCTCGCCGGCCGAGTACGCCGACCTCTACGAGCGGGTGGCCGCCCCGGTATCGGATGCCTCGGTCGTCGCCGGCGCCCTGAACACCCGAGGACTCGGTGACGACGCGGCCGCCGACGCCGTCGCCGCCTACGGCGAGGCCATCGACGCGCCCGCGACCGACCCGGTCAGGGGCGAGATTCCAGAGGAGCTGTTGGAGGCGATAGTATGAACTGGACCGTCTCCCGCCACGACCTGCCACTGTCGACGCCGTTCGGTATCAGCCGTGGGACCAGCGAGGTTTGTGAGTGTGTCGTCGTCGAGCTGACCCACGAGGGCACAACGGGGTACGGCGCGGTTACCCCGTCGGCCTACTTCGGCGAGACGGCCGAGACGGTCGCCGAGACGCTCCCCGACCTGCTCGCCGCAGTCGACGATGTCGGCGACCCCCACGCCGGCCAGCGCATCGAGCGCCTGTGCCACGAGGTGGCGCCCGACCAGCCGGCGGCCCGCAGCGCCGTCGGTATCGCTGTCGCCGACTGGGCCGCCCGGGCGCTTGGCGTCCCGCTGTACCGCCAGTGGGGACTCGACCCGGCGCGCGTGCCGGCGACGAGCTACACCGTCGGCATCGCCCCGCCCGAGGAGATGGCTTCGAAAGCCCACAGGGCCGTCAACGCGGGCTTCGACATCGTGAAGCTGAAGCTCGGGACCGACGACGACCGAGCCCGCTTCGACGCGGTACGGAAGGCCGTCCCCGACGCCGAGCTTCGGGTCGACGCCAACGCGGCCTGGGACGCCGACGAGGCCGTCGAGAAGGCCGCCTGGCTGGAATCGGGCGGCGTGACGATGCTCGAACAGCCGGTGGCTGCCGACGACGTGGCCGGGCTCGCCCGGGTCACGGACGTGACGACGATGGCGGTGTGTGCCGACGAGGCCTGCCAGACTGCGACGGACGTCCCGCGGCTGGCAGACGCCTGTAACGTCGTCAACGTCAAGCTCGCCAAGTGCGGCGGCCCGCGGGCCGCCCGGCGGCTGGTTCACACTGCCGACGCCCACCGGCTCGCGACGATGCTTGGTTGTATGGTCGAGTCCAGCGCCTCGCTCGCTGCTGCGGTCCACCTCGCGCCGCTGGTCGACTACGCCGACCTCGACGGCGCACTCCTGCTCGATTCGGACCCCTTCGACGGCGTCCCCATCGAGGGCGACCGGTTCGACCTCCACGCAGTGGACGCGGGGACCGGCGCGCGCCGGCGCTGAGCGGGACAAAACGGGACGCTTTCGGGCCAGTGCTGTCAGCTGGCAGTGGCGTTGTTGGTACCACCCTTATTTATATGATTGCTTGGAAAATCATGGTCGATAATCGGTCACCCACAGTTATACGTCAGTTTCCGAAGGAGAGTGTATGTCCAAAGCGACAACAGAGGAGGCGGCCGACCTCTCACGAACCGTGCTGTGCGTGGACGACGAGCAGCGAATCGACGACGTGTCGACGGCTATCGACGGGGAAGGGACGCTCACAGCCGTCGAAGCGACCACCGTCGAGGGTGCGACCGAACTGCTCCAGGAGGCGTCGGTCGTCTGTGTGGTCACGAGCTACGACCTGCCCGACGGGACCGGGATGGACGTCATCGAGGCCGTCCGCGAACACGCGCCCCAGGTGCCGAGCGTCCTCTTTACGGACCGGCCACCGCAGGATATCGACACCGACTCCTTCGAGGAGACCATCGTCGAGTATCTGAACCGGGACCTTCCCGACGCCCACGACCGGCTCGGGTTCGTCACGAACGACGTCATCGAACACAGCGCACAGGTCGGGTTCCTCCGGCCTGACGACGAAGAGGAGCGACTGGCGACGCTGGCCGAGTACGACATCGACGAGCTTCCCATCGACGAGAGCTTCGAGCGGCTCACCGACCTCATCGCGAGCCACTTCGACGCCGGCGTCGCCTTCATCGGCCTCATCGAGAAAGACGAAGAGAACTTCCTCGCGTGCCACGGGGCCGACCTGGATAGCCTCACGCGTGAGGACACCATCTGCACCCACAGTATGCTCCAGGAGGACGTTATGGTCATCGAAGACATCGCCGACGACAACCGCTTCAACAAGAACGAACAGCTCGAGAACCTCGGTATCGTCTCCTACGCCGGTGCGAACATGACCGCCCCGAACGGGCAGGTCATCGGCCAGGTGTGTCTCATCGACTTCGAGAAGCGGAGCTACGACGCCGAGGAGCGGGCCGAACTCCAGGATTTCGCCGAGACGGCCATGGAGATTCTGGACCTCCGCCAGTCACTTCGCAGTGCCCGCGGCGAGGAGGTGGCCCGATGAGTCTCGCCACCGACGGGTTCGCGGTGGACTCGCTCTCACTGGGCCCCATCGACAGCGGGACGAGTATCCTGCTGACCGGCGAGGACGCCGACACGCTGCAAGCGGTGTTCAGTCAGCTCGTCGCGGCCGCCGACGACGAGCGCTCTATCGTCCTCTCGACCGGGAGCGGCGGCCGGGCCGTCCAGCGGGACCTCAACAGCGCCCGGACCGGCGCCGGCAACCGGGCCTCTGTGCTGACCTGTGAGGGCCCCGCCAGCGGCGACGACATCCAGTCCGTCGACGACATCAGCGACCTCACCAGACTCGGGATGGACTTCTCGACGCTGGTCGCGTCGGCCCAGCAGGGGTCGGGCCGGTTCCGCTCGGGCATCATGCTCTGTTCGACCATCGCCAGCGAAATCGAGGACACCCGGTCGCTGTACCGATTCCTCAACTCCAATTTCCTGACCGAACTGCGCCGGGGCGACGGTATCGGCGTCTGTGCGCTCGACACCAGCGCCGACATCGGCGCCGACATGTCGAGTACCATCAGCGGTCTGCAGACCTCCTTCGCGGCCCACATCGAGGTCGAGAAGACCGGCCCCGGACAGGCGACGCTCACCGTCGACGGGCTGGACGGCGAGGACACGGTCGACGTCGACCTGTAGCGACCGATAGAAAAGCTGTTTTCGGGTTTTCAGTATCAGTGACCGAAGGGACTAGTAACGAGAGCCAGTCGGGGCTTTCTGGCTGTTCGAATCCGAATCGACAAAAACGAAATCGGTCGTAACTAGGCGCTCTCGGCGGCCTCGAGCAGCTCCTCGTAGTCGGGCTCGTTGGTCGGGTCGTCGGCGACCCAGCTGTAGGTTATCTCGCCGTCGTCGTCGATGACGAACACCGAGCGGTTGGCCACGCCCATGAGGCCGAGGTCGCCGATGTCGATGCGGACGCCGTAGTCCTCGATGGCGTTACGGTCCATGTCGCTGACCAGCGCAAAGTCCAGGCCGTGTTCCTCGCGGAAAGCGTTCTGGGAGAACGCCGAGTCGGCGCTGACACCCAGAATCGTCGCGCCGGCGGCCTCGAAGTCGCCCAGGTGCTCCTGCAGCGCCACCATCTCGTTGGAACACGGCGGGGTGAACGCGCCCGGGAAGAACGCGAGTACGACCGGCCCGTCGCCCAGGTGGTCGGACAGTTCGAACGCCTCTACCTCTCCGTTCGCGAGCGTCGCGGAGATGTCGGGTGCGGAATCGCCTGTGGATACCATCGACTTTTCGTAGGTTCGGCACCCGGATAAATGGTCGTCAATCGACACGCGTTGCCAGGACGCTAGGCGTCGTCGCGCACCCACTCCGCGAAGGCGTGGTGCTCGCGGCAGTGCTCGAAGTACTCCCGTTGCATCTCGGTCATCGCGTCCTCGAGTGCGAGCCCGTCGTCGAGGTGGCTCCGAACCCGGTCTATCTTCCACGAACTCGGCGTCTCGCCGGCGTCGTAGCGGTCCTCGATGGGGTCGAGATACTCGTCGATACGGGCTTCTGGCAGGTCCTGTTCTTCCAGTCCCAGTCGGGCAAAGCGGAAGATTTCGTCGAAGATGACCTCGTGGTCGGTGGTGCGCTCGCCGTGGATGGTGACCCACGAGAGGTCGGCCTCGAGCCCGTCCGATGCGGCGGCGTAGAAACTCCGCTCGGCCTCCACCCACGGGAGCTCGGTGACGGGATGGTCGGCGACCACGAGGCCGCGAATGAGCCCGACGGTCAGGGCCTGCAGGCCGATCATGTCCTTGACGTGGGGCTGGGTGGGCAGCGGACGGTACTCGATGCGCAGCGAGCGCTCGTCGCTGGCGCCGTCGACAGGTGTGCCGCCGATGACACAGCGGAGCCAGCGCCAGTAGGTCCCCCGCTTGTGGTCGAACTCCCAGATATCGTCTTCGAGGGTATCCCGCTCGCTCTCGTCGAGCCACTCCCGCAGGAACGGGCCAAAGAGGTCGTCCGCGACGACGCGGTCGACCACGTCCTCGACGGTGTCGATGTCGCGGGGGACCCGCACCTTCGGATTCTCGCTCGTGTTGACCGACTGCTCGAACGCCGAGATCCGCAGTTCGTGGTCGGTGTTCGCACAGAGCCACTCCCCGTCCGTGTCCTCGGGGTAGAAATCCGCGGGCAGGAACGGCGAATTCACCGACAGCGCCAGCAGCGGCCCCAGGGTGCGGATGGCGGCGTTGTAGTACTCGGGGAAGGCATCGGTGTCGGGAATCTGGAGGTGGGGCTGGATAGAGGTCGCCAGCGACTCGAACAGGATGGTGGGGAACGACCCCTCGTAGCCCGGCACCGAGAAGTCGATGGCCCCGCCGGCGTGCTGGACGGCCTCGTTGTCGAGCGCGACGTAGCGGGGCGCCTGGCGCATATTGTCGGCCAGAATCACGCCGTCGCGCTCCTCGTGGGCCGAGAGATACGCCTCGCCGCCCTCCTCGGGCGGGATGGTCCACATCGCGTCCAGAATCAGCTCGCAGTTTTGTTTCTCGGCCTGCGCTCGGGCCTGCTTGGTGTGCATCTCGACGGCCGTGGTCTGGACCTCCATGCCCGCCCCGTCGAAGGTGTTTGGTTCGGTGTTGATCTCGGCGTTGTGCAGGCCCAGTTCCTTGTTGGCCTCCCCATCGAACACCACGTCGGGGAGTCTGGTGAGCCGTCCCTCCCACTCCTCGGGCTCCATGTACGGCTCGTCGTCCTCCTCCTCGGCGTCGGCCTCGACGGCCGGTTCGGGCTCGTCGGGCTCGACGTCCTCGGGGTCGTCGGGCGCGAGCGGACTGTCGGGGTCGACGTCGAGCGAGGGGCCCTCGCCGGGGCCGAAGTCCTCGCCCGAGTCGTCGTCCGCGCTCTCGGCTTCGGCCTCGCCGTCTCCCGTGTCGGGCGGCGGCGTCTCGTCTTCGGGCTCCAGTGACGCCCCGCTCCCGCCGGACTCGCCCTGGGGCTCCAGTGACGCCCCGCTTCCGCCGGATTCGCTCTGGGGCTCCAGCGAGCCGTCCCACGCCGACCCGCCGTCGCCGCCTGGGTCGTCGTCGAGAGCCGCATCCGCCCCGTCGTCCTCGGTGTCCTCGTCGTCCTCCTCGGGTTCGGGTGGCTCCGGGACGCTGTTGATGGCGTACAGCTCTACCTCCAGCCCGACCGAGAAGGCCTCGTTGTCGAACTCGCCGGCCGCGATGGCCCGGCGAAGCTCCGCGGCCTGTGCGTCGACCCGGTCGGTGAACTCCCCGTAGGTCTCATCGGCCAGCGAGCGGCGCACCAGGTCGACGATATCGTCCATGACCCAACTGTGGCGGCTCTTTCATTATAAGTGGTCCGTCCGGTAGTGGGAGTTTGCGATGGCAGTCCGAACGCCGAGAGCCAGAACGGCAGTGACTCGCGTTGCTCCACGGCTCACTCCGTTCGCCGTTCCGGTTCGAGGCGTCTCGCTGTGCTCGACGCCTCGCCACTGCTCTGCGGTTCCCTTCGGTCACCGCTTGGCCACGAGGTTTTCGCTCACTTCGTCGTCGGGCGGCAGTGCCGCCCGACTGCTCGAGGGACCTCCGGTCCCTCGGTGTTCGCTCAAACCTCGCGCTGCTCGACGCCTCGCCTTACTCCGCGGGTCACTTCGTTCCCCGCTTCGTTTCGAGGGTCCTCCCTGCGGTCGGACCCTCGTCCTACTCCACGGCTCCTTGCAGTCGCCGTTCCGTTTCGTGGTTTTCGCTCACTCAAACCACGCCCTACTCGAACAAATCCTCGTGCCGAGCCGCGAGATTCGCGTAGTCGCCCGAGGAGAACGCCTCGAACACTTCGTCGGGGTCGATAGTCGTCTCCGAGAGCGGTGTCACCTGCGCAGGGCTGCCACGGACGAAGGACTTGGCGGGCACCTCGTAGCCCGGCGGGACGACGGTTCCCATGGCGACGATAGAGCCCTCGCCGATGACGGCGTCGCTAACCGTAGAGTTGAACCCCACGAGTGCGCCGTCTCTCACGTCGGCGTCGTTGAGCACGGCGCCGTGGCCGACCATCACCTTCTCGCCGACGGTCGAGGCGTGGAGGATGGCCCCGTCGCCGATTGCGGTCTCCCGGCCGACCTCGACCGGGCCCACGTCGCCCCGGAGCACCGCGCCGGGCCAGACGTTCGCGTTCGGCCCAACGGACACGTCACCGACGACTGTCGCCTCGCGGCTGACGTGGGCGTATCCGTGGATATCGGGCTCGGCTCCCTCGAAAGCGTACTCGCGACTGTCCATACGGATATCGGGAGTGGGCCATCCGAAAAGATACCGGTCCCCTAGAACGTGAGCCGTTCGAGCAGCCGACGCCAGAGCGCCGGGCGGCGTGACTGGTGCGGGTAGGCCGTTATCGTCGTACAGCCGGGGTTGGGCACGGTCGGGCCGTCGTCCAGCACCGCGTTGCGAATACGGTCGTCGGCCCCCCGGCGCACCAGCAGGTCCGGTCGGGGTGGCGCGCCGCCGTCGGTCCGGAACGGTTCGGACTGCACCGGGACCGAAAGCATCGACGACAGTTCCGACTGGTAGTCGTCGACGGTCCGCTGTTGCTCGTCGGAGCCGTTTCCGGGATGCCACATCGAGATGCTACCGCCGTTGGCCTCTGCGATAGCCCCGGCGGCTGTCACGGCCAGGGGCGGGTACGGGCCGCCGTCTCCGGAGAGAGCGACCTGCTCCGGTTCGTTGTACCCCAGGTTGTCCACGAGCAACACGTCACAGTGTGCGTGTCTGACCACCCAGTCGATGGGGTCGCCGCCGAGCCGCGAGCGGAGCCGGAGCGGTTCGTGTTCGGCCACGATGGCGTCGACGCCACGGCCTTCGGCGAAGTTGACGATGGCGTGTTTCGTGTCGTGGCTGACGATTTCGTCGGCCTCGACCTCGACGCCCAGTTCGTCCGAAAGGGCCTCGGTCCGCGTCTCGAAGGAGATGTCCGCCTCCGACTGGGTCGTCATGTCGTCTGTCAACGGCATCTGGTCGGGGACCTCTTCGAACCGAACGGCAACGACGCGGCCGTCGTCAGACCGGACGAGGTCAGCGGCGAGACTGACCAGTGCACGTTCGCGGGCGCCGCCGTCGCGTTTCGTCAGCGCGACGAGTACCTCGTTTGCGTTCCGCTGGATTTCGGACTCGACGTCGGTGAGCGCCTCGCGGCCGACCTGTCGCCGGATGGCGTCGGTCGCCGCCCCCTCGCGGTCGACGCGCTGGCGGACGTACGCGAAGTACCAGAGGACGCTGGCGACGACGATGACGACCGCCCCGAGCAGCGCAATGGGCCCCATCTGGGTCAACAGCAGGAGGCCGGTAATCGCGCCGAAGCCCTGCATCCAGGGGTACAGCGGCGAGGTGAACACCGGTTCGTACTCCGCCGACCCCTCGCGGAAGGCGATGACGGCGACGTTGATGAGTGCAAACACCATAATCTGGAACGCGCTGGCGAGTTTCGCGATCTCCAGTATCGGGACGAACGCGATGAGTAGCAACAACACCGCGCCGGTGAGGGTAATGGCGTTCAGCGGCGTCCCGAACCGCTCGCTGACTTCAGACAGCGACGGCGGCGCGAGCTGGTCCCGGCTCATCGCGAGCGGGTACCGCGACGAAGAGAGGATACCCGCGTTGGCCGTCGATATCAGTGCCAGGATAGCCGCGAGAATGACCGCGATGACACCGGCCTGCCCCATCGTCGCCTCGGCGGCGACCGCGACCGGGGTGAGCGAGCCGGCGACGCTGCCGGGGTCCGTCACACCGACCAGCACGGCTACGATACCGACGTACAGCAGCGTCGTGAACAGGAGCGAGCCCAGAATGCCCAGCGGAATGTTCTTGCCGGGGTCTTCGACCTCCTCGGCGACGCTCGCGACCTTGGTGACGCCAGCGTAGGAGACGAACACCAGCCCGGTCGCCGCCAGCAGCCCGCCGATGCCGTCGGCGAAGAAGTTCGCGTAGTTGGCCGACTGCACGCTGGGGGCGCTACCGGCGGCGAACCAGCCAAGCGCCGCCAACATTACGACGACGATGGCGACCTGGAGTCGCCCCGTCTGTTTGGCGCCGACGATGTTGATGAGGATGAGCACGCCGGCCAGCGCCAGTGCGACCGGTTTCAGCGGCAGGTCGAAGAGAAGGAGAAGGTACGGGACGCCGCCGACCAGTGCGAGCGCGCCCTTGAACGACAGCGAGAACCACGTCCCCACGCCGGCGACGGTGCCAAGCAGCGGTCCCATCCCGCGTTCGATGTAGATGTAGGTCCCGCCGGCCTCGGGCATCGCGGTCGCCATCTCCGACTTCGAGAGGGCGGCCGGAACCACGAGCAGGCCGGCCAGCGCGTACGCCACGATGACGGCGGGGCCGGCGATTTTCAGCGCCAGCGCCGGGAGGATGAAGATGCCGCTGCCGATCATCGCGCCGATACTGATAGCCAGCACAGAGGGGAGTCCGAGGTCGCGTTCGAGGTCTTTCGTCATGAGTGGGGGTCCGGATGTGTCATTATGGACAGGCGTTGTCAGGGCGGTCGAGTGGCCCTCGACGGCCCGGGTGCTGGCACACTCTTAATTCCGGAAGTGGATAAAGTGCCGGGTTTGAATTCCGTATCAGAAATCAAGATGGCTATATAGCCGCACTCGGAAGATTATACTCATTTATCATCTCCAACCGTCTCCGGCCCGAACTGGTGGAACGGCCGTGTGTACTCGTTGCGGATGAGGTCCTCGTCGACAACCTCGAGGCCGATATCGTTCAGGTCGCGGCCGATACGGCTGAGGTCGTTGCCGTCGACGCCGACGACCTCGACGTGGACGTTGTCGGCACCGGTCATCACCTCCCGGATGGCGACGACGCCGTCGACGTCGAGAGCCCGGCGGGCTATCTCCTCGCGCTCGTGAATCGGTGCCGTACAGACGATGAGCGTGTGGAGCTGATAGCCCGCGGCCTCGTAGTCCACGTCGACGTCGTAGCCCCGGATGACCTCGGCGTCCTCCAGTTTGCCGATGCGATTGCGGACGGTCCGGGCCGAGACGTCCAGCGACTCGGCTATCTCGCTTGCTGACGTGTGTCGGGCGTCGCCCTGCAATGCGTGGATTATCTGTCGGTCGAGGTCGTCTATCGGGTACTCCGAGTCGGCCATGCCGACTCGTTTGCGAGGCGGTGGCACAAAAGTTCCTGATTCGGCCCGGAGTCGGTCGTCCCCGTCCACACCCACGACCCGCGTTATCGACCGAGTTCGGCGTGTGCCGAGGAGAGATGTCGGGACGAGAGCGCCGCGAGCAAGGAGAGCTCGCCCGCCAGAACTCCGGCAGCGATGACTTCAGAAGCGCTCACCGGTAACACAGATCCGAAATCCACCACCGTTCGATTGACCAGCAGCCTTTTTGAGCCAGCCCTGCAAGAAACGCGTATGAGCCTGACGACGGACGACTTCCGAGAGTTCATCGACTCTGACCCGGAAGACGACGACTCCGTGCCACTGGGGGATGCGCTCTCCGCCGTCGCTCTCGACGTCGAGGTCGATTCCGTCGATGCAGTGCGTGACGTGCGCGAGCGGCTATGAAACTCTTTCTGGATACGAACGTCATCGTCGCTGCGGTCACGCGGGACAGGAGCGGTCAGCGGAAGCAGTTGCACTTCTTAACGACGTCGAAGAACCCTACGTATCAGTACTGAACCTGATGGAACTCAGAAGCGTCCTCAGCAAGAAAAAACGGTTCGAGCGCGACCGTATCGACCAGATCGAGTCCCGGATTACGAGCCGAGCGACAGTGACGGTCCCCGACGCATCGGATATGGTCGCAGCGAACCGGCTACAATCAGAGAAACTGCTGTATCCGATGGACGCACTCGTTCTGACAGCCGCAAAAGCGGTCGATGCGACCCTCGTCTCCTTCGACAGTGAACTGGTCGACCACGGTGCCGTACGGCCGGCTGACGTTCAGCTACCCGACTGAGAGTGACGCTGACCGGCCAGTACCGACACGGGAAACAGTGAATTACCGACCGAGTTCGGCGTGTGCCGAGGAGAGATGTCGGGACGAGAGCGCCGCGAGCAAGGAGAGCTCGCCTGCGAGCACCCCGGCGGCGATGACCTCCGCCAGCGCGTCGGCGTTGCTCCCGGCGGGGTCGCCGCCCCCGGCGTACCCCAGCACGTCGAGGGCTTCGGACTGCGTGGGTAAGGAGGTCCCGCCGCCGACGGTGCCCACCTCCAGCGACGCCAGCGTCACAGAGGCGTACAGTCCCTCCTCGCGTGCGTCCACAGTGGTAATCGTGTTGCTCCCCTCGACAACCTGGGCGGCGTCCTGGCCCAGCGCGAGGAAGGCGGCGGCGACGACGTTGGCGGCGTGGGCGTTGAATCCCAGCGCGCCGGCCTTCGCCGAGCCCACGAGGTTCTTTCTGGTATTCGCTTCGGCGATGGCCGCCGTCGTCGTGTCCAGCCGTTCCTCGACCTGCTCGTGGGGGATGAGCACGTCGGCCGAGACCGTGCGGCCGCGGCCCTCGACGGCGTTGATGGCCGCGGGTTTCTTGTCCGAACAGAGGTTGCCCGACAGCGCAACGAGGTCTGCGGGCGTCTCGGCCTCGATGACGTCACAGGCCGCCTCGGTGGCGATGGTGGCCATATTCATCCCCATCGCGTCCTTGGTGTCGTAACTGAATCGGAGGAAGACGCTGTCGCCGACGACGTAGGGGGTCACCTCCTGGAGCTCCCCGTGGCTCGTCGTCGACTCGGCCGCGTCGGCCAGTTCGTCGACGTGTTCGCGGACCCAGGCCGACACCTCGCCGGCCTCGGCCACGTCCTCGACCCTGAACACGGGCGCACGCGTCATCCCGGACTTGAGCACTCTCGCCGTCGCGCCGCCGGCGTGGCGGATCGTGGAGACGCCGCGGTTGACGCTCGCGAGCAGGGCGCCCTCGGTCGTCGCCAGCGGGAGGTAGTGCTCGCCCTCGGCTGCGCCGCCATCGATGGGCAGGGGCCCGACGACACCCATCGGTATCTGGGCCGCGCCGACCATGTTCTCGATGTTGCTGTCGGCGTCGGCGGCGTCGAAGGCGTACTCGCCGACCGTGTCGAGGTCGGCGCCCGTCTCCTCGCGAAGGAGCTGTCGGCGGGCGGCGGCGGCCGTCTCGGCGTCGGCGTGGTCCTCGAGCTCGTAGAGGCGCAACTCGCCGTCCTGTACTTTCCGGGCGAGGGTCTCGGCGTCGGTCATACAGGTCGGTTGCGGGCCGGCCCCCTAACAGTTGCTCTTGTCGGCGGTCCCCGCGGCCGGCCAGGCGACAGGCCACCGGAACGGCGAGGGAGTCCGGGTCGCGTCGCGCACACCCGCAGTCTGGTATAGCCGCCGAGTTAGGGAGGGAAAAACACCGAAAGCGGATGTGTGACAGGCGGTGTAAGCTCCATCTATCGCGGGACTGCGACGGGACTGTCGGCCGCCAAGTGTATGACCATCGTTATCATATACCGAATTCTAACAAAGTTCGTTACCGACCTACTATTCTCCCCATCGGCCCGTATTGAAGGCAAAATTTTTTCAATAGAGGCGTCCGAACGACTAGTCACCTATAGGAGGGTCAACTTTGCCCGAAATGGAAACGGCTGAGTTCGAGACCGACCTCAGCCTCTTCAAATACGACAACCTCGAACAGCTCCCACCGGCCTATCGGGAGCTCGAGGAGGACGAACGGACCGAGCGCATCGAGGCAGCGCTCGACGAGCTAGGTGACGACGTCGTCATCCTGGGTCACAACTACCAGCGCCGGGAGATAGTCGAGCACGCCGACTTCATCGGCGATTCCTACCAGCTGTCCAAGGAGGCCGCCGACTCCGACGCCGACTACGTTATCTTCGGCGGGGTGACGTTCATGGCCGAGTCCGCCGACATCATCACCGACGACGCCCAGAGCGTCATCCTCCCCTCGATGGAGGCGTCCTGTCCCATGGCCGGGATGGCCGAGGCCCTGCAGGTCGACGCCGCGTGGGCCGAACTCACCGCCGAGACCGACGAGAACATCGTCCCCATCACGTACATGAACAGCTACGCCGACCTGAAGGCCTTCTGTGCCGAGCAGGGCGGGCTGGTCTGTACGTCCTCGAACGCTCACAAGGCCTTCGAGTACGCCTTCGAACAGGGCGATAAAGTCCTGTTCCTGCCCGACAAGCATCTGGGCGAAAACACCGCCTACCGCCTGGGGATGGAAGACGAAATCGTCGACTGGGACCCGTGGGACCCCGAGGGGACCACCGCCGCCGAGGCCGTCGAGAACGACATCATCCTCTGGGAAGGGTACTGCCAGGTCCACGAGCGCTTCCGCGAGCACCACATCGACGCCATCCGCGACGAGCACCCGGACGCGAACGTCATCGTCCATCCGGAGTGTCGCCGCGAGGTCGTCGAAGCCGCCGACGTGAGCGGCTCCACGGCGACCATCTGCGAGAAGGTGGCCGAGGCCGACCCCGGCGACACGTGGGCCATCGGCACCGAGATTCACCTCACTCACCACCTCCAGCGGTGGCACCCCGAGGTCAACGTCGTCCCGCTCTGTGGCGACGCCTGTATGGACTGTAACGCGATGCGCCAGATAGACCCGAACTACCTCACCTGGGTCCTCGAAGAGCTCGTGGAGGGGCGTGAACGAAACGTCATCGAGGTCGCGCCCGAGGAGAAGGATCTGGCCCAGGTCGCACTCGACCGGATGCTGGAAATCTGACCCATGACGGACCAGAACTACGAGACGTCCGACGTACTCGTCGTCGGCTCTGGCATCGCCGGGCTGGCCGCGGCACTGGGGGCAGTTCGCGAGGGCAGCGACGTGACCGTCGCGACCAAAGCGACCCGGCCGGAAGGCGCGTCCTCCTGGTGGGCACAGGGCGGCATCGCCGTCTCCCGTGACCACCCCGAGCAGTTCAAGCAGGACATCATCGCCGCCAGCGACGACACCGCCGACCCCGACGCCGTCGACGTGCTGGTCGAGAACGCCAACGACGCCGTCGAGGACGTGCTGCTCGACACCCTGGAAGTGAAGTTTGACGAGAACGGCGGCGACCTGGATTTCACCCGCGAGGCCGCCCACAGCGAAGACCGTATCCTCCACGTGGACGCCGCGACGGGCAAGCACATCCACGTCCCGTTCCTGAACTATCTGGACGCCCACGACGGCGTCGAGATTCTGGACGACACCGCCGCACTGGAACTGATTCGCCACGAGGGTCGCGTCCACGGCGCGATGCTCGAATCGGACGGCGAGGTGACCCCACACTACGCCGGGAGCGTCGTGCTCGCGACCGGCGGCATCGGCGAGCTCTACCCGCGGACGACCAACCCCGACATGGCCACCGGCGACGGCATCGCGATGGCCGCTCTCGCGGGCGCCGACGTCGAGGACATGGAGTACGTCCAGTTCCATCCAACGGTGGCGATTCCAGGCGAAGACGGCGATGACGACGACGTCTTCCTCGTCAGCGAGGCCGTCCGCGGCGAGGGCGCGCTCCTCAGAAACGGCGACGGCGAGCGGTTCATGAAAGAGTACCACGCCGACGCAGAACTCGCGCCCCGCGACGTGGTCGCCCGCGCCGTCAAAGCCGAGCGGGAGGGGACGGGCGAGGTCCTGCTGGACGTCTCGCCGCTTTCCTTCGCCGCCGAGTTCCCCGGGCTGGCCCGGCGCTGTACGGACCACGGTATCGACTACGAGGACGGTATCCCGGTCGCCCCCGCCGAGCACTTCCTCTGTGGCGGGGTCGCGGTCGACGACCGCGGCCGGACCACGCTCGACCGGCTCTACGCCGTCGGGGAGTGCTCGCGTACTGGTGTCCACGGCGCGAACCGCCTGGCCTCGACCTCCCTGCTGGAAGGGCTGGTCTGGGGACTGCGCGCCGGCGAGGACGCCGCGGGCAAGGGCGTCGAGCCCATCGAGGCCCCGGACCTCCTGGAGCGGGACCCGGACCTCCCCGCCCGCTTCGCCGGCGACAAGATGCACCGCCTGCGCCGCGTGATGGACGAGCAACTGGGCGTCGAGCGCGACCCCGACGAACTCGGCAAAGCCATGGCAACGGTCCGCCGGCTCAAGGGCGAGGTCGACGCCTACGTCCGCACCCGCACGAGCCGGTCACTGTACGAGCTACGCCACGCGAGCGTCACGGCGCTGCTCGTGGCCCGCCACGCCAGCGAGAACACCGAGAGCGTCGGCACCCACAACCTCGTCGAGAAAGCGCCGGCGGAACCGTCCGCTGACTGATGATTACCGACGCCGACGTCGAACGGTGGCTCCGCGAGGACGTGGGCCACCACGACGTGACGAACCAGGTTCCCGGCGACACCGAGGGCCGCCTCGTCGCGAAAGAGGCCGGGACAGTCGCGGGACTGGACGCCGCGCGAGCGGTCTTCGACTATCTGCACTGCGAGCCGACAGTCGAAGTCGGAGCCGGCGACCGCATCGACCCCGGCGACGTGGTCCTCACCGTCGAGGGACCGGCCCGTGAGATACTGCGGGGCGAGCGCGTCGCGGTCAACGTCGTCGGCCACGCCTCGGGTATCGCGACGAAGACGGCCGAGGCAGTAGCTGGGGCACGCAGTGTCTCGGACGGCACCGCTATCGCCGGCACACGCAAGACCACGCCCGGTCTGCGCGGAGTCGAGAAGCGCGCCGTCGCGGCCGGCGGCGGCGACACCCACCGGCTCGACCTCTCACATATGGTGATGGTCAAGGACAACCACGTCGCCGAGATGGGCCTTGCGGGTGCTATCGACCACTTCCGCGAGCGGGCCTCCTTCGCCACGAAACTCGACGTCGAGGTCGAGACCGTCGAGGACGCCCCGCGAGCCGCGGAGTTCGGGGCCGACATCGTCCTGCTTGACAACATGACGCCCGAAGAGACCGAGCGGGCTGTCGAACTGGTGGCCGAGACCGACGGTGAGACGCTCACCGAGGCCAGCGGCGGCATCACCGTCGAGACCGTCCCCGACTACGCCGCCACGGGCGTGGACATCATCTCCATGGGGTCGCTGACCCACTCCGCGCCGACGCTGGACCTCTCGTTTCGGACTGGCTAAACAGGGAGCTTTTCACGACGCCCACGGATCCAGAGACCATGTCAGCGGACGTGCGACGATGCGACCACCACGGTTTCTTCGAGGGCGATAGCTGCCCACACTGCGAGGCAGACGATGAGCACGTCGTCGATGGCGGCCACCGCCGACAGCTCTCGAAGTTCATGTCGGGTGCGCTCAGACACTTCCCGGACGACGCCGGGCTGGTACTCGACGACGCCGGCTGGACACCGTTTCCCGACCTCGTCGCCGCCGTCGAGTCGAAGTACGGCTGGGCCGACCGACAGACGGTCGACGCCGTCGTGGCGACGGACCCCAAAGGCCGGTTCGAGCGCGACCCCGGAACCGACGGCGACCCCGACCGACTCCGGGCGGCCTACGGCCACTCGGTCGACGTGACCATCGAGTCCGAGGGCGGCCCAGTCCCGGACAGGCTCTATCACGGCACCGCGCCACGGAACGTGGATGGGATTACCGAGGAAGGACTGCGACCGATGAACCGCCAGCAGGTCCACCTCTCGGCGAGCGTCGAGACGGCACGAGCGGTGGGCAATCGCCACGCCAGCGACCCCGTCGTCTTCGAGGTCGACGCGGCGGCGATGGAAGCGGACGGCCACGACATCGACAAGCGCGGTGACGCCACCTACACGACCGGCCGCGTGCCGCCGGCGTATCTCTCGAGGTTGAACAGTAAAGGGTAGCCCGGCTATTTTGCGACGGTCTCAGGTAGATTTATTCCCCCGGGGGCCCCGTACTCGGTGTATTTGCTGGGGAGCGACCGATGACCGATACACCGACCGCAGGACCCCTGGAGCCGTATCTACACGACGACGAGCGGCTGCGTCACCTGCTGACGAACTCTCGGGTCGGTGTCGAGCGCGGTGACGACGGTGCCCGCGCAGTCCGTCCCGGAGATAGCAGCGGCGCCTATCTGGGCCTGACCGACCAACGCATCGTCGTTCTGGTCGTCGACCCGGTCGACCGCAACGCCGACTTCGTGACGTCACACCGGTATACGAACGTCGCTGACGTAACAGTGGAAAGCGAGACCCTGACGACGCGTGTCGAGTTCGAGACGGTCTACGGGGAGACGTACTCGTTTACGACCCGCGAATCAGATGTCGAAGCGGTGGCGACGTTCCTCTCGGTGTCCTGTGAGGGGTCGGGTGGGCCGTCAACCGACCACGACGAGCTCGAGGAACACTGCGAGGCGCTGTCCGCGTACCTCGCGAACGGCGAGTGGGAGGCCTTCGACAACAGAGTGCCAGCGGCGATGGAGGCCGTCGAGTCGCGCCGGGGCGACAGTGCGGGCCCACAGCTCGCAGACGCCGGTGCAGTGGCGACGGACCTCCACTGTCTCGTCCGCGACAGATACGTTCTGGCGGGCCGCGAGAAGGTCGTGTCGGCACGCCGCCGACTCGAAGCCGGGGAGCTGGAACAGAGCTACCGGGACGCGCGGACGGCGTACGAACGCTTCGAGCGCGCCCGTGAGCAGGCAACCCAGGAAGCCCTCGCGACGGCGAACGCTATCGTTGGGCTGACGAAGGCCGACGACATCGCCGATACGAGTCTCGGGCGGCTCTTCGCGACCGGTCGTCATCGGTTCGCCAGGGCGACGGACGGGAGTAGCGAGGCGCGTATCGACGACCTCGAGGCGGCGCTGGACATCTACGAGACGGTCGGAACGCTTGTCACCGGCAGCGATGTGGCGTCGGAACAGGCCAGAGAGCGGGCGCGTGAAGAGGCTGGAAACGCCATCGAGGCGCTCGTCGAGGCACGGCTGGCGTCCGCCCGCGAAGCCCGGCAGGCGGCCGACTGGGAGCAGACAGTCGACAACGAGGCGGTGGCCCGGAAAATGGCCGAGTCAGCGCGGGCCGACCTCGACCGTGCGCTGGAGCTGGCCACTGCGTACCCGCCGGGCGACGCCGACGCGATACGTGAGCGGTGCTCGCAACTGGTGTCGGAGTTCGGGCTAGAGGAGCGTTGAGCGGCAGGCCAAGCTGGTGTTCGGGCTGGGTGGGGAGGAACCAATGGGGCAGAAGTAGTCCGTGGCGCGACCCTACTCGACCAGCGGCTCGCCGGTCATCGCGTCGGGCTGGTCGACGTCGATGAGCGAGAGCATGGTCGGCGCGAGGTCGGCGAGGGTGCCGCCGTCCCGTGCCTCCAACCCGTCGGCGGTCCCGTCCGGCGCGACGTAGATGAACGGCACCGGGTTGGTCGTGTGGGCGGTGTGTGGGTCCTCTTCGGTGCCCATGTCGTCGGCGTTGCCGTGGTCGGCACAGATGAGGACGTGGCCGCCGGCGTCGTGGATGGTCTCGACAAGCCGGCCGAGTTGCTCGTCGACCGCTTCGACGGCGGTCTGTGCCGCGTCGAAGTCACCGGTGTGGCCGACCATGTCCGGGTTGGCGTAGTTCAGGACGAGGGCGTCAGGGTCCTCGGATTCTATCACGTCGATAGCGGTGTCGGTGACGCCGGGCGCGCTCATCTCCGGCTGGAGGTCGTAGGTCGGCACGTCCGGGGACTCGACGATCTCCCGGCGCTCGCCCTCGAACTCGACCTCGCGGCCGCCGTTGAGGAAGTAGGTGACGTGTGGGTACTTCTCGGATTCGGCCAGCCGGAGCTGCGTGAGTCCGGCCTCGGAGAGCACCTCGCCGTAGGTGTCTGCGGGCTGGTTCGGCGGGAAAGCGACGGGCAGGTCGAACGTGCTGTCGTACTGGGTCATCGTCACCAGCCGGATGGTCGGCGGCTCGGTGTCTCCCCCCCAGGCGTCGGGGCGGATATCCGCGAGCAGCCGGGAGAGCTGGCGGGCGCGGTCCGAACGGAAGTTGAAGAAGACGGCCGCGTCGCCCTCAGCCATCCCCGCGTAGTCGCCCACGACGGTCGGCTCGATGAACTCGTCGGTGGTGTCACGGGCGTAGGATTCGGTGGCGGCGGTGACGGCGGCGCTGACATCGTGGTCACCGTCGGCGTCGACGACGGCGTCGTACGCTCGCCTGGTCCGCTCCCAGTTCTGGTCGCGGTCCATGGCGTAGTAGCGGCCCGTCACCGTCGCGACGTGGCCGGTGCCGTGTTTCTCGGCGTGGGACGCGAGCTGTGAGAGGTACCCTTCGCCGCCCTTCGGCGAGGTGTCGCGGCCGTCGGTGAAGGCGTGGGTCACAGTTTCAGTGCCACGCTCGTCGGCGAGTTCGATGAGCGCGTGGAGGTGGTCCTGATACGAGTGGACGCCACCGTCCGAGACAAGTCCCATGAAGTGGACCTTGCCGTCGTTTTCCTCGGCGTACTCGAAGGCAGAGAGGAGATGTTCGTTCTCGAAGAAGGCCGGGTCCTGGTCGTCGGGGTCAGGTTCCTTCTCGCCGCGCGAGCGAGCGACGCTGTCGGTGACGCGGGCCGAGTCCTGCTTGACGACGCGCCCGGCGCCGATGTTGAGATGGCCCACTTCGCTGTTGCCCATCTGGCCCTCGGGCAACCCGACCCGGCGGCCGTGTGTCTGCAGCGTCGAGTCCGCACCGGCCTCGCGAAACCGGTCGAAGTCCGGTGTCTCGGCCGCTGCGACGGCGTCCCGTACATCTGTATCCGGATTCAGTCCCCAGCCGTCGAGGATTACGAGCCCGACTTGCATACGCGAATGGTCACACGAACGGGGTAATAGCCCTTCGGTCCGGGGAGTCTGGGGCGGTGCGAGGAGTGGCCGGGGTCGTCCCGAGTAGCGGGCGGCTTCACCAGCCGTCTGAATCGCCCTCGGAGACCCTTCAAGCCCGAGTTGAAGGCCCGAAAAGTGCCGTCCCAGCCCACAGGCGGCAACCAGTGGCTCGACTGGTAGTTCCGGGTACGAGGGATGTTCAAGCTATCCTTGCCTGCCGCCCCAAAGTTCGAGTTCGATAGTATTTATTTTACTATAGAAGGTTATTAAATATATGGCTCTGATACAGTATTTTACTCCGGGCCAGCTGGGCTGGCGGTGGAGACACACCTATGACTGAACAGACACCTGACGAACGAGGCGTGGATAGCACTGAAGATACCGAATCGGGCAGTCTACGGCAGTCTCGACGGTCACTGCTCGCGTCGATGGGGGTCGGCGTCGCTGGGCTAGCACTGGGCGGGGTCACGGGTTCGGCCGAGGCGACCGAGGAGCCTGCTGCGGAGTACGCCGACAGCAGTTCACCGGCGACGACGGCCACGTCGGACGGGAGCTGGTCGGACGGCGCCACCTGGGACAACGGCGTCCCGACGGCTGGCCAGGCCGTCCGTATCGACCCCGACGTGACGATTACCGTCGACAGCGTCACCGAGAAGATCAAGACACTGGACGTGGCTGGTACCCTGGAGTTCGCCACGGACACCGACAGCAACCTTCGCGTCGAAACGATCGTCACCCGGCCCGACAGCACCATGCATATCGGGACCGAATCGGACCCGATTTCACCGGACAGCGAGGCTCGTATCACCATCGTCCACCACGAGGACATCAGCGAGAAGGACAACGATCCCGAGCGCATCAGCAAGGGGCTCATCACGATGGGCGAACTCGAGATTCACGGTGCCGAGAAGACGAGCTGGACCGAGCTCGCGAGTGCGCCGAAGTCGGGCGATACGAAACTGGAGCTACCGGAGGCACCGACCAACTGGAACGAGGGCGACGAGATCGTCGTCCCTGGACTCGACCCTAAAGAGAACGAGGACGAGGAGCGGACCATCGCGAGCGTGTCCGGAGCGGCCGTGGAACTCGACGAACCGCTCGAACACGACCACGTGCCGCCGGAGAACAAGCTCGACGTCGAGCTGACCGCCTACGCCCTGAACCTCACCCGCAACGTCGTCATGGAGTCCGAGGTCCAGGAACGGGACCCAGACAAGGAGGCGCGAATCAACCGGCAGGGCCACATGATGGTGATGCAGCCCGCCCAGTCGCTGCACAACTTCCGGACGATCCATCTGGGCCGCACCAACAAGGACTTCAAATTCGACAAGCAACCAATCGATGAAGAGTCGCTCAACGGCGACGAACCGAACCCCAAGTCCCGGTACTCCGTGCACTTCCACAGGACCGGGCTGGGTGCCGAGCCACACGAGGTCAGCGGCGTCGTCGCCCAGAACAGCCCGGGCTGGGGCATCGTCAATCACCACTCGCACGCGAACGTGCGCGACTCGATCACGTACCAGGTGTATGGCTCCGGCTTCGTGACCGAGTCCGGCCCGGAACGCGGTTCGTTCAAGCGATGTTTCGCGCTGCGTTCGCGCGGGAGCGATTTCAAAGGTTACTTACAAACCCGCCTGGGGCACGAGGACTTCGGCCACGAGGGTCACGGGTTCTGGTTCCAGGGCCCGGGCGTCGCCATGGAGGACTGCGTCGCGGCCGGCCACGATAAATACGCATACGCCATGTATGGCGAAATGCTGGACCCCGGACACAGCTCGGGCGGGGGGAACTATCCGAACGAGCTGGCGATCGAAGACGGCCTACTCCCGGAGGACGCCGACCCCGACGGAACGAGCAAGAGCAAGTACCTCCCGTTCAAGTCGTTCACCCGAAACACGGCCTTCGCCTCCGGTGGCGGCCTCGACTACGTGGAATTCGACGGGAAAAGCGAGGTGAAGAAATCGGTCGTCGACACGTTCACCGTCTACAACATCTATGCGTACGGCAAGTACGGACGCTACGGCGGCAATCGCATGGGCGAGGGCGGCAAGTGTGCAATCACACAGCGCTATGCCGACTATCTCCACGTGAAGAACCCACAGCTCTGTAACAACGACGTCGGCGGCGGCCACGGGTTCCGACCGAACTTCTACCCACGCTTCAGTGAAATCGAGGGCGGTATTATCGAAGGGTTCGACGTTGGCGTCCAGTCGCTCTTTATGTGGAATCACTCCATCGAGGACATCACCTTCTACGACAATGGTGACGACATCCATGTCACCCGGATCGGTGACGAGTGGAAGGACGTCCACATGAAGAACATCGACTTCGGTGCGGAGTCAGGGAGGGGCCTGGATCTCAATTTCTCGTGGGGCTCGACCCATCCCTACAAGATGTTCGGCCAGGACCTCACCATCGACCTCGACGGCGAGCGGGTCTACCTCGACCAGCAGGACCCGGATTTCGTCCCGTTCGAGAATCCCGGAGATGTCGACCGGCTGAAATCCAAGGGTGACGTACCGGGAATTTTCGGCCTGAGCAGCTTGGACGAGGTGAAATCGGAAATTCCGGGCAAGACGAACGCAGAGCTACAGGCAGAATACGGTACCAGCATCTTCAACGAGCTGACGCCGCCAGAAGCTGAGTCACACCCCAATGTCAGTGGCGGCGTGGTCGGTGGGTCGAACGAATCGCCCAGCGGCGACGTTACGGTCGATCCGGCGGCAATGACCGGTGAATCCGTCACCGCCGAGGTCACCGGACTCAGTGACGCCGACGGCTCCATCGACCGTGTCTTTTGGACGTACGGGGACGGCCAGCGTTCGAATGGTGAGTCGATGACCACCAGTTTCGAGGAGGCCGGTGAACACGAGATCACGGCTCACATCATCGACGACGACGGTGCCAGCGAACTCGTCTCCGAGACCGTCGGTGTCGTCGACGAGTTGGAGCCGTCGACGAACCCGGGACCAGTCTCGCCCGGTGTCAAGTACGACGTCTCGGACAATATCGACCCCGGTTCCGGGGGATCCGGTGTCCATGATCAAATTAACCTCGGAGTGGTCGGCAGTCCCAACGAAAAGGATATTACGTACGAGGGCTACCTGCAGGTTCCCGAGAGTGGGGCCTACAGGTTTACTTTCATCGTGAACGAGAAGGGGACAGTATACATCGACGGAACGGAAGTTACAGGCGCACAGGAGGAGTACGACACCACCAACACCTCAACCGGACATATCGGACTGGAAGCAGGCCTGCACGAGATCCGTGTCGAGTACAGCGAGTTCGGCGCCAGTCACGCCCTCGAAGTGCGTATGGACGGCGGGGGGATGTCCGGCGAAATCCCCGCTGACGCGCTCTACCACGAAGACGAGGACGGCGAGGTCATAACTGATATGCCGCGGGCCACGTTCTCCACCACGGACGAGGGCGGGCGGACGGTGTCGTTCGACGCGAGCGGGTCGAATTCCCCGGAGGGCTCGATCAGCAGCTACGAGTGGGACTTCGGCGACGGCTCGACTGCCAGCGGCGAGACCGTCGAGCACACCTACGACACCGGTGGGTTCTACGATGTGGCGTTGACAGTGACCGACGACGCCGATCAGACCGGCGACATCACCAAAGAGGTCGAGGTCGGCGAGATCCACGAGATAGTTATCGATGGGCTCGACGACCAGGAATCCGATTACGAGCTCTCCGTCAGTGGCACACTCAAAAAAGGCGAGGACGCTAGCGTAGTGGATACCATCGATGAGAGCACTGTGTCGGCAGAGATCGGCGGCGCTCAGGACAACTATCATTACGGGGGTGAAGTTACCAGCTGGTCGCTGGACAAAGACATCCCGGTCAAAATCACGATCGACGGCGAGGAAGTCGACCCGTCGACGCTCGGTGAATCGGACGAACCCGAATCGATCTCCGAGGCCTTCGACGAGGACGACGACGGGGAGATGGACGACGACGAGATACTCGACGCAGTCGAGTACTGGCAGGACGAGGAGCCGGTCCCCGGCATCGGCGGCGAGATAATCGATGACCAGAAGATACTGGATCTCGTCGAGAGCTGGCAGGGCGGGGGAGACAAGTGAACCGCACCCTGCTCGGTGTCGCCGTCGTCGCTCTCCTCGCGGTGCTTGCGGCACCGGCGATAGCCGACCCGGCGACGACGTCGGTAGACGGACCCTCACAGGCCCAGCCCGGTGAGAACGTCACGTACACGTTCACGCTGACCAACACCGGCGAAAACGATAGCGCCTACACGCTGAACGCGACCCTGCCCGACGGCTGGGAGATAGTCGACCGGACCGACAACGGTGGGTACTGGCAGGACTCGGACACCGAGTGGCTCTTCCTGTCGACCGAGCCTGGGGAAACCCGAGAACCCACACTCACGGTCTCAGTGCCGGAGAACGCGGCGAACGGGACTGTCGAAATAACGTCCACTGCCTCGGATAAAAAGGGCGTACGGGACAGCGCAACCGAGACGGTGACCGTCGAGACCGACGGTGGCGATAGCGGTGACAGCGGGAGCGACGACGGCAGCGATGGTGACGACGGTAGTGACGGTGGCGATGGTGACGACGGTAGTGACGGTGGCGATGGTGACGACGGTAGTGACGGTGGCGATGGTGACGACGGTAGTGACGGTGGCGACGGCAGCGATGGTGACGACGGTAGTGACGGTGGCGACGGCAGCGATGGTGACGACGGTGGCGATGGTGACGACGGTAGTGACGGTGGCGATGGTGACGACGGTAGTGACGGTGGCGATGGTGACGACGGTAGTGACGGTGGCGACGGCAGCGATGGTGACGACGGTGGCGATGGTAGCGACGGTGGCGATGGTAGCGACGGTGGCGACGACTACAGCGGCGGTGGCGATAGTGGCGACAGCAGTAGCGACGACACCGGCGACGACGACACCAGCGACAGCGGCGAGACTGATACCCCCTCCGGCGAGGACGGCAATACGAGCAGTGCGCCGGAAAACAGTAGCACCGACGCCGAGTCGAACACTACTGACGCCGAGTCGAACACGACAGCGGAGGAGTCGGACGAAACGACCGCGAGTGAACCGACCGAGACGGCTGGCGGACCGGCGTCCGAACCCGACGAGCCCGCAACAGACGACGCGGACACCGAGACCGACGACGGATCGGGAGCGTCGGACACCGAGAACGATTCGAACACCGCCGTCGGGGTCGGTCTCAGCGCACTGTTACTACTCGCCGTCGGCGTCGGGATGATAACCGTCCGACGGAACGTGACCGAAGAGCCGATTATCGAGGGGTCGATTGCCGAGATCGTCAGCGGTGGTTCACAGACTGAGTCCGGAACGACCGGGAGTCCCGACACCGGCGACGGCTACGGCGAGGCAGACATCGAAGTACACAGCTTCCACGCGGCCCCCGACAAGTGCACTCTCACCTATTCGACGGAGAAGATAGGCAACAAAGAGCTCGGTGACGAAGTCAGGGAGGTCGCACGCGGCTACGCCTCGGCCGACAACGACGATGTCCGAACGCAGCGCCTGGAGGCGACAATCGTCGACGGGGACCTGACGGTGGCGACGTGGGAGATTCGTAGCGAGTGGATGGAGCAGTTCAAAGACGGGGAGCTGTCCGCTGAGGCGTTCGAACGGCGGGCCGTGGCGACACTCAGCTTCAGTAGCTGAGCCCCACGGCGTCGCGTGTTTCTCTGGCCGTGGTCGTCGGACAGACCCGTAAATTGCCAAAGCGAGCTCGGTAGCCTGCGAGACTGTCGGCAAGAATCAAGTGGGTATGTGAGGTGTGCTTTACCCTAAGGCGTGCGTTACAGCACGCCGCGGCCCGTGAAGTGGACTTTGCCGTCGTTCGTCTCGGCGTAGTCGAACGCCGACAGGATGTGTTCGTTCTGGAAGATGGGCGGGTCCTGGTCGTCCTCGTCCGGCAGGTTGTTGCCACGTGACCGGGCCACAGCGTCGGATACATCGGCGGAGTCCTGCTTGACGACGCGCCCGGAACCGATGTTGAGGTGGCCGACTTCGCTGTAGCCCATCTGGCCCTCGGGCAACCCGACCCGGCGGCCGTGTGTCGAAAGCGTCGAATCCGCACCGGCTTCGCGAAACCGGTCGAAGTTCGGTGTCTCGGCCGCGGCGGACGGTGTCTCCCCAGAGGAACGGTCTGTGCGAGTTACCGACACGAGAGAGCTCAGAGACGTAGCAGGACACGTTCGTCGAAATATTCGCCACCCCTGGGAGCAACTCAGTCCAGTTTGGTACAGTCACCAGAGCAGCGGCGTTCAATTTGTGCCTGGAGACGGAGCGCGCTGTCGGTTCGAGGGGTTTGCGGTACAGCCCACAGCGTGCCGTCGCAAGGCTGTCTTGACGCCACCGGAACGGAGTATAGTTCTACTTCTGAATGAAAAATTAGTTAATCAAGGTGTGAATTAAAGACGTGTCCCCCGCTTGTACCAGCGTACCCGCTGGAGAGTCAGTAGCAAGCGTCGTACAGTGAACGTCGCAGGGAGTTGCCACAACACCGTTCGCTAAAAGCCAGTGGCGATGCAAAACTATGGAAGACAATACCACGCCAAATCAGGACGGAGTTGGGAGTACCGACGACGATGCCGCCAAACACAGCCACTCACGCCGAGCACTGCTGGCGTCGGGCGAGATGGACGACACGGCGATTCTGTCCGCGCTGGACTACTGGCAGGACGGCGAGACAGTGCCGGGAACCGACGGCGAGACTATCGACGACCAGACGCAACTGGACCCCGTCGGGAGCTGGCAGGACGGGGGGAGCGAATGAACCGCACCTTGCTCGGTGTCGCTGTCGTGGTAGCCGTCGCGGTACTCGCGACGCCGGCGCTAGCGGAACCCGCGAACACCTCGATAACCGGCCCGGACCAGGTTGCACCCGGCGACACGGTGACGTACACGTTCAGTCTGACCAACACCAGAGAGAACGAGACGAGCTACGTGCTAAACGCCTCGGTACCCGAAACGTGGGAGATCGTCGACCGGACCGATGACGGGAGCTGGCGGCAGTCCGAGAGCAGATGGGTCTACAGGTCGGTCGAGCCGGGGGCCACGAAAGAGCCGTCGCTGACCTTCTCGGTGCCGGCCGACACGGACGCTGGGAATGTCTCGTTCGTGTCGAGAACTATCGATCGCGGCGGCAAGGAAGTTGTCACGGTCAAAAACGTGACCGTAGAGCAGGATAGCTCCGAAGGTGGCGGGTCGGACGACGACAGCTCCACCGGCGGGTCGGACGACGACAGTTCCACCGGCGGGTCGGACGACGACAGTTCCACCGGCGGGTCGGACGACGGCAGTTCCACCGGCGGGTCGGACGACGACAGTTCCACCGGCGGGTCGGACGACGGCAGTTCCACCGGCGGGTCGGACGACGGCAGTTCCACCGGCGGGTCGGCCGACGACAGCTCCACCGGCGGGTCGGACGACGGCAGTTCCACCGGCGGGTCGGACGACGACAGCTCCACCGGCGGGTCGGACGACGACAGCTCCACCGGCGGGTCGGACGACGACACCGCCAGCGCGGGAGGCGAGGCGACCGCCACGGAAGAACCGACTACGGAACGCGAACCCGTGACCGAGACGGCCGGCGGGTCAGCGGTGGGCGGGGAGCCCGAATCCGAGACGGAGACCGATGGGGCGGTGTCGAACGGTGGGAACACCGCCATCGGGGTGGGGATCGGGGCGCTATTGGTGCTCGGTGTCGGCGTCGGGGTGGTGACGGCTCGGCGGCGTGTCAGTACCGACAGCGGGACTGAGCGGACAGAGGCGGAACCCGAGACGACCGCGCGGCCCACCGACAGTGGGCTGTCGGCCTCGAACGATGAGCCCGGCGGGCCGGATATCGACGTAATCGACGCCCAGCATGGCGAGAGCGAGGCCACACTCACCTACGCGACCACGAGGACGAGCAACAAAGCCATCGGCGACGAGATACGGGAAATCGCACGACGGTACGCGTCGGCCGATGCCGAAGATATCGGGACCCAGCGGCTGGAAGCGACGGTCACCGACGGAAGCCAGCCGGTTGCCACGTGGCATATCTGCAGGGAGTGGCTGGACCAGTTCGAGGACGGCACGCTCTCGCGCGAGGAGTTCGAGCGGAAGGTGCTGAGAACGATGTCTCTCAGCGACTGAGAGGGTCGCGTTCCGTGGTGGGAGTCCGGGCAACGGTACCGTGTCCTGGGACTGTGGACAAGATTTATGTAGGTGTGTAAAGTTTACTTTACTGTAAAGCGTGCTTTACAGCACGCCGCACAGACCATGACTGCACTACGACCCGCCGACGACCGCCTGCTGAACTGGTCCCACGAAACCATCGCACTGCTACTGACTGTCACCGTCCTCCTCGGCTCGCTAACGATGACGGCGACGGCCCTGGGTGACCCCGAACTGGTCGCCGTACTCGCGGCGCTTGGCTGTGGCCTCGCACTGCTCGGCCTCGGGCTGACCGCCCTGAATGGGCGTGTGCGATCACTGTCGACACCCGCCGGCGTGTAGCTCCACGGAGTGGCGTCTCACAGACTATCACGTTCGATAGCCGGGAACCCGGAGGTTAAGAGGGTGGACCGTCACCCTACTGGCATGACGCGAAACATCCTCTCGGAGGACCTGGCCGACGCTATCGTCACGACGGCGCGGACAGCGACAGGCGACTCACTGCGGTCGGTGACGTACTTCACACGGGCGAACTTCGAGCAGCTCTATCTGCGGGACGACCTCGAACAGGACGCGGACCTCAACGACTTCGTCGGCCACGAGTGGCAGGGGTACAAACAGACCAAGAACGCCTACCAGGAGTCCGAGCTGGGCGAGTACCGATTTACCGTGCGGGCCTTCGAGAACGGCTATCTGCTCCGGGCGACCACGGAACGGCAGGGCGTGCTCATCACCACCGACGGGCTCTCGATGGGCTCCTACGAGGAGATTGCAGAGGCCATCGAACGGCTGCTGCGCGAGGAGTCGGGCAAGGAATAATCAGAGCAGGTTCAGGAGCCAGTTCGCGGCGTTGAGCGCGACGAGCAATCCACCCTCGATTCTGGACAGCGTTTCTTCGGTGTAGAACAGCACCACGACCAGCACGGTGGTTCCAAGCAGCCACGCGGTCCCCTCGACGCCGACCGGCGAGACGGTCAGCGGGTTCACGAGCGCGGCCAGCCCGAGCACGCCGAGCGCGTTGAAGATGCAGCTGCCGACCAGATTCCCCGCGGAGATACCCGTCCGGCCGGCTCTGGCGGCGGCGAGAGAGGTGACGAACTCCGGCAGCGATGTGCCCGCAGCGACGATAGTGAGCCCGATGACCCACTCGGAGACCCCGGCGACCCGGGCGATGTCGACGGCCGAGACGACCAGCAGGTGGCCCCCGCCGACCACGAGCGCGAGGCCGACGAGCAGCCGACCGACGTCGGGCGCGTGGAACTGGTCGGTGGCGGTCGCCGCGCCGTCACTTCCCGCCCGTGCGAGCGCGACCAGATACGCGAGTAGCGACGCGAAAAGCAGTCCCCCCTCGACCGCGGAAAGGCGACCGTCGAGGGCGACGACAAGCAAGAGCACAGTCGACGCGACCAACAGGAGGCCGTCGCGGCGCACGAGGGTTCGGGAGACCGCCATGGCTCGAACCAGCGCGACGCCGCCGAGGATGAACCCGAGGTTCAGGATGTTCGAGCCGACGACGTTGGCCACGGAGATGTCCGACTGGCCGGCCAGCGCGGCGTCTATCGTCACCGCGAACTCGGGGGCTGAGGTGCCGAAGGCGACGACGGTGAGGCCGATGACGAGCCCCGGCACGCCGAGCCGGCGGGCGACCCGCGAAGCACCGGTGACGAACTGGTCGGCGCCGAACCACAGCGCGACGACGGCGACGACGACGTACAGCACGTCGAAGAGGACCACGTCAGTCCCCTCCGGCGGCGCGACGCGGGCTTGGGTGGCATAACACAGGGCTAGCGTAGCGACAGGACGCCCCTAATTGTTGCCCCTACAGCCCACCAGAGTTATGCCGTCACCGGCGAACCCACGCACATGACGCTGGACCCGGTACACGTCGACGGCATCGCCCAGCTGGCCGGCCAGGTCGGGGCGACCGTCGAGACGAGTGACCAGGGGGCCGCCGCCGAGGACGTGTGGGAGTCGTTTCTGGACCCGCTGTACGACACCGACGGCCGCGAGATACTCGTCCCGCTGGGCGAGCAGCGCCGTCGGAAGGTCCCGGTCGCGGACATCGCTCTGGAGGACCCACCGTTCCCGACCCAGCACGGGCTGGACTCGGGCACTATCAACCCCACGACGTTCAAGAACGGGCTGGTGCTGGACGTGGCACAGGCCGCGATGAGCGCGACGCCGTCCGACGTGGACCTCCACCGGGGTCGGACTATCATCATGGCGGTCCACTCGAACGACGCGACGCTCGCCTTCGACGACGAGTGGCGGGCCGACGACCGCGGCTACGCCCGCCGACGGGTGCTCGATGCCCCCCAGGTCGACCGCTTCGAACAGCGGGTCGTCCACGCGCTGGCGCTGTATCTCGCCGAGAGCGACCACGCACTCATGAACGCCGACGCTGTCGATGACCTCCTGGTGCTCGACGGTCCTATCTATCCCACCGGCCTGCTCCGGTGGGCCGACCGGGACACCGAACTCGCCGAGTTGCTGGCCGAGGATGACCGCCCAAAGAGCGTGGTCGGCAACTACGTCGAACTCGTCGAGCGGTTCGTCACGAAGGACGTCCCCCTCGTGGGGTTCGTCAAGAGCTCCTCGCGCAAGCCCCTGACCCGGACCATCCGAAAGAAGACCGCGGCGCCCTGGACCAGCGACAGCGCCTTCTTCCGGCACATCCTCGAACGCCGCGACGACGACGGCGACCGGCAGACGGACACGCTGACCTGTACCAACTGGTTCCGCTCGCGGGCCGGCACCGACGGGATGATGGCCGCCGACGGCGACGCCCTGGATATCGACCGCGAACTCGAGCCCGAGGCCTACGAGGTGACCTTCTTCGTCGTCTACGACCCGCGAACGGACCTCGTCTTTCGAGTGGAAGCACCCTACGCGTTCACGAAGGACCCGGAGCGACGGGAGCGGCTCACCCGCCAGCTCCTGCACGACGTGGCCGCCGAACAGGGGCCGCCACTGGCCGTCGCGAAGGCGGACGAACTCGCCAGTATCGACCGACAGGGCAGCGAGGAACTCACCCGGCGCATCGAGCGGGAGTTCGAGATGGACCGCGACGCCTCCTACAACGACCTCCGGTGGGGCGCCATCGAGGAGAAGTTCTGAGACGGTCTGTCGAAGGGGTTCGCCCTACCTCGTAACGGCCTCGCCGACTCCGAGCGGGTCCCAGATGTACTCATCCCCCGTCCCGATGAGGACGATACCGATACAGCTGACCAGGACGAGCGCGTTGGCGACGTTAGCACTCGCAACCACCATGGCCGTCACCATCACCGGGACCGTCACCAGCGCGCCAACTCGCGCCAGAACACCGGTGGCAACAGTACCGACGGTGAAAAGCTGGAGAACACCCACCACCACCACCATGATTTCGGGCGCTGGAATCCCGTACTGGGTAAAGCGGCCTACCCGGTCGGCGTAGAGAACGAACTTCCCGATCGCCGGACCCGTCAGAATCAGGACCACGAGGCCACGCAACACGACAGGCAGCCGGCCATCCGCGAGGTCTGTATCGAACTGGAGCGCGTTTTGAACCATACGTGACCATCAGCCCGACACGTAATCGGGATTCTGTGCCACATCTGGGCAGGGTTTATACCGCCGCCGTTGCAGGGCTACGGCACGAACTCGGCAAACACCGTCGACTCCACGGCCCGGAGGTGTCTGCCGACCGTTCCGGGGTCGACACCGAGCGCTTCCCCCAGGTCGTCGAGTGTCGCCTCGCGGGGCGTCTCGTAGTAGCCGCGTCGCACCGCAGTGGTCAGTGCCTCCTTCTGGCGGTCGGTGAGCCCAGAGAAGGCGTCACCGGCGCCGGGGTAGTACGGCCCGGTCGAGTCGAGTTCGACGTCGATTTCGTCGAACAGGTCCGGGACGGCCGCGAGGTCGCTCTCCGACCCGACGATGGTCATCTGTAGCCCGCCGTCCTCGGTGAACGTCATCGGCATCTCGACGATGAACTCCTCCTCGTCCCGGCGCTGGAGCAACGCTTTGCTGGTCGGTGTCGGCTCTATCTGGGAGTAACAGTAGCCCGATTCGTCACCCGAAACGGCGAACCGCCGGACCTCCGGGGCCTCGCGTAGAATCTCCCGGTACCGGTCGAGGTCGCCGTCGACCTCCGCGAGCACTGCGACAGTGCCGTCGTCGAGGAGCTTGAGCGCGTGGAGCTTCCGCCGCCGGATATCGGGGTCCCGAAAGAGCCGCTTTTTCAGCGACGGGAAGGTCTCCCAGTCCGGGTACATCGTGACCTCCATATATCGCATCGGTTGGCGCCGAGTAGGGTAGGCGGAGGTAAAACATCCAGCTAACCGACTGGTAACGCCGTGAGACCGGGGATGTCTATGCGTCGACCCGCCGGCGGACCGTGATATCGACCTCGCTCTTGGGGACGCCCAGCCGGGCGAACTGGGTTCGGATGTGCTCTTTCCCAGCCCGCAGGGCCGCCGCCTGGTCCGGGAACCCACGGGGCGCCGGCGACTCGAAGGCGACCCGGAGCTCGCGGTCCCCGACGGTCTGGGGCTGTCCGCCGCTCTCGACCTCGTAGAAGGCGTCACACACCCAGACGTAGGGTGACCCCTCCTCGGGTGCCCCGCGAAACGACGGGCGCGATTCGCCGGGTTCGTACAGCGTGCCGGTCAGCCCGGCCTCCCCCGCAGCGCCGGAAACGAGTATCATACCTCACGCTAGGCACCCAGCGGGCAAAAGCGTCCCTGCGTCCGCTCAGAACACACAATCGACGACGACCGGCAGGTGGTCCGAGGCGTAGTGGGCGTCGTCGCGGTCGGTGACGGCCGCCCAGCCGGTGACCGACGCGTCGTCGCTGACGAAGACGTGGTCGATACCCATCTCCGGCAACAGGTCCTCGAAGTCGGTCCGGGTCGTCGTCGGACCGTGGCAGGTCGGCGCCAGCCGCCGACTGTCGCGCAGCTGTCGGCCACCGGGGAGCGAGTACTCGCTGGCAGCGGCGTGGGCCGGCCCGCCGACGACGCAGTTGAAGTCCCCACAGAGGACGACCGCCGCGTCGTCGACGAGGTCGGCGAGTCGCGACAGCGCCAGCTCGATACCCTCCCGCCGGGCGCGCCCGCCAGCGTGGTCCAGATGGGTGTTCAACAGGACCAGCGGGCGGTCCGCGCCCCGCTCGCGCAGGCGCACCCAGGTCGCGACCCGTGGATGCCTGGCGTCCCAGCCGACGGAGTTGGCCGTCTCGGGGGTCTCCGAGAGCCAGAAGGTGTCCGTCGCCAGACCGCTGAAGCGCTCGCGCCGGTAGCCGACGGCGGTGTGCTCGCCGCTCGGTGCGTCAGTATCGCGTACGTCGCCGACCCACTCGTAGCCCGACAGCAGCGTCTCTAGCTCCCGGAGCTGGTGGGTCATCGCCTCCTGGACGCCCACCACGTCGGGGTCGTGGTACCGGATGGTATCGGCCACCAGACGCCGCCGATGGGCCCAGTTGTGTACGCCGTCCGTGGCAGTATCGTACCGAACGTTGAACGACATCAGCCGCACCGGCTTCATATCGGTCAGTCTGTGGGCCAGCGGGGTAAGCGTTCCACTTCCGGCGTGCGGCAGTGTTTACTTTAGCAGTGACTGATACTGAGAGCCAGAAAGCCCCACCCATGCCGGCTGGCCAACCTGCTACGGGTGGGACTGAAAGGGGCGTTCGCGGGCGGCACAGCCGCCCGCGAGCTCGGGAGACCTTTGATCTCCCGGCGGCTGGCTGAACGAAGGCGGACGACGTCCTCGCGAGAGCGGAGCTCTCGCGGGATGATGAAAATCGCTTCGCGATTTTCAGATCACAAGGACCGCAGCGAGGTCGTTCGAGAGAGCGAAGCTCTCTCGTGATGACGAAAGACGGCTCCGCCGTCTTTCGAACCACCCCCGAGTTCAGCCAGGGCGAGAGCATAGCTCTCGCGGGTAATCGGAAGCTTCGCTTCCGATGACAGCCGGGGCTTTCTGGCTGTTCATACTCGTACTCGCGTAACTAAACACCGTCAATCGGACTGGCGACCGCTCGGCGCCCCCTCACCGCGGGCGAAACGAAACCACTTAGCGGCCAGGTCCGCCACGCACAGACATGAGCACCATCCGGGTCGTGTGGGGGACCGCCACCGGCCCGACCGCGCTGTCGTCCTACGACGCGGCGCTGGCCGAGGCCGGCGTCCACAACTACAACCTGGTGACGCTCTCGTCGGTCATCCCTGCCGGTCCGGCCATCGAACTCGCGGGGACGGCCCCAGACCTGGGCCCGCCGGGCGAGGCCCTTGAGGTGGTCCAGTCGGCCGCGACGGCCGCGCCGGGCGAGCGGGCCGCCGCGGGCATCGGCTGGGCGCGCAGCGAGGACGGTCCCGGTATCTTCTACGAGGTCGACGGGACCGACCCCGACGCGGTGCGGGCGGAGATTCGCGAGGGGCTGGTGGCCGGGCGGGAGCTCCGTGACTGGACGTTCGTAGAGGAAGACGTCCACGTCGAATCAGTCGCGCCCGAGGCCCACCACGCGAGTGCGGTGGTCATCGCCACCTACGGCGAGAGTCATCCGGTCGTATAAGCTGAGCTTTCACCTGACAGATGCGGTTCGACGGCAACATTCTCGCAAAGCCACTGGGTTTTTATCAGTCAGCTACCTACCCACGGCAGAACCTTCATGTACGGTAATTCGCCGCTCGGTGGCGAGACGGAGAAAGTGACGCTCACGCGCGAGCAGCGTCAGACGCTGCGCCGGGACCTCGCGAGCGTCGCGGCTCGAACGCGTGAGCTGCTCCCCGGGGAGTTCGTGGTGGGGTCGGAAGTCAGTGACAGCGAGTCGGGGCCGCGAGCGACGATCGCGGTCCAGCCGCCAGTCGGCTCTGTGGTCAGTGCCGACTACCGGCCCGAAGACCCGGAGTCGGCGACCATCTCCGCCGACGAGCGGGACGACCTCGCACAGGGTATCGCCGCCTCGGCGGCCCTGCAGGTCAAGCAGGTCATGGGCGAGGACAGTTCGCCGACGGCTCAGTAGGCGAGGTAGTTCGCTCCGCGAACTACCTCGAAAGCGACGCGGTGAGCGAAGCGAGCCGCGGAGCAAAAGCGAGGAATGGAGCGTAGCGAGGTTCCTCGATAAAGCGCAGCGGGGAGAGCGAGGCGCTACGTGCCTCGTAAGCGAACCGCAGAGCATAGCGAGGTCGGCGAAACGCGGTGACCTCGAAGCGACACGCGATGTTTTCGACGGGACGTTCAGCCGTCGGTCGGCGGGTTGTAGAACAGCGCGTAGCCGATAGAGCCGGTCGCGGGTATCGAGCCCGCGGCCATGGCGACGGCGACGCTTACCGAGGTCGCGACGGCCCCAAAGGCCGAAAGCGCCAATGCTATCGCGATGGTCGCGAGGACGAGGTCGGCCGTCGAGAGCCCGTCGGTCATCGTGTCTGTGCGAAGACACGCCTACTAATTAAATATTATTACTCTCGCTCGGCGGCCGTCTCGTCGCCCGAGAGGTACGCCCCCACGTCGGGGCGTTCGTTGACGAAAAACGGCAGGACGACCCCGACGCCCAGCAGTAGCGCCAGCACGAGCGGTCCGGGGAGGTCCAGCCAGGCGGCGGTGTAGCTCAGTAGTACTGCGAGGGCGCCACAGCCCAGCAAAATCTGGTTCTCGCGGGAGAGCATGCGCGTCTGTTCAATCGGGGCGAAAAAAAGTATGCCGCAAGTGCTCGGGGGTTCGCTGTCGAGTCGCGCCGCCTTCTGACGGAGTCTCCCTGCGGTCGATATCTCGCTACTGCTCTGCGGTTCGCTATCGCTCACCGCGTCGCTTTCGAGGCCTCCCTCCGGTCGGCCTCGCTGCTCGCGGGTCGCTTCGCTCCACGGGTCACTGCGTTCCCCGTTCCGCATCGAGGGCCGTGCTACGCACGCCCCTCGCTCCGCTCCCCGCTGTGCGTTCCGGAGGCATCTCCCTCCGGTCGATATCTCGCTATTGCTCTCCGGCTCACTCCGTTCGCCGGTTCGCCTGGCGGTTTCGCCCGTCGGGCGAAACCGCCCTACTTCCCCCAGAAGGGGTCCCGATTCCGGTGGTTCTCCAGGTACATCGACAGCGCCTCGCGCTCGTCGACCGATATCTCCTCTTTGAGCTCCTGTTCGAGTATCTTGGCGTGTTTCTCGGGGATTTCGACCCAGAGATCGTCGCCTTCCTCTATCTGGCGGCCGACGGTCGGCCCGTCGATGGAGGCCGCGAGCTGTTCGCCGGTTCGGGCCGAATCGACGTCCTCGCCGGCGTCCTGCAGCGATTTCAGGCGGCCGACCCGCGTCGGCTCCGACCCGTCCCACTTGACGACGTTTACGTTCCGGCGGAGTTCGCCCGAGAGCACCTCGATGCCGACGACGGCGGGGTCGTTCTGCCGGAAGGTGTGGTCCGGTAGCACACGGAACTTCGCCGGGCGGGTGATGTTCTCGAGAATCTGTTCCTGCTGGGACTCCTGGATCTCGGTGACGTGGTCGTCGTACCCCTCTACGAGCTGGTAGATGACGTCGTCCTCGAACAGCGTCACGTCCTCTTGCTCGGCCAGGTGGCGGGCGTCCTCGAGCACGTCGACTGAGAACGCGAGGATGGCGCGATGGGTCGGTTCGTTGGCCGTCTCGGCGACGCGGACGTCGCGGGGAGCGACGGCGCCGACCTCGGCGCGCATGATGGGAATCTCCTCCTCTTCGAGCGTGCTCGAAATCGCCTCGAGCGAGCCCAGCGTGTCGGCCTTGACCACGACGCCCTCCTCCTGTGTCGTGACCTCTATCTCGGATAACTCCTCCTCCACCTCGGCGATGACCTCGGCGCGGTCGCGGTCCCGGAGGACCCGAATCGGCGCGCCGGCGATGGCGTCGTCTAAGTCCGGGGCGGCGATTTTCACCCCGTCGGCGGCGGCCACGGCGTCGACCTGCTCGAACTGCTGTTCGGTGCGTATCTCTTCGAGCGGCCGCGGGCGCAAGAGCGCGCGCACGTCGGTGACGATGGGGCCCTGCAGGCCGCCCACGACGATGGTGTCGTCCTTGTGAATCGTCCCGTCGTAGATGATAGCGTCTAAGGTAGTCCCGAAGCCCTGGGTGTCTTTCACTTCGAGGACGGTGCCGACGCCGGGGCCGCTGGCGTCTATCTCCATCTCCTCTTTCATGTAGCGCTGGGAGAGGCCCATCATCACCGTCAGCAGGTCCGGGATGCCCTCGCCGGTCTCGGCGGAGACGGGGACCACGCCGATGTTGGCCTGGAAGTTCTGGACCCGCCAGTACATATCCGCCGAGAAGCCGTTGTCGGAGAGCTCGCCGATGAGTTCGTAGAGCTTCTCGTTTAAGTCCGAGGTGACTCGCTCGGACTGGGCGTCCATCGTCTGCTGGACGGGCTGGTTCTCGTTGGGGTTCCAGCCCGGCACGGTGTCTATCTTGTTCGCGGCGACGATGAAGGGGGTCTGGGTCCGTTTGAGGATGTCGATGGCCTCCAGCGTCTGGGGCTGGAACCCGTCGTTGACGTCGACGACGAGGATGGCGATGTCAGCCAGCGCCCCGCCCCGCGAGCGCAGCGTCGAAAATGAGTGGTGGCCGGGCGTGTCGATGAACAACAGGCCGGGCAGGTCGAAGTCCGTGGGGTCGACCAGTTCCCCGGCGATGTCCGAGATGACGTCGAGCGGGACCGCCGTGGCCCCGATGTGCTGGGTGATGGCGCCGGATTCGCCGGCCGTCACCGCCGAGCCGCGGATTCGGTCCAGCAGGCTGGTCTTCCCGTGGTCGACGTGGCCAAGTACGGCGACGATGGGTGTCCGTAGGGTGTGCTCCGTCTCTGTGGTGGCGTCCTGGTCAGACATAGATGGCCTCAGAAGTTACTGGAAGGTGTCGGCCACAGTAGTTAAGTTCGTCGTCATGGGGCGCGCCCGGCGTGTCTGGCCGCCCAGCGCCCTACTGTTCCGTGACGATGAACGAACCCGTCATCCCGGACCCCCGGTGAGGCTGGCAGTAGTAGCTATACTCGCCCGCTACCTCGAAGGTGTAGCTGTAGGTGTGTCCGGAGCTGTACAGGTCGCTGCCCGCCGTCCCACTCCAGTCGCTCCCCTCGGGGGTGGTGTCGGGTTTGACGTTGTGGCCGCCGGCCGCCCACTCCCACCGGACGGTCTCGCCGGCCGCGATTTCGAAGCTTGCGGGCGAGAAGCTGAACCCGTCGGTCGCGACGGCGACAACCTGGGCCGCTTCGGGCGTGGCTGTCGATGTCGCGGTGGATGTCTGTGCCTGGGTTCCGGTCGACTCTGCGGTCGGGGTCGAACTCTCGCTCCCGCCACAGCCGGCGATGGCGCCGGTGATACCCGCTGAGAGGGCCGCCACGAACCGCCGTCGGCTTTCTTCCATGACGTCCCCTCTGAACCCTGGCGTAATAGGTGTACTGTCCGTCTGTAACCCAGTGTTGTAGATTAGTTCCGGATTGGGCCGACCCGGGGTCGGCGCATACCGGTACCTCGCTACAACACTGCGTCAGACGCCCCGTGGCGTTTATGTAATCTCGCTCAGAAAGGGGGGTATGGCCGAAATACTCGCCGAGAACCTCTCGGGGAAAGACGTCATGGGTAGCGACGGCGCGGAGATGGGTAGCCTCTACAACATCACGATGGACCTCTCGTCGGGGTCGCTCAACCACCTCGTCATCGACCCCGCAGAATCGCTCCGGAACACCGACTTCGAGTACAGCGACCAGGGCCGCCTGCTCGTCCCCGTGGAGCGAGTCAAGGCAGTCAAGGACCACATGATCGTCCAGCGCTAAATGTACGTTCTCGACTCGTCAGCGTTCATCAACGAGTACCACACCGACGAGCGGATAGCGACCATTCCGCTCGTCCAGGAGGAACTGGAGGGCGAGGCCGCCTACCGATTCGACGCGCTGGAGGGCTCGGGGATGCACCTGCATATCCCGGAGGACAACACCGTCGAGCGCATCGAGCGGGCCGCCCGCGAGACGGGCGACCTCGAGGAGCTATCGGAGACCGACATCCGCCTCGTCGCCGCCGCCTTCGAACTCGACAGCCCGCTGGTCACCGACGACTACGCGATGCAGAACGTCGCGGAGAAACTGGACGTCCGCGTCGAGGTCATCGCCCGGGAGGGCATCACCGAGCAGCGGGAGTGGCGATTCCAGTGTGCCGGCTGTGGTCGCGAGTTCGACGAGAACCACGACCGCTGTCCAGTGTGTGGCAGTTCGCTGTCCCGTAAGAACCCGGCCTAGACTGTCCGTTCTTCGACGTCTTCGAGGCCGAGCTCGATGAGCTGCTTGAGTACTTCCTCTTCGGTGATGCCGTAGCGACGGGCCAACACCTGGATAGCCCGGGCCTGGTCGTCCTCGCACACGACCGTGTACCGGGTTGACATAGCATAATGATGAACCGCGTTCAGCTTAAACACCCGTCAGACAACCGTCACACGGCTCCCCAGCGCCTCTGGGTAGTGGCAGCCGCGCTGTCAGCTCGGCATCGTCAGCGAGGTGGTCGCGATGTAGTAGTTCAGCACGAACAGCCCGGCGTTCCAGCTCCCGTGTGCCAGGGCGGGAACGAGGATGCTCTCGGTGTACTCGTACAGCGCACCGAGGACCAGCCCGAGCGCGCTGGCGGTGAGGATGTACGTCCAGGCGCTGCCGGAGCTGATGGCGAGATAGTGCCCCATCCCGAACAGCAAACTCGCCAACACCACCCCCGGAACCACGCCGAACGCGCGCCGGAACAGTCCCTGGACGACGCCTCGGAAGACGAGTTCCTCGGCCGGTCCGACGAAAAAGAGCGCGACGGGAACCATGTACAGGAAGAGCACGGGGTTCTCCCGGCCCTCCGTGATGATGTTGTTCTGGCCGGTCTCGACGGCGACGCCAAACAGCGTCTCGGCGAGGTTCGAGAGCACCTGCACGACGACGCCCATCACCAGCGAACCCAGCAGGATGCCGACTACCCCGACCACTGCCCAGCCCAGATCCGAGGGGCGGGGCCGGCGCAGATAGACCAGTGACTGGTCGTCTCTGACCTGCAGGTAGGCGACGCCCGCGAGTACAAATCCGACGAAGGAGATCGCGTTGACCGCCGCGTACAGCGCCGCTGGCGTCGAACTCGCATCGAGGCCGTTCTCGACGTTGATGCCCAGCAGCGCCGCGCCGAGAGCCGAGAAGACGCCGGCAAAGAGAAAGGCTCCGGCGACGACGGCCAGCGCCCGGACGACGCTCTCCATTATCGTGCGGCCGTCGGCGACCGAGACGTACGGCGGGGAGAGTGCCATTGCAGTTGCTGGCGGTACGCGAGCGAGGCTCAAGACCCCACCGATTGCCGGCTGTGGCCGTGCCGGTCGCTGTCTGACCCGGGCTAGTCGATACGGTAGCTGGGTCGCTCCGCGACGGTCCTGGTCTCTTCGGTCTCCTCGCCCGACAGCAGGCCGCGCGCGGCGCGCTTGCCCCACTCGACGGCGGGCTGGGTGAACGTCTCGATGTCGGCCAGTTCGCCGACGAGCACGGTGGCGGCCTCCATCGCGTACAGCAGTTCGCCGACCCCCTCGGCGTCGAGGTCGTCGAGCTCTATCTCGACGGCCGGTCGACCGGCCTCGGCGAGGCTGGCGACTGTGGCGTCGTACTCCGCGTCCAGTAGCTGGCCCAGGTCCGCGCCGGCGAAGTAGGACAGCGAGTCGTGCTCGGACTCGGGAATCTGGACGTCTGCCCGCTCCTGTGGACGGACGACGGTGACCATCTTGTCTGCTGGTCCGGCCCGGTAGAGCTGGAGCTGGGAGTGCTGGTCGGTCGCGCCCAGGGCTCTCGCGGGGGTCTGGCCCCGCCCCTCCTTGCCGAGGCTCTCGGCCCACAGCTGGGCGAACCACTCGGCGAAGTACTCCAGCCGTTCGGCGTAGGGCATGACGGCGTTGACCGCGGCCCCCTCTTCTTCGAGTGCGTAGCAGACGGCGCCGTAGGCGTAGCCAGGCGAGTCAAAGAGCGACGGCCCGAGCCCGTCGGCGGCCGCGCTGGCCCCCTCGAGCAGCCCCTCGATGTCGACCCCGAGGATTGCCGGCGGGACGAGTCCCACCGACGACAGCGCGGCGAAGCGGCCCGGGACACCGTCGGGAACCGGCAAGCGCGGCAGGTCGTGTTCCTCGACCAGTTCGGCCAGCGGGCCGGACTCGCCGGTCGTGACGACGGTCAGCTCCGTCCAGTCGACGCCCGCGTCCTCGTAGGCCGCCCGCACCACGAGGAAGTTCGCCAGTGTCTCCGCCGTCGTGCCGGACTTCGAGACGACGTTGATGGCGGTGTCTTCGAGCGGGAGACCCTCGAGCGTGCGCTCGATGTGTTCCGGGTCGACGTTGTCCAAGATGACGTGCCGATCGGGCTCGTCGGCCAGCGCCGCGGTCACCGTCTTCGCGCCGAGCGCGGAGCCGCCGATACCCACGGTCAGGACGTACGCGGCGTCTTCGACCGGCTCGACGGCCTCGCGGATTCTCGTCGGGTCCGTCTCCTCGGGCAGGTTCAGGGCTGCGTACCCGAACTCGCCGTTTTCCCGCCCCGCAGCGATGGTCTCGTGGGCCGCGGCCACCTGTTCGTCCAGCTCCTCCAGGTCGTCCTCGTCGACGCCGGGGTCCGCTTCGTCCCCGAGCGCCGCACCGATATCGAGATGCATACGCGAACCCTCGAAGCCCTGTTACATATGTGCCCGGTCTAGAGCAGCAGTGTCCCCCGGCCGACGACGAAAGCCAGCGCGGCAAAGACCATCCCGGCCTTGAGCCACCGCTGTCCGCTCCCGGGGTCGACGAAGGCGTAGCTCGCCGCCGCGAGCATTGTCACGTTGGCCGGCAGGACGGCCACGATGTATCCGGTTCCGAAGGTGCCTTCGAGATACGGGAGCACGCTGGCAGCGACCGCGACGACGATACTCGCCAGCCCGAGCCACAGCGACGGTGACTCGCCGATGGCGATGGGGAGCGTTCGCAGTCCCTCCTGTCGGTCCCCGTCGATGTCCTCGACGTCTTTGATTATCTCGCGGCTGAGCGTCGCGACGGCCGCGAGTGCGAACAGGACCATTGTGGCAGCGACGTCGCCAACGGCCGCACCCCCCAGGAGCAGGTTACTCGGCATCACGACCGCGATGAGGGCGTTGCCGACGCCCGGGAGCGGCTTGAACACTTGCGTGTACGCGAGGAGACCGAGCGCGTTCCCCACGACGATGACGGTCCCCCACAGCGGGAGCAGTAGCGACGCGACGAACCCGGTGGCAAACAGGGCGAGACTGTACAGCAGCGCCGTCCGTGCCGAAATCGCCTCGCGTGGAATCGGTCGGTCCGGTCGGTTGATGGCGTCGATGTGGCGGTCGAAGTAGTCGTTTATCGTGTTCCCGCCGGCAGTGACCGTCGTCGCGGCGACGACGGCCGCACAGACCGCGAGCGGTCGCGTGAGGATGCCGCCGGCGACGAACGCGCCGATAACTGTGAGTACCCCCGTGAACGCGACGTTACCGGGTCGCGTTATCTCGAGGTACACGCCCAGGTCCGAAAGCTGTTGCCTGAGCACCGTGAAGAGACCGTCACTTGAACTCGCTGTCCCCCATCCGGTCTGAACCCCACCACGTGAGTTGCTCATGCAGTACAGCCGCTCGCTTTGAAACGATTATTATTATATTTTATCATTTATGAAAAAACTTCATATTTTGACCTAAAACCCAAAATTAATTAGATATTCGCAGATGCACGAGACGACTGCACAGCCGCCCATCGCTCGCCAGACAACGGGGCGCTTAACCCGCTCGTCGCTCTATATCGGGTGATGACAGACGCGCAGCCGACCGAGAGCGAACGGAGCTACAACGGGTTGCCCGGCGCGTTCCCCTACGCTATCCGGTCTAGCGAGTCGCTGCTGTTCAAGGGGTACGTCGTGGTCGCTACCTTGCTGACGGTCGCCATCGCGCTCATCTTCACGTTCGGTCTCATCGGCGTCCTCGCCGGGAGTTCCGGGGCCCGCGGCGGGACGTTCACCTTCTCACGGACCTTCTTCCTCTTTGTCGGCCTGCTCGTCGTCGCGCCGCTGCTCGCGCCCGTCCTCCTGGTCGCTCGTCGCCACCGCCGTACCGCCTCCTCTATCGCCTACGACCGCGGGCTGGCCCTCTCGGCGCTGGGCTTCGTCGCTTCGCTGTACGTCGGACTGATTATTTCGGTGCCGCCCGCGCTCCAGGAGTCGACGACTAGTCGCGTGGTGATGGCACTGTACGAACTGCCACAGCTCGCTGGACTGGTTCCGCCGCTACTCGCTGTCGGGCTGATGTATCTCGTGCATCGGTTGCTGCGGTGAGCTAACGCTTTTGACTGATCAGACATACACTGACATAGACTGACACGATGTCGATTACACTGGACGAGTTTGCCGCGTCGCGAATCGCGAACGTGGTGAGTCTCGGCCAAATCGAAATCGAATACGGCAGCGACGCTTACGGAACGGACGCTGAGTGGGCAGCGACGGTACCTGACCTGAGGGAGAACGCGTAACGCTGTGGAAACTCAGCAGTACGAAATCCTCCCCAGTCGAAACCCCGAAAAACGGGCCTGACCTACCCCGTCGCATGACCCAGAAAGAGGGGACCTTCCTCGTCACCCATGCCGACGAGTCGTCGGTCACAGTTCGGGACGTGGTCGATGCGCAGGTACTGACGCTGTCGGAGAACCCCGGCCTCGAAGGCGGCGCCGTCATCGAGGCTACGCTGGAGGCGGAGCCGCCGATGGAGGTCACCTACGCGGTGGCAGACCTCGCCGCCGAGTACGAGATTCCGGTCGCAGTCGTTGACCTGGAGCCGACCCAGCAAGCAAAGGACCTCGCCGCCGACCAGCCCGTCGGCGAACTCACCACCCAGGAGCGGGCCGGCACCGGCGAGTTACACGTCCTGACCGTGCCCGACGGCGAGGCGGCACCGACGGCCGACGACGTCGCGGCCGACGAGGAGACGGTCGCCCGAGCAGCGCGGCTGGGTGTCGACCGCGTGGAGATTCGGACCGCCGACGGCGTCGTCAGCGTCCGGTATCTGCCGGATTGAGGCCCCGGTTCGTTCCCGGTCGGGCAGCGCGGATTAAGAAGGCTTATTCGGGGGCGTGCCACACCTGCGGCCATGGTCGCGTTCGAGGTCCCGGAAGTCGACTACACGCAGTACTCCAACCGTCAGCTCATCGCGGTACCGCTGGTGGTGCTGGCGGTCGCCCTGGGGGTGCTCGCGGTCACCTACGCGTTTACCGGGTCACCGGTCACGCTGGGCAACGACTTCACAGGGGGATCAGAAATCAAGGTGCAGTCGTCCGAGCCGATTTCGGAACAGCAAGCCACCGACCTCTTCGGTGACTCCGTCGTTTCGGTCCAGCAGGTCTCCGGACAGGACCAGTATATAATCACGTTCGACAACACCGGGGACCTCTCGACGCTCACCGACACGGCCGAACAGGCCGACGGTATCACCGTGCTCCAGAGCGGGACGACCTCGGCGGTCTTCGGCCAGCAGAGTCAGCGGTTCGCGCTCATGGGCGTCGGCATCGCGTTCCTCGGGATGAGCCTGCTGGCCTTCGCTCTCTTCCGGACGTTCGTGCCAAGTATCGCCATCGTCATCTCGGCCTTCTCGGACATCGTCATTCCCGTCGCCATCATGAATCTCGTCGGTATCAAGCTCTCTCTGGGGACCGTCGCCGCCTTGCTCATGCTCATCGGGTATTCGGTGGACTCGGACATCCTGCTGAACAACCACGTCCTCCGTCGCTCGGGCGGGTTCTACGAGTCGACCTACCGCGCGATGCGGACCGGTGTGACGATGACCCTTACCTCCATCGCCGCGATGACCGTGATGGCCATCTCGGCGACACTGTTCGGTATCGACCTGATGGCCTCTATCGGTATCGTGCTGGTGCTGGGGCTGACGGCTGACCTGATGAACACCTACATGCTCAACGTCACACTGCTTCGCTGGTACAAGTACGAGGGGGTGTCTCGATGAGTACCCTCCGTGATAACTGGCGCATCGTCGTCCTCGTCGTCCTCCTGCTCGGTAGCACCGTCGCACTCTTTGTCCCCGGGGCGCCGCCGGGGACCGCCGCTAACGAGTCGGCCGGTGGCGAACAGCTCACCAACCTCCAGTACGGTATCGACCTCTCCGGTGGTGCCCGTATCGAGGCACCGGTCGTCGGCACGACTGCCGAGGGGGTCGAAGTCGGGAACCAGACCGAGGCGGTCCAGCTGCAGACGGCCCTGTCGAACCGACTGGGGGTCGACCCCATCGACCTGACGGTCAGGCCATCGGCGAACGAGAGCGGCACCGTCGAGGTGTTCGACGGGAACGTCACCGAGGCCGAGCTCCGGACCGCGTTGGAGGAGGAGGGCTACCAGCCCGAGACCGTCCGCCCGGGCGTGACGTCCGAGACCCGCAAAGAGATGGTCGACGCCATCGACCGGAAAGTATCCACGTCGGCACTCAGCGGCGGGAACGTCCGTGAGGTCAACGTCCCCGGAGGGCAGAATCTCATCGCCGTCACCGCCCCCGGCCGCGACGCCGAGGACCTCATCGATATCCTCGAAGAGCGCGGTGTCGTCCGGGTCTACGCCGTCTACCAGAACGGCACCTCCGGTAACTGGACCCGTCAGCAGGTCCTCGGACAGGACGACTTCAGCGACATCGGCACCGCCCAGACGGTGAACAACCAGCCCCAGGTCCCGGTCGTCATCGAACAGCAGGCGGCCCGGCAGTTCCAGAACGACATGGCCGACGCCGGCTTCGGCGGCGGGGCCTCCTGCGCTGTCGAGGCGAGCGAGCACGAGAGCGTCGACACCATCAACGGCACGTGTCTGGTAACGACACTCAACGGCGAGCCGGTGTTCGTCGGCGGCGTCGACCCGGGCCTCGGGCAGTCCTTCGCCGATGGGACCTTCGCCAACGACCCGCAGTTCGTCATGACCACCACCTCCATGGACGAGGCGCGCGAACTCCAGCTGAGTCTCGACGCCGGCCAGCTCCCGGCGGACCTGAACTTCGAGGACGGGAGTCGGAGCACCCTGTCGCCGGCGCTGGCTGACCAGTTCCGGACGAACTCTCTCATCACTGGGCTGCTCGCGGTGCTCGCGGTCAGTCTCGTGGTGTACGTCCGCTACCGGCGCCGTGAGGTCGCCCTGCCGATGATCGTCACCGCGCTCTCGGAGGTGTACATCCTGCTTGGCTTCGTCGCGCTGGCACAGTACCCGCTCAACCTCTCCCATCTCGCTGGCTTCATCGCCGTCATCGGGACGGGGGTGGACGACCTCATCATCATCGGTGACGAGATTCTCCAGCAAGGGGAGGTCGGGACGGCCCGCGTGTTCCAGAGTCGCTTCCGGAAGGCGTTCTGGGTCATCGGCGCGGCCGCGGCGACGACCATCGTCGCGATGGTCCCCCTCGTGGGCTTCCCGCTGGGTGACCTCTCCGGCTTCGCCATCATCACCATCGTCGGCGTCCTCATCGGTGTGCTGGTCACCCGCCCGGCCTACGGTGACATCCTCCGGAACCTCGTGCTGGACGAATAGGGACCGAAAATTTCGGTTTCGCTGTCGGTTATGTCGACTCCAGCACCGCTAACAGCCAGAAAGCCCCGACTGGCTACACTCCCGCGACTCGTTGCGGTCCTCAGTCGCTCCCGCTCCCTGCGGTCCTTATGATCTGAAAATCGCCGCTGGCGATTTTCATCATCCCGAAAGAGCGCGGTGCGCTCTTTCGAGGACTTCGTCGGGGTTCGTGTAGCCAGTCGCCCCTTTCAGTCCCACCCGGTGTTGTCCGTGTCTTCGTCTACGAGCGGTGGTTCAAAACTCCCCCAGCGACGACTGCTGAGCGGCGGCCAGCACGTCCTCGCAGGTGGACCACGACGCCCGGGCACACTCCGGTAGCTCCCCGTGCTCCTCGACGTACTCCGACAGAAACTCCCGCGTCGTGGGGTCGCTCGGGTAGCCCGAGCCCACGTCGCCGTAGATATCGGCGAGGGCCTCGACGTGGCTGTCGCGGGCCACCTTCGCGAGGATGGAGGCCGCGCCGACCAGCGGGTCGGTCTCGTCGGCCCCGTGTTCTGCGGTGAGGGAAAGCGTCGCGTCGACGCGGTCGGCGACCCGGCGGCCGAAGCGGTCGGCGTCGGTGTCGCCGGCGTCGACCAGCCCCGCGAGCCCGTCGTCGGCGACCCCCGCGAGCGCCTCGGCGTGGGCGGCGACGGTCAGCGTGTTCATGTCCGTCTCGGGGTCGTCGATGCGGGCGACGGGAATCTCCGTGACGGCGACAGCGTCCGCTACCGTTCGGATTTCGCTGTCCAGTCGCTCGCGTTTCGCGGGCGCGATACCCTTCGAGTCGCCCACGCCGTCGGGCAGTGTGTCGGGGTCGGCTCGCACCGCGGCGGCGAACATCGACCCCAGCACGGGCCCTTTGCCGGCCTCGTCGACGCCCAGTCGCATGGCTGGTCGGTTCGCGGCGTCGAGTAAAGCCGTTGTGGTCGCTCTCTCAGATGTCCCGGAAGAACTCCTCGTCAGCGAAGGGCTCGTCCTCGCCCTGCACGTCGACCACGTCGAGTGCGGTCACGACGCTGTCGACGCCCAGCAGCCCCGTCAGACTCGGCTCGGTGCGGCCTTCATCACTCGAAATCAGTTCCTTCACGTAGAGCCCGCCCGCGCCGTGAATTCGAATGTCGGCGTGGCTCTCGTCGACCAGTTCGCCGCTGGCGGCGTAGACGTCCCGGGTGCGGGTGAGGTCCGCTCGTCGGTGCGAGACCCGCTGGGGTGTGTCCTGGTGGATGGTCGCCCCTTCGAGCTCCTCGAGGGCGCTCTGGAGGGCCTCGTCGGTGACCGACTCGTCGAACTCGACGTCCATCCGGTAGGTCTTCGAGGCGTCGAGTTCCTTGACCCGTTCGACCATCTCGTGAGTCGCCAGCCGGAGGCTCTCGACCTCGACCTTGCCGTCGGCGAAGTCGTTGATATCTCTCTCCAGCTGTTCGACGTCGATGTCGCGCACTCTGGGCTCGTCGACCTCGATGACGAACGGGCGGCCGGATTCGAGCATCAGCGCGTCGACGTCCTCGCGGCCCGCGCCGTGGAACGTGCCCGCCTCGCCGTCCATCGCCTCGACGACGACCGGCGCGGAGAGCTGTTCGACGCTCTCGTCGTAGCGAAAGCCCGAGCCGTCACAGCCGTCACAGGGCTCGCCCTGCCAGCGGCCGGTGCCGTTACAGTCGTTGCAGGGCCACTTCGTCTGTGGGATATCGCGTTCGAGCTTGCGGTAGCGGCCGTAGACGAACGCGGAGTTGACGTTGACGTCGACCTCGTCGGTCGCCAGGTCCAGCGTGAACTGGACGTCCGGTCGACCGAACTCCACCTCGGCGCCGGTCAGGTCGCCAACGTGCTTGCCCACTTCCCGATTGAGCTCGGTCTTCAGCGCCTCGCCGGCGTCCTCGTCCAGTCCCACGTCCTCCCGGAGCAAGGCGTCGTTCTCTTCGAGCAGGGGCGGGACCTTCGTCCCGACCTGGTACGTGTTGAACTCGTAGCCACGGACAGCCGTCGCGGCCTGTTCGGCCCACCACTCCACTCGTTCGCTCTCCAGTTCGCAGACCCAGCAGTCCTCGGTCGGCTCGAAGGGTTCGTCGTCCTCGAGCGCCAGCGAGACCCGGAGTGCGTGGCCCCGCTCGGCGTTGGCCAGCCCGAAGCTGCGCTCGGCGAACAGCCGACCGAGACAGGAATCACAGAGCGGCCCCGTGGCCAGCGCGGCCTGCGCGTCGTCTAGAACGGTCATTGTCGATGCGAGGGGGGCGGCCGGTAACTGCGTTTCGACCTAGCTGCAACAATGCACACGATTCCTACTCCCTGCTGTGTCGACAGCCAGAAAGCCCCGGCGGGGACGACTCGCGCGGCTCGCTGCGCGCGCTCGCTCCGCTCGCGTGCTTGCTTCCCCGTGCTTCGTCCTCCCCGCCGCCCCTTTCAGTCCCGCCCTGGGTGTTTGTCGAATCAGCCACGGAGCTTGGATTCTGTCACCGGCCGTCCTGTCCGCCGTCAGAGCGGTGTTCGGCCCCCGGCTGGCTCGCTTCACCGGCCGCGCCCTCGGTCGGGAACGGTTCACTGGGCGGCTCGCTGGGCTGGCCGAACAGCTCTCCGGGTACGTCGGTGACGGACATCGACACGTCCCGCTGTGGGAACGGAATCTCGATGCCGTCGGCCTGGAATCGCTTGTAGATGGCGCTGTTGAGCTCGTGGGTGGCTCTGGCGCGCTGGGCGGGATTGTTGACCCAGCACAGCAACTCGAAGTTCAGCGCGGAGCCACCGAACTCCCGGAACCGCACTCTCGGTTTGGGTCGCTCCAGTACCAGCCCCTCGCCTTCGGCGATCTCCAGCAGCAGTTCCTCCAGGTCGTCGATATCGGTGCCGTAGGCGACGCCGATGGGCACCCGGATGCGCCGTTTCGTCTTCGGCGTGGACTCGTTGACGATGGCCGCGTTCGACAGCTTCGAGTTGGGGACGGTGACGAGGATGTCGTCGCGGGTCCGGATGACCGTCGAACGCACCGAGATGTCCTCGACGCGGCCCCGTTCTCCGGTCTCGAGGACGACGTAGTCGCCGACCGCGTAGGTCCCGTCGAGATACAGCGACAGCGAGCCAAAGAAGTTCGCCAGGGTGTCCCGGGCCGCCAGCCCGACGATGATACCGGCGATACCCGCGGAGGCAAGCAGCGGCGTCACGTCGATGTTCCAGAGCACGAGCAGGAGGAAGATGGCGACGGCGGCGACGGCGGCGCTCCAGACGTTCTGGAGGATAGGGACCATCTGGCGGTCGATGTAGCGGCTGTCGGTCACCACGGTCGAGGCCTTCCGCCCGACACGCAGCAGCGTCAGCGCCCAGACGACGATGACGAGCGACAGCGTCCCCGCCTCCAGCGGGACGGCGATGCCCGGCGAGATGTCGTACACCTGTGTCCCGACGTAGGCACCGGCGAGTCCGACGGTGAGATACAGCGCGGTGTGGACGCCGCCGAAGACAATCTCGTCGACGTCGCCGTCGATGCGGTCGGTCAGCCGCTTGAGATATCTGTCCCCCAGTTCCCGCACGGCGACGGAAAGCAGGAGGCTGGTCACGACGAGCAGCCCAAATCCCTGCCAGGCGGGGAGGCCGGCCAGCCAGGCGACGATGCCACCCAGTTGCATACCAGCCGTTAGACAGGGCCTATATATATACTGATAGCTCTCGTCCCGACTCCGGACCGAACCGATTTTACCCTCGGCTATCCGCTGGATGGATATGAATCCCGTCCTCGTCGCCATCCTGCTTGGTATCCTCCAGGGGATACTGGAGTGGATTCCCGTCTCCAGCGAGGGCGGGGTCGCGCTCGCCTCGACGGCGCTGGCCGGGTTCGCACCCGAGGATGCGACACGGCTGGCGCTCTTTTTACACGCCGGGACCGGCGTCGCCGCCATCGCGTACTACCGGGCAGACGTGGCCGACATTCTCGGTTCGGTCCGCGAGCTCACCCGGCGCCCGTTCGCCGACGAGACCGCTGACCTCTCCTTTCTGGCGATAGCGACGGTCGCAACGGGACTGACCGGATTGCCGGCGTATCTCCTGCTCGACGCCGCCGTCTCCGGGCTGGAGGGCGGACTGTTCCTCGCGCTGGTCGGTGGCCTGCTCGTTTTGACGGGGCTGCTCCAGCGGTTCGCCGTCGCGCTGTCGCTGGGCGAGCGCCACAGTCCGAACTGGCTCGACGCCGTCTTCGTCGGCGCCCTCCAGGGCGTGGCCATCCTCCCGGGCGTCTCCCGCTCCGGAACGACCGTCAGTGCGCTCCTGTTGCGCGGTCACGAGGGGGAGTCGTCGCTGCGGCTCTCCTTCCTGCTGTCGATTCCGGCGGCGATGGGAGCTAACGCCTTGGTACTACTCGACGACGGTGTGCCGGCCATCGACCCGCTGAGTGCGGTGGTCGCGCTGGCCGTCAGCGCGGTCGTCGGCTATCTCACCGTCGACGCCCTGGTCAGACTGGTCCGCCGGGTCCCGTTCTGGACCGTCTGTGTGGTCTTCGGTGGCCTGGGCGTCGTCGGCGGGTTGCTGGTGGCGCTCTGAGCGGTGGAAGTTATATACGAGTCGGCGACAACTCTGTGACGACAGCGGCTATGAGTGGTGACGAACACAAGATACTCGACACGTCCGGCGACTTCCAGTACGTCGTCCGCGGCGGCGACCCGGTCGCCGACCCCAGATGGCAGTCCTGCCGACTCATCGTCACCAACAAGCGAATCGTCCTCGCGACCAACGAGGGCAAGACGCCGATTCCCCACTCGAACATCTCCGTGCCCGACGAGCCCGAGAGCGTCGTGCCCGAGGAGGTGCCTCCGGGTGCGACCGTGCTCTCGGTCGGCGACAACGTCCTGCTGGTGGACGCGAGCAACGTCTCCGATTTCGAGTTCGAGTACCGACGGGCGACCCTGCAGGGCGAGGTCATCCTCGCCCGGCATCCCGCCGTCGTGGGCGGCGTCATCCAGGACGACGCCGAGTGGAGCAAGGCCCGGTTCCGACTGGACGACGACGAGGTCCGACTGCAGTTCCCGGGCGGTGGGTCGACCGTCTTCGATATCGACGACGTTGGCACCATCGAGACCAGCGAGAGCACCGTGCTGGGCGACCAGCGAACGGTCGTCGAGGTCGAACACACCGACGAGGAGGACCGCAGCGTCGAGACCCACTTCTCCGGAATGGCCCACCACACCGACGCGCTGGAGGCGCTGTTCGGTGCCGTCGTCGACGAGCGAGAGGACGACTACGAACTCTCCGAGATGGAGAGCCAGGTGCTGATGGCGCTGTATTCGGGGGTTTCGCCCTTCGAGATGGCCGACTTCGTCGGAACGACGCCCGACGACGTCGAGGAGATTTACCAGAAGCTGCTGGACGTCGGCGCGGTCGATAAAGTCCGCGAGCGAACGGAGGTCAGTCTGAACGCGCAGGGGCGGAATATGGCGAGTGAAGCGATGAGTGGGGAGTAGGGCGGTTTGAGCGAGCGGAGCGAGCGAAAACCGCCGAAATGCGCAGCGGCGAGTGTAACGAGCCGCGAGCAGCGAGGTCGACCGGAGGGAGACGCCACCGAACGCGCAGCGGTGACCGAAGGGAACCGCGAGTAGCGGGGTCGGAGCGTAGCGACGACCTCGGTTAAGCGCAGCGGGGAGAGCGAGCCCGACTACAGGGAGGGGTCGTACGCGAACGGCCCAAGCCGTGAGCGCAGCGACCCGCGAGTAGGGAGGCGACGAGTGAAACGAGTCGCCTCCTGACGGAACGGCGACCGAAGCGAGCCGGGGAGCGGGAGACGCCGACAGAAAGCGGCGTATCCGAACAATCGAGGACGAAGTGAGCCGCGAGCAGTAGGGCGGTGACACTCACTCAGTCTGATATGATTCCAACGGGAGTCTGTCGAGTCCGACCGTCTCGTAGTCCTGCTCGCTCGACAGTACCGCTCCGTCACGAACTGCGGCCATCCCGGCGTGGAGTGCATCGAACGGCGTCAACTGGTACTCGTCCAGAAACGCCGCGGCGGCCAGCACAGCTTCCTCGTGTATCTCCGGTCTGATGGGGACAAGTTCGAGCAAATTCGAGACGGCACGTGGGACGTCGATATCGTACTCCGCCTGTTCACGGTCGTAAAACATGACGAGTAGCTCAGCGTAGGCGAGGACGGACGTGTGGATGTCGTCGCGCGCTTCCAGCGCCCGGAGTGGGGACTCCTGCAGCCAGTCGTCCTCTTTCAACAGCGCAATCAGGAAATCCGTCTCCACGTACACGGTCACTCTCCCTGGGTTCGGTCACCCGTCTCTGTGGCCACGTCGTCCGAGATTCGGTCGCGCGCCGCAGTCTTCAGTCGGTCGGCGTCCTGTCCCTCGAACGCGTCACCGACGGCCGCTCGAACGCCTTCGATAGGGTCGTCGTCGACGGGAAAGAGAGCGACGTGACTCGGCAATTCGACGATACGGTACTGCTCGCCGAACCGCTCGCGGACCTCCTTCGGGAGGTAGAGCCGGCCCCGTTCGTCGAGCGATTTGGACATACCGAAATGTGGGTGGGAAGATGATAAAATGTTCCCACTAAATTCGACTCGTACCGGTCGCTACTCGCCCTCCCGCACCGCCTCCAGCGACCAGAAGAAGCCGAAGTAGGCCACGACGCCACCCAGCAGCGTCAGGTAGTAGAGCCACTCGGGCCCGCCGGGAAGCAGGTCGAAGACGACGGTGACGACGGTCACCCACGCCAGCGCGAAGACGAAGTCGACGACCATCCCCCCGCGGTGCTCGTCGACGTGCTCGCCGACGGTTTCGAGCAGCCGTTTGCCTGAACTCATAGCCATCTCTCAGTCCTCGCGCTGCTCGTCGACGACGAGCACCGGGAGGTGCGTCGAGCGCAGGACGCGCTCGGTGACGCTGCCGAGCAGGGCCCGGCGGACGCCGGAGCGGCCGTGGCTCCCGATCACGACGAGGTCGATGTCGTTGCTGTCGGCGTAGGTGGTGATGATCTTGTGGGGCGTGCCGCCCCGGACCGCTTCGACGACCTCGATGTCCTTTTCGCGGGCCGCGTCGGCGACGACCCCCGTCGCCTCGGCGGCGTCGGCTTCCAGCTCGTCCATCTCGCCGATGTTCCCCTGTCTGATACGGTCGAGTTGCTCGGACCCGAGGCTGTAGGCGAGCCAGTCGGGGTCGACGACGTACAGCGCGTGCACCGTCGCCCCGTACTTCGCGGCGAGGTCCACCGCGTGCTCGACTGCGACGTTCGCCGTTTTGCTTCCGTCCGTCGGGATGAGGATGTTCTCGTACATGGTTAGTCGTCCGCAGGGGTATCGCCGCCGCTGGACACGATATCCTCGGCGGACTGTTGCTGGCCCATCGGTTCCGGGCTGTGACACTGTCGGACCATCTTCTTGGTCTCCAGTGGCGGCTCGGGCGTCGCCAGCGAGACGGCGATAGTGACCAGGAAGACCAGCGGCGTCCCGACCAGCGCGGCGCCGATGGGCGGGACGTACTGGGCGTATATCGGGATGAGCGCGCCGCCTTCACCGGCGATGTCGGCAAGGGCGGGAACGTAGGCTGGCAGGACGCTGTTGATAATCGACGTTATCCACAGCAGGAGGCCGACGGTCATCCCGGCCAGGGCGCCCTGCCGATTCGTGTTCTCCCACCAGAGCCCGAGGAAGAACATCGGGAAGAGGACGGTCCCGGCCAGCGAGAAGGCGTAGGCGACGAGTTCGCCGATGAGCGCCGGCGGGTTAAAGGCGGTCACCGTGACCAGGGCGCCGATGCCGACGATGGTCGCGCGCCCGATGAGCACCTGCTGGCGCTGGGTCGCGTCGGGGTTGATGAGCTCGGCGTAGATGTCGTGTGCGACCGCCGACGAGGCCGTGATGAACAGGCCCGCGGTCGTCGCGATGGCCGCGGCCATCGCGCCTGCAGCGACGAGCCCGACGAACCACGTCGGGAGGTCGGCAAACTGCGCGGCGAGCACGACGATGACGTCACCTTCCGCGCCGGACATCGCTTGCCCGCCGGTGAAGACGGCTTCCGGCGAGATGTTGTTGACCGCCGCGAACAGGTCGACGCCGAAGGCGGCCATCGCGGGTGCGGCCCAGTACAGCAGGAGAATGAAGAACAGTCCCCAGACGGTCGACCAGCGGGCGGTCCGCTCGCTCTTGACCGTGTAGAACCGCACGAGGACGTGCGGGAGGCCACAGGTCCCGAAGATGAGCGAAAAGGCCGTCGCCACCCAGAGGTAGTAGCTGTTCCCACCGATGAACGGTTCGGTGAACTGTCGGCTGAGTTCGCTGATCAACGCACCGTACTCTATCTGTGGCAGGACCGTCGAGTACCCGCCCGTGAAGCCGACGGCGTAGACGCCCGCGAGGAACGCGACGATGAGGATGACGTACTGGACGGCCATGTTCTTGGTCGCGCCCAGCATCCCCGAGAGCGCGAGGTAGCCGACGGTGATGGTCATCATGACGACGATCATCGGGATGATGTCGAGGCCGAAGACGTACTGGCCGACCAGCCCCATCCCGCGGGCCTGGCCCACGGAGTAGACGTATGCGATGAGCAGCGTGGTGAAGGCCGCCAGCGCCCGTGCCGTCGGTGAGTTGAACCGGTCCGCGACGAAGTCTGGCGCGGTGTACTTCCCGAACCGGCGCATCTGTGCCGCGAGGAAGATGAGCAAGACGAAGTAGCCGGTCGTCCAGCCGACGATGAACGCGAGGCCGTAGAAGCCGGCCAGCGCGACCAGTCCGGCCAGTCCGAGATACGACGCCGCGGACATCCAGTTGGCGCCGATGGCCATCCCGTTCTCGATGTTGCCGATGCCCCGTCCGGCGACCCACATCCCCTCGGTGTCGGCCACTTTGAAGACGTAGCCGATGACCAGGAAGGAGGCCATCATCAGGAAGACGATGATAGCCGGCAGCAGTTTGAACGAGATGTCCAGCGCCTCGGCCTGCAGGGGTATCGTCATCGCTGGCCCCCGTCGGAACGGGGTTCCGACGAAGCTCGCCTCGTTTCACTCGGCTCGCCACCGTCTGACCGCTGGTCAGACGAGGCTCGCGACCCTTCGGGTCGCTCACCCCCGTCCGTGGCGGCGGCCTCACCGGAGTCGTCCGACTCCGGAGCGCCAGCGCCGGGCTCGCTGTGGTCGATACCGTACTTGTCGTCGAGCTTGTCTCGCTGGCGGGCGTAGATGGCCGCCAGGATGAGCGCGCCCGTCGGCGCACCGAAGCCGACGAGGAAGTAGTGCCACGGGAAGCCAAGCACCGGCATCGTCGTGGTCATCACCTCAGGGGCGATGGCCGTCAGGGTCACCGGCCCGAAGACGATGAGCGCCCAGGCGACGAAGCCGACCCAGACGATTCTGAGGTGGTCACGCATGTACGGCGTGGACGGCTTCAGCAAGTTCACCTCCTCGTCGAGATAGTCCGTGTTCCGATGGCGCTGTGCGGCCTCTGTCATTCCACCGTCGGAACGTGGTTCCGACGAGGCTCGTCTCGCGCCGCTCGACTCACCACCATCAGAGCGAGCGTCCGATGTGGATCGCCTCGTTTCATTTGACCCGTTACTGTCGACTGCGGCAGTGTCGTCGTCCGCCGCTTCGTGATTGTGTTTGTCAGGCATGGTTGGGTTCGTCTCTCTCCCCCACCGTGCTCCCCTGTGTTCGAGAATCGGTTCACCGGGGCCGACGGCGCCATGACCCGGTGGCGCCGCCCGGGCGTCCCCGCCCGGACACCCGTTAGTCGCCGCTCATTTTCGACTGAATGTCACTGACCACGTCGGGGTTGCGCAGCGTGCTGGTGTCGCCCAGCTCTTCGCCGTTGGCGATCTCCTCCAGCAGTCGGCGCATTATCTTCCCCGAGCGGGTCTTCGGGAGTTCGGGCGTGAAGATGATAGCCTCCGGCCGCGCGATGGGGCCGATGGCGTCCTCGACACCCTCGACGATTCGCTCTTTCAGCGCCTCGGTCTCCTCGGTGCCGTCCTCGGTGATGACGTAGGCGTAGACGGCCTCGCCCTTGATCTCGTGGTCCCCGCCGACGACGGCCGCCTCCGCGACGCCCTCGACGCCGACGATGGCGCTCTCTATCTCCATCGTGCCCAGGCGGTGGCCCGAGACGTTGAGCACGTCGTCGACACGCCCGAGGACGGTGATGTAGCCGCCCTCGTCGATTTTGGCCCCGTCCTCGGGGAAGTACACCCACTCGTCGCGGTCGGGGTTGGAGTACTCCCGCCAGTACTCGTCGACGAAGCGCTCGTCGTTCTTGTACAGGGTCCGGAGCATCCCGGGCCAGGGCTGGTTCACGACCAGATAGCCGGCTTTTCCGGCACCGACGGGGTCGCCGCTCACGTCGACCACGTCGGCGCTGATACCCGGCAGCGGCGGCCCCGCTGTCCCGGGTTTCATCTCCCCGATGGCCGGCAGCGTCGTCAGCATCATCCCGCCGGTCTCGGTCTGCCACCAGGTGTCGACCACGGGGCAGGACTCCTTGCCGATGTGTTTGTAGTACCACTTCCAGGCGCGGGGGTTGATTGGCTCCCCGACGGTGCCCAGCAGGCGCAGGCTGGAGAGGTCGTGACTGTCGGGATACTCCTTGCCCCACTTCATGAACGCGCGGATGGCGGTGGGGGCGGTGTAGAGCTGGGTCACGTCGTACTCATCGACGATTTCCCAGAGCCGGTCTTTCTCGGGGTAGTCCGGCGTCCCCTCGTACATCACCGTCGTCGTCCCCAGCGCCAGCGGCCCATAGACGATGTAGGAGTGGCCGGTAATCCAGCCGATGTCGGCCGAACACCAGTAGGTGTCGTCGGGCTTGACGTCCAGTACCGCGTGGCTGGTCCAGGCCGCATACGAGAGGTAGCCCCCGGTCGTGTGTTTGACGCCCTTGGGCTGGCCGGTCGTCCCCGAGGTGTACATGAGAAAGAGCATGTCCTCGGCGTCACGGGTGACCGGCTCGACGGTCGCGCCGGCGTGTTCGCCGACGAGCTCGTCGTAATCGTGTTCCCCGTCTTTCATCGGGTGGTCGTAGTCGTCGTCTAGCCGGTCGACGACGACGGTCTCGACGTCGTGGCCCACGTCCTCGAGCCCCTCGTTTGCCTTCTCCTTGTGGGGCAGCGGGTCACCGCGGCGGTAGTAGCCGTCACACGTCACGAGATACTCGGAGTCGGCCGATTCCATCCGGGTCGCGAGCGCGTCCGCGGAGAAGCCCGCGAAGACGACCGAATGGGGGGCGCCGATGCGGGCACACGCCAGCATGGCGACCGGGAGCTCCGGAATCATCGGCATGTACATCGTGACCACGTCGTCCTCCTCGACGCCGAGGTCCCGCAGCGCGGCGGCGAACTCGTTGACTTCGCGGTGGAGTTCGCTGTAGCTGTAGGTGCGTTTCTCGCCGAGTTCGCCGATCCACTCGATGGCGGCCGCCTCGCCCCGGTCGTCGAGATGCCGGTCGAGACAGTTCTCTGAGGCGTTCAGCTTCCCGTCTGTGAACCACTCGTAGAACGGGGCGTCGCTGTCGTCCAGCACCTGGTCCCACTCGGACTCCCAGTCGAGTAGGTCGGCCGCCCGCTCCCAGGCGTCGGGGCCTTCTTCTTCGAACTCGTCGTAGATAGCAGGGTCGGCGACGTTGGCCTGCTCGACGAACGACTCCGGTGGCTCGAAGACGTCCTGTTCTTCGAGTCGTGCTTCAAGTTGGACCTCCTCGTCTGACATGGTCTATCATAGACAATTACGGGCGTTGTTCATAAACGGCGGGGTCGGTCACCCCTGGTAGGAACTGCCTACGTCTCCCCAGTATCGTACTGCGGTGTCCGGAACGGGGCACCAATGGTCAGCGTCGACTATCGGCGCGAATCCGGCGTCCCGACCGGCCTGTTCTCAGTATCGACACTCGCGGCGCAACCTATTTGCGCCGGCCTCGATAACGACGCCACAGAGCGGCCCATGAGCGACACAGAGAAGAAAATCGCCGACATGCAGGGCCAGTACCTGCAGGCGGTCTCGCAGGGCCAGCGGCTCACCGACGCCGAGTGGCAGAACTGCCGCATCATCCTCACGACCGAACGCATCGCGCTCATCGCCGACAGCAAGCGACAGGTCGCGCTGACCGACATCGACCGCATCGCCGACCGGTTCGACGTGAACCAGCAGAGCGCCGGCGTCTCCGAGTACGTGGCGCTTCACGTCGGCGAGGACGTCCTGCTGGTCTCGGCGTCGGACCACGAGGCCTTCGAGACGGACTTCTACCGGGCGAGCCTCGATGGCGCGGTCATCCTCGTCCAGCACCCCGCGGTGAAAGGTGGCGTCGTCCAGAGCAACGAGTGGACGAAGGGCCGACTGAAGATATCGGACGAAGCAGTCAGGCTTGCGATGGCCGACGGCCAGGCCGTCGACATCGACCGGGCCGACATCGGCGACCTGACCGTCGAGGACAAACAGGTCTCCGGGGAGGAACGGACGGTCATCCAGGTCGAACACAGCCAGGACGACATCAGCGTCGAGAGCCACCTCGCCGGCGAGGAGTTCCACGCCACCGTCCTCCGGACGATGTTAGAGGACAGCGCCGAGCAGAACCGCGCCGACCTGGACCTCTCCTCGACGGAGAAACGCGTCATCATGGCGCTGCACTCGGGGGTCTCACCCTTCGACATCCCCAACTTCGTCGGCATCGACGTCGAGAAGACCGAGGCGATATTCGACCGCCTCATCGAACTCGACGTCATCAGCGTCCTGCGCGAGCGGACCGAGGTGTCGCTGACGACGAAGGGACGGCGGGTTGCTGGGGACCGGATGGGAGAGCAGTAGCGAGGTCGGCGCGTGGCGCCGACCTCGAAGCGAAGCGGGGACCGAAGGGAACCGCAGAGGTATAGCGAGGTAGTGAGCGTAGCGAACTACCTCGAGGCGCAACGGCGAACGGAGTGGGCCGGAGCCCAAAAGTCAGACATCGAACGGTGGGATGGCCCTGAAGAGACACTCTTACTGTCCGTTCTCCGCTCCGCTCGCAATTTTTGTGGCATTAGCCCCGCCATATTCAAATCCCTGCTGGCAGTGATACGTGTATGGACATCGATACGGCGGTGGTGCTCGCCGCTGGCGAGGGGACTAGACTGCGGCCGCTGACCCGGAATCGGCCGAAACCGATGCTGCCCGCTGGGAACCGTCCGATTCTCGAACACGTCTTCGACGCGCTGGTCGAGGCGGGTGTCGAGGAGCTGGTCGCGGTCGTCGGCTACAAGCGCGACCGCGTGCAGGACCACTTCGGGCCGACCTATCGTGACGTGCCGGTCACCTACGTCACACAGCGCAAGCAACTGGGCAGTGGACACGCGCTCTTGCAGGCGAGCGAGGCCGTCGACGAGTCGGTGCTCGTGCTCAACGGCGACCGGCTTATCGACGCGGGGACGGTGTCGGCCGTCGCCGACAGCTTCGCCGAGACGGGCGACCCGTCGCTGGCGGTCGTCGAGCGACAGGATACGAGCCGGTACGGGGCCGTCGAGATGCACGGCGACGAAATTGCCGACCTCGTCGAGAAACCCCGCACCGACGACTACCGGCTCATCAACGCCGGCGTCTACGCCTTCTCGGCGGACATCTTCACTGCTATCGAGGAGACGTCGCGACAGGAGGGCGAGCTGGCACTGACGGACACCCTGGAGCGTATCATCGAGCGCGACCGGGTCCGCGGCGTCGAGGTCGACGGGATGTGGGTCGACGCCACCTACCCGTGGGACCTGCTGACCGTGGCTCGTGAGGTCCTCTCGCGGGGCCGTGTCGTCGAGGCGGCCCGCAGTGACGGCGTCTGGATCGCCGATTCGGCACGGGTCCACCACGAGGCCGTCCTCCAGGCGCCGGTCGTCGTCGGCCAGGACTGTGAGGTCGGGCCCGACGCCGTCATCGGCCCGAACACGGCGCTTGGCAGCAACGTCACCGTCGGCTCGAACGCCGTCGTCCAGGACAGCGTCATCGACGCGGACACGCGCATCGACCCCGGGTCGACGCTCATGGACACTGTCACCGGGCAGGACGTCCACCTCGGGGCGAGTACGGTGGTCCCCGCCGGTCCGGCCGACGTCCAGGTCGGGACGAACATCTTCGAGGAGCAGCGCCTGGGCGCGGTCATCGCCGACCGGGCCCGAGCTCGCGGGAACGTCAGCTTCACGCCGGGGTCGCTGGTCGGCCCGAAGGCCCACCTCGACGTGGGCGTGACCGTGCGTGGCAACGTCGAGGAGGGCGCGGAGGTGACTCGCTGATGTGTGGCATCATCGGCTGTGTCGGCCGCGGCTCCGAGACGCTCGACACGCTGGTGCATGGCCTCTCGAAGCTGGAGTACCGGGGCTACGATTCGGCCGGCGTGGCGATGGCCGACGAGCGTGTGTCGCTGTGCAAGAAATCGGGGAAGATCGAGGACCTACGGGACGCCCTGGAGAGCGCCACGCTGTCCGGCTCGGTCGGTATCGGCCACACCCGCTGGAGCACCCACGGGCCGCCGACCGACGCGAACTCCCATCCTCACCAGGACTGCCAGGGTGACGTCGCCGTCGTCCACAACGGCATCATCGAGAACTACCAGAGTCTGCGCGACGAACTCGTCGCCGCCGGCCACACGTTCACCTCCGATACGGACACCGAAGTCGTCCCCCACCTCATCGAGGACGCACTGGCCGAGGGTGCCGAGCCCGAAGCGGCGTTCCGCCAGGCCATCGCCCGGCTGGAGGGGAGCTACGCTATCGCGGCCGTCGTCGCCGGCACCGAGGCCATCTTCGCAGCCCGGCACGACTCCCCGCTCGTCCTGGGGCTGGACGACGGCGCGACGTACCTCGCCAGCGACGTCCCCGCGTTCCGCGATTTCACCGACCAGGTCGTCTACCTCGCCGACGGCGAGTTCGCCCGGCTCGACGACGCTGGCTGGGAAGTCACCGACTCGGACGGTGTCAGCGTCGAGAAAGACGTCGATACCATCGAGTGGGACCCCGAGGAGACCGGCAAGAGCGGCTACGACCACTACATGATAAAGGAGATTCACGAACAGCCCCGCGCCCTGCGGCAGTGCCTGCGCGAGCGCGTCGACGAGATGGCCGGCACCGTCGACCTCGATGATCTAGGAGACCTCTCGCCGACCGGCGTCCAGTTCGTCGCCTGTGGCACCTCCTATCACGCCGCGCTGTACGGCGCTCACCTGTTCCGCGAGGCCGGTATCCCGGCCCAGGCGTTCCTCGCCAGCGAGTTCGCCACATCGGTGCCGCCCATCGGCGACGCCCTGGTCATCGGCGTCACCCAGAGCGGCGAGACGGCCGACACGCTCTCGGCGCTGCGGGCCGCTCAGAAACGCGGTGCCCGCACGCTCGTGGTCACCAACACGGTCGGCTCGACGGCCGCCCGCGAGTGCGACCACGCCTTCTACATCCGTGCCGGCCCGGAGATCGGCGTCGCCGCGAGCAAGACCTTCTCCTCGCAGCTGGCCGCGCTGAACCTGCTCACGCTGGGGATGACCAACTCCGACGACGCCCGCGAGGTCATCAACGCCCTGCGGGAACTCCCCGGGGACCTCCAGCGCATCCTCGACGAGTCACGCGCCGAGGACGTCGCCGAGATGTACGCCGACGCCGGCGCGTACTTCTTCATCGGCCGCGGACTCCAGTTCCCAGTCGCACTGGAGGGCGCCCTGAAGATGAAAGAGATAACCTACAAACACGCCGAGGGCTTTGCCGCCGGCGAGCTCAAACACGGCCCGCTGGCACTCGTCACCTCGGAGACGCCCGTCTTCACCGTGGTCATCGGCGACGACGAGAAAGCCCGCAAGACTGTGGGCAACGTCAAGGAGGTGGAAGCTCGTGACGCGCCGGTGGTCGCGATTACCGACGGCCAGACCGACGTCCACCGGTACGCCGACCACGTGCTGGAGATTCCCGAGACCCACGAGCGCGCCGCGGCGGTGCTCGCGAACGCCCACCTGCAGCTGCTGTCCTATCACACCGCGGCGAAGCTCGGGCGCAACATCGACAAGCCGCGGAATCTGGCGAAAAGTGTGACGGTGGAGTAAGCGAGACGTCGACTGAAAGGAGTGAGGGTCTCCGGACGAACGAAGGGGGCCTCGAAGCGAGTGGTGGAACGCGAGTGGCCCATCGCTCGCGGTCCGTTCGATTCTACTGATACTCAAAAATACCTGTTCTGAGGAGTGTGTACGCACTCACTTTTCCGAGAGACACACCTTACACCGAGTGAATAGCGAGATTTTGACCGGGGGTGTCATAGGTCAATACCAGAGTGAATTGTAAATGTCCCTCAGTTATTGACGATATCTTGCACGTGTTCCAAATGGTCTCAATAGGCAGTAGAGGCCTTCTATTTAGTCGAGTCGGCTTCTGAAAATCACACGAACTGCGATTGCTCTCCGCAGAGACACACCCCATACCGAGTGAAAAGCATGTGCTCAATGGATTCTGTGCTAGCCGCGTATTTCTCTGCTAGTGTATTTGAGTCTCCCATAGAGCAGACTGCTCTTCCTGTCTATTCTCAGCCACGTATAGGGCCACAAAGAATCAAATAGTGTCCTCAGAGACAGCTGTCAAGGCGTTACTCTACTGAGGGACACACCTCACACCGAGTGAACGACTGACCTGTTGAAACGATAGTCGAACGTCCAGCACCACACAGAGCGAACTGACTCTGTATCGAACTAGTCTCCGTTTGATTGTCTCAGTGCCCGAGTCACAATTTCGGGGTCTCGCAAGAGGCGGTGTTCCAGATAGCTCCCTTCGCTTTGCCCGCCCCCTGTATGATTAGACTCAGTCACTCCAAGGAACGACTGCTCCTTGAGAAGCCGATAGACCCGGTCCTCTGATAGGGGATCCGCCCCCTCACGTTCAGCGAGTTTTACGTATAGCGTGTATATCCGATGCGTTCGAAAAACCTCTTCTGCTGGATTATCTGCGGTGAGCAGCGCCAGCGCATGGAGTATGTGTTTTACGTGCGGCGTCGTTCCTTCAATCAGCTTCTCAAACCGATTTATCTCTGCTTGCTGGACCGCATCGTTGACGTGTTCTATCGTCACCGTCTCCGTATCCTGCTTTTCCGCTAATCGGCCCGCTTCATACAGTGTGTCGATTGCTTTCCGTGCGTCACCGTGCTCTTTTGCGGAAAGTGCGGCGATTTTTGGTATGACATCCTCATCTAGTACGTCTGGCTCAAACGCGTCCGTTCGATTCAGGAGAATTTCCCGAAGCTGCCCGGCATCATATGGATCAAAGACTAGTTCATTATCCTGAAGGCTGGAATCGATGCGCTCGTTCAACCGTTCACGGAACTCGATCTTGTTGCTGATACAGATTGCACCGATATGCGTGCTGGCTTTTCCACTCTCCCGTGCTCGGGAAAGACTCCTGAGAAGCTCGTCATCGTCTAATTTATCGATTTCGTCGAGGATAACGACAAAAGCGTCCACACTGTAGTTCTCGAGAAGGTCCCACGTGATATCTCGATAATCAGCTGCGGCGATTCCAATCCGCGGAATGTCTATATTCGCATCGAGATTGTTCGCGAGACCACGGGCCATTTCACGGCTTGCCTTCGCTTCTGTCTGATAATCAGAACAGTCCACATAGGCGTACTGAAATACGACTTCGTTTGTTCGTGCCTCTCTGTGACCCTCTCGCGTGACACACCTGGTAACGAGTGACTTTCCTGTTCCAGTCTTGCCATACACGATTGTCGTTTCTGGCGGGCCACCCATCGTCGCTGGTCCTAACGCTTGGCCAATTGCGTTCACTTCTTGGTCACGACCCACAACACGATCCAGTTTCGGGACGTGGCCGATACGTACCAGTTCCCGATTAGCAAAAATAGACCCTGTTTTAAATATGTCGTCGAAGTCGCCAGATTCGGTCATATCGTATTTAAACACAGCAACCAATACACTATAAAGTTACTGACCTCACACCGAGTGAATTACTGAAGAAAGCCTAAAAGTCTAATATTGGGGCGTTTCACTTACATTTATATATAATATACCACATTCTGACACACGACACACCGAGTGACAGTCTGCATCACTTGGTGGAGCCCTGTTACTCCAAACGGTGCATTTCTGACACGAGAGCTCTATGTTTCACTCGTTACGGGGTGTGTCTGTCGCTTGTGACTGAGGCGTTTCAACTCCTGTTTTCGCACTTCACTCGGTACGAGGTGTGTCTCTATATGCACATGGCTACTGACGCAATTGGGTGGATACAGTCCGGAAAAACGCCCAGCGTAGCTCTAGAGAGCATACACTCAACCCAACCTTGGGAAAGTCTCCCGCTTAGTAGTGTCTGAGTGTCCGAATAGATGCTTGGGGGAGTTTGCCGTAGGCTGGTTCCCCCACGTGCGGTATGCGCTCGACTTCGAGCAGAGTGTCTCTGCGGACAGTCTGTGGTGTTCTCAAGTTGTCCATGCTTGTAGTGAGCTATGACGCCGGCCGGGTGTAATAGATAGATTTCATACTAATAGTCTATAGATACCTTCCAACCTTACTGCTATCTACGGGTTTTGCTAACCTTGGAAACTATTGGAAATGTGGGTATTGAACTGGCAGGAACTGCCCGACTCTCTATTACCTCGTTTCCGTACTGGACAGCGCTGCCTGCACAGGCATCTTCGCCAGTCAGTATTCACACCGTCCTAGTCTCGATTTCCTCACTTTGTCCCTCTACTAGCGGTGTGTCTGAGTAAGGTTGTCTCACAAATCGATACCCGGTCCCCCAGCTCGTCTGGCTGCCCAGTCTTAACCAACGCTGGCGCTGTTTGGTCTGTTTTGTTGGTTAAAGAAATCTGTCACATCGTCCTGTCCCCGTGCGTATTTACTTGCTGTCATAACCGCTAACAGAAGCATTGTGTCTTGATATTAAATACCGGATAGGCCTCGCCTCACGAGCGTCTCACTAACGGCTCGTACCATTCCCGATTCGCGTCGTACCAGTCGATAAATTTCCCGACACCCTCCCGAATCGTGTGACTGGCCTCGTACCCCAGCAGCTCCCCGGCCAGCTCGGTATCGGCGTGGGTGTGCTCGGAATCGGCGTCGTGGCGCACGGCGTACTCGAGCTCCAGTTCGGGGGCCAGCTGGTCGCGAATCTCCTCGGCGAGCGTCTTTATCTCGATGTTGTCCGTCGACCCGATGTTGACGGCTCGCCCGTCGGCCGCATCCTCCTCCAGCAGCGTCACGTTCGCCTCGACGATATCGTCGATGAACGTGAAATCCCGTGTCTGCATCCCGTCCCCGTATATCACGGGCGGCTCCCCGTTCATACACCGCGAGACGAAATTGGAGATGGCCATGTTGGGGCGCATCCGCGGGCCGTACACGGTAAAGTACCGCAGCGCAACGACGGGGAAGTCGTACACCTCGCCGTAAGAGCAGGCGTACCGTTCGGCCGAGAGCTTCGAGGCGCCGTAGGGCGAGACCGGCGTCGTCGGGTGCTCTTCGTCGTAAGGGAGATACCGGGGTTTGCCGTACACCGACGACGAGGAGGCCATGACAAACCGTTCGATACCGGTGTCACGGCAGGCGTCGAGCAGATTCAGGGTTCCGTCGACGTTGACCGCGTCGTACTTCCGGGGGTTCTCGACGCTCGGGCGCACGCCGGCCTGAGCCGCCTGGTGGTAGACGTAGTCGGCGTCGCTCACGAGGTCGGCGACGAGGTCGGCGTCACGGACATCACCCTCCACGAGTTCGTAGCTGCCGCCGCCATCTTCGGCGGCCTCGCGGCCGGTCTCGACGTTGTGTTGTTTTATTTCGAGGTCGTAGAACGGGTCGAAGTTGTCCAGGACGACGACACTGTGCCCGTCGCGAGCGAACCGCTCGGCGAGGTGACCGCCGATGAAGCCCGCCCCGCCGGTGACGAGGATGTGCATTGTCGGAGGGGCGACAGGGTGTCGGTTAGTTAAACGCTCTGTACCGGCGAAGAAACCCGGCTACTCTCGGCCCTACCCCGTCGTCGCGCCGTCGGCTCGCCGTTTGCACCACCGACCGACTGCCCGGAGGCCAGGCGCGCCGTCGACGGCCCACAGCAGCGTCGCCGCGGCGAACAGGAGGAGTTCTGCGAGTAGGTATGGGGTAATATCCGCCGCGAGGAAGTGCGCGAGGATGCCCGGCGACTCCGCGTAGCTCGGCAGCGACAGGGCGGGCCAGAATAGATAGGTAAGTCCGGAGACATCGCCCTCGAGGAGGGCGTAGACACCGTCGGTCGCGAGATGCACGAGATAGCCGACGGCGAAGCCAGCCCAGGCCCGCCGCGCCGTGGTCCCGTCGACGCGCCACCACAGCAGCGCCAGCAGCGGGACGGCGACGAGCAACGAGTGGGCGCCAGCCCGCCCCGAGGGGAGAACGCCGAACGTCCACGCCAGTGGCTTGTCGACGAGGTCGGGAAACTGCGTCCCGACAGCCAGGGGGAGGACGATGCCGGCTGTCGGGCGCCGGTCGTACCGGGAGCGAATCCAGAGTGAACACAGCAGATAGCCGACGGCGGCGTGTCCCCAGGGCCACATGGGCTTCGATAGTGCTTGATTCGTGTTGACACTGTTGTTTCGCCTCGTCTTTCAACGCGAAGCGTATATTATGTGATGAGGATGCAAAATTCCAGACAGCATACATCTGTTTTTTTTAGAATTGCGAAGTTTGGGTCGGCGAGTAGTCCTCCTCGCGAATCCCAAATCAAAGAAACGCAGTGCTATGAGCGTCTGATGAGAAAAACCGAAATACCAGGACAGAGTTTGTTCGGACAGTCCTCTCGGATACGTTGAATCACAACTCAGCAGACTTGTTAATACGCAGCGTAAATCGGTTCCTAACACCGGTATCTCCCCCGAATTGGATAGGCGAATCAAATGACCCAACGATTCCAAAGCCCATTGAAAACATATGGCGGGGTAGCTCGGCGGTAGACCGAAACGCCCCACAACCTGATTAAAAGTCTGAATGTGGAGTAACCAGCTGACAGGAGTTCGCTCTGGACCTCGTGGACACTGGTTCGCTACTCGCGCTCGTCCTCTTGACGTTCGTCTGACGGTGGTTCCAATAATGCCCCAAGGAGACGACCCGTCCGTGAATTCAACAGCGCCGGACCCAGACCGGCCGTAACCGACGCCAGCCGCGAACGCATCCACGCCTGCTCGATGGGGTCGATACCCCACTCAAGTAGTCGAACGAACGGCCCGATAGTGCGAGTTTCGCGCAGGTCGATGACGATGACTTCGGGGTCCGGTTCCGTAGTCAGCCAGCGGTAGCAGTACGAGTTACGGACTATCGTCTCCATGCGGCTTGTGAGACGCTTCGCCGCGTCGACGAGTGTCGACCCCTCGCTCGCTCGTCCGACTGCCGCTGTTACCCCCCGGAGTAGGCGTGCGGTTCTGGACTGGTCCCACACCATGGGTCATCGCCCGATGTCGACGACTTCCGTCCGCACAGTGATCGGACCGAGGTCGAGCACGACCGTCGAGCCGTACTGTATCCGCTCCCCTCTGAACTCGACGCCGCCCGTCGTCTCGCTGACTCTGAGCTCGGTCGTGAGCGTGACGTCACGCAGCGTCGGGTGGTCGTTGACGACGATCGTCCCGTCCTGGGCAGTCGCGATAATCGGTGTCGGCTCCCTTTCGACGGCTGTCACGGACGCCGTCGGGACGGTCCCCGCCTGCTCGGTCTGGCCCGGCCGAATAGCGTTCGCGGTCTCCTCGGACACTTCCGACAGCTCGAGTGTTACCGTTCGGTTGGTTAGGGCCCTGCTCTGGAGACTGGTATCGACGTGTTCGATGCGGCCGTTGATAGTGTACTCCTCCGTCGGCAGCGTCATCCGCTGGCCGGTTCTGATATTTGTCCCACCGAAGCGACGGCTGTCCTGCTGGGTGTAACTGGACACGTTGGCTTCGACGAGGACCCGGCGCTTGTTCGCGTTTGCCGTCGGGTACACCGCCACGTCTTCGATGGTTGCAGCGGTGCGGCCGCCGACGTTGATTTCATCACCGGGCGTGACCGCGCTCGCAGTGTCTGCCGAAACCGTCTGTCGGAGAACGACTGTCGTGGTACTGGTGTCGAGGCTCGACTCGCCACTGATGTCGCTTATCTGTCCCTTGAGGTCGTACTGTGACGTATTCATCCGCAGGGTCCGACCGAGACGCGGCGGGGCCCCGGCGTAGTCGATACTGTCGTTTCGGTCCATGCCCTGGAGCCGGACCTGGGCGATGACACGTGTCTGCCCTCCCTGCGGGGCGAGGTGGAGGTCAGTAATCGTCAGGTTCGACCCTTTGGTCGGGCTCACTGTATCGCCTTCGTTGAGCGCGGTGACGATGTAATCCGGTTGCGTGCCGAGGTCCAGCGTGACGAACGCTGTGCCTGTCTCCGGGCCTGCGTCAGTCTGGTTGCCACCAGAGAGTACCAGTCCGGCGCCTGCGACAGCGACTGCAAGAACGAGCAGGACGACGAGTGCATCGACGACGTTGATGACGCCGAAGATCTTCCCCTCGTCGTCGATGACCCCACCTGCGTTCGTAGAGAGGAGCATAGATAGTGGTCTTCGGCGGGGTGTATGTTCTTTTTGTTTGTTGATTACTGGCGTCTGAACTTCTCTTTGATGAGCGCGCCGACGTCGACGACGACGCCGTAGAGCTGTCGTACGACGATTTTCAGATCGAAACTGAACGACTGATTTCGAATGTACTGGATATCGTATCGAATCTTCTCAGCCGGCTGATGGCCCGTCACGTCGTTAATCTGTGCCATCCCGGTCAAACCAGGTTTCACGAACCATCGACTTCGCCACTCCTCGACGTTCGTCTCGATGTCTGCGTCGAGTTCCGGACGCTCGGGACGTGGACCGACGACGCTCATGTCGCCGACGAGGATCGACCAGAGTTGGGGTATCTCATCGAGATGCGTCCGTCTGAGTACTCGACCGACCCGAGTCACTCTCGGGTCTCTGTCGCCTGCATCTTCCTCACTGAGCTTTGCACCTGTCTTCGCCTCGGCGTTGACCACCATACTCCTGAACTTGTATATTTTGAATGTCTCGCCGAAGGCGGCGGTCCGGGTCTGGCTGTACAGTACCGGACCGCGGGAGTCGAGCTTGATTGCCGCGGCGATGACGGTGAGTACCGGAGCCAGACACAGGAGTGCGAGGCCGGCGAAGGCGACGTCGAAGACGCGTTTAAGAACGTAGTCCTGCCAGTCCCACGGTTCGAGGTTGGTGTCGACGATTTCCCCGCCGGTCGCATCGTCGACGAGCACGCTGGTCGCGTGGTCACGATGTACCTTTGCCTGTACGCCGTGCTCGAAACAGGTCGCAAGCGTGCCGAAGAATTCCTCTCGATCAGGTTCTGCAAACGCGAGAAGCACTGTGTCGATGTCGTGGTCGACGAGCACGTCGTCCAGACGTGAGAGACCACCCAGTCGGGGTAGCTCTTCCGGGCGCTGTATTGTTACTCCACCGTCGGCGAGTTGCTGTGGCCGGTCCGTCGACCGGATATCGGACGGTGCCACGACTCCGAGAATGGGGACCGTTGCACTCTCGAACAGCTGTTCTATCACCGCCGTGTCGTCGCCGACGATGATGGCTCGTTTCGAAACACTGGGCCGTCGTCGGATGACGACGAACCATACCGGAAGCACGATTCCGAGACACAGAATCGTCGCTACGAGTGTCGTCCGGGGCAGCCGTGAGGACCAGTCGAAGTAGCCGATCGTCGCGAGGACTGCCGCCGTGACGAACACTCGCTCGTGTGTCAGGGCTATCGTATCCAGGATTCGCCGCGGCCGTGGTTTGAACAGCGGCCACAGTACGGCGAGTGTGACGACGACTGTCGCTATGACCTGGTCGAGCAACTGTCCGTTCGAGAACGTAGTTGGTTGTAGATTGTTGAGCGGTGGAACCGCGGTGACTGCCATCTGAACGGGTGGAGAGTTAGCGATGACTACTGCACTGGCGACCCATAGTGTCGCACCGCAGACAGCAGTGAGTCGGTACCGCAACCCGGACTGCATTGTATGGTTGGTTGTGATTACAATATAAAAAGACTACGAGAACTACTTTCTTGAATATCAAACGCCAAATATCTGATGAGTATTTATTCAATTGTACTGGCTGATCAGATTGATTGGTAGGAAATATCAATTTGGAGGGGTTAAATGAATATACTAACTAATCATATCCAAAATCCGTCGACGATAGATTGCTAACGGAATTGCAAAGATATACCAGATGATACTCATACCGAAGTTGACTGCTGTTAATCCAGAAATAATAAAAGCAACAAAAGTAAGCTCTGTCGCGTCTACTATTATTTTCAAATCTTTTTCATCATTCCTTAGTTTTGATTTGACTGCAAATAGAGAACTCCAATACTTCAGTAGAAAGAGGACAAACAGTGCAAGCCCCACGGCACCTGCTTCAACCAAGACTAGAAGGAAGTTATTGTGCATCGCCAATGGGACCAACCTCCCTTTAAATTGTATAATAGCTGCTTTCATCTCGGGATCAGACATCAACACAGTCATAGCAGTACCTGGCCCTGTCCCGAAAATTGGGTGTTGAGCGAAACTCTCTAAACTAGTTTGAAACATCGTTAACCGTAGCGTTGTTCCCTGTGCTGTAAACTGTGAGACCTTGCCTAGGAACCTATCCAATAAAAAGGGAAAGAAAGCAGCGAAACCTATACCCCCACCTCCGAGGAGGGTAGAGAGAATGGCCCGATTTTCGAATCGTGGTGTGCTTGCGTATCGATAAATAATTATTAAAATAACCACTCCCAATACGATAACATTTGTTCTGGAGAAAGTCAATATAACTAATAGAATTGAGCCAACAGCGGAACCGAAACAGAGGTATCGATACCCCTGGCGTGCACCTGTTTCGATTGGTACTAGAAGGAAAGGAAATGAGAAGAGAATTGTGCGAGCGTAGAAATTTGGATTATGCAGTACCGTAACTGCTCTAAGCAGTTTTACCCATGTAGTATCTAATGCATATATTCCATTCCGGAAGAAATTCACATTTAATGTCACTAGTAACAAGGTCAAACCAAGTCCAACAAGTAGTATATTGAGAACCACTATTGCATTCACTGCACGGCGAATTAACCACCATGACCTACCTATAGTAACTGTTACAGTCGCTAAGAGAACAGCCTGTGCACCGAAAACCGTTATACTAGCTTTTAGATTGTTACCATCGACTGGGAAAGGAGAAGTAACGAGAGTCAAAAAATACAATCCACTAAATACAAAGAATATTGACAGTAACTCAAAATTCTGTGATGATAAGGTCAGATCGCCCGACACAAATGTGTTTACCAGCAAAAAGAAACCAACTACACCAATAATAGCCTGCTCAGGTGCAATGCCTAATGGGAGGCTTCTACTAACTGGTGAAAAGAAGAAGGCAAGAGGAATAAGCGTGGTTAATACCCCTGTAAATGCTCCAATTCGTCCAGCTATATTCTGATTCTTTACTGCTATCATTGTTTAACACACTCGCATAGAAGTTCCTCGAAAGTAGAAAGCGTCTCTTGACGATTGAACCGTGTAGTGTCAATATCTATCTTCAAGCTCTCTGTTTGATGCTGCTTATAGAGTTCTTGAAGCCTGTCTGCAACCTCTCTTGGATTGGTAGGATCCGACACCGTGCCGAGTTGATTCTCTCGTACAAATTCTGCTGCTTGACCATCCGGAACGACCGCTAAGACAGGAATGCTGGCACCAATATAATCGAACAGCTTTGATGGTACATTCGATTGGTAACTCTTCTCGTCCCCCATCACCCACAAGCCCACGTCAGATTTTTCGAGATGATCTAAAACTGTTTCGTATGGAACGACACCTTTCCACTCAACAACAGAGCTCAAATTGAGTGAAGAAATAAGGTTTCGGTACTCATCGGCAAGTTTTCCGAGAAAGTAGACTCTAATATCATCCGGCGGAATCACTCCCCTATCAATGGCAGTTCGGAGTCCAGTCAAGAAAGTTTCGGGACTGTAGTCTCCACCGTAGAAGTTACCAGCGTGGATGATGGTAAACGGCCCATCGTTTGAGACTGGGTGGCGCTCAAAATCGACAGGATCGAATCCGACATAAGATAGTGTGTGAATTTTCTCGCGGTGATTGGGATATGTTTCGTATAGATACGTACCATTGTCCGGGAACCATCCACGATAGATGACAACTTTCTCAGCGCGATTTATTACCTTCCGTTCGAGACGTTTAGATGCTATTTTCCAAATCGGGGAAGTTGCAATCAGCGGGTTGTTTACCCAAGGATCACGAAATGAAGCGACAAACGGCACATCGAACTCTTCGCTAAGCTTTGCAGCGACGAGATGAGCGGTATATGGTGAACACGCTGAGTAAATAACGTCGATTTGCGTATCTGTGAGAATTTTGCGCCCGGATGAGAGTGCGTATGGGTACCAGCCAATCCAACCGTCGGGAATGAAAAGCCACGGTTTTGCACTAACGACACCCTGTTTGATTGTCGCGGTGAAACTATTGAGGATATCAATTTTGGAACTAAAATCGGTCTCCTCGGATCCCGATTCGCTGGATTGATCTCCTCCGCCACTCCCATAGTAGAGGTCGTAGTACCATGCTCGGAGATTCGTAAAAAGGGAATCAGTAACGTGGATTTCGGGACTTGGGTCCGCGTCAGGAGCAAAGTCGGCAATTCGATCGTAACCTGGCTCTTGCGGTGTGAGAATATGGGTTCTCCACCCACGGTCTGCTAAGAGTTCCACACGGCGGCTGAACTTCTCTACCCGACCGGGGGAGTTAGCCGAAAATACCTTTGAAATGAGAAGTAAATCCTTGGTCATTAATGAAAGAATCTCTCTAGTAGTGTAATGTGCCTCAACAGCATTTATAATTCACTACTTGGCGGAATCAAAACGCGCGATTAAAATATCGCCCCGGCGCATATTCAGTATCAGATGAAGCGTGTGCTACTCATTAGTAATTGTACATTCAACGATCCGGGTGGGCGCGCTGAAAAGTTTCGAGCTCGGCGTCGCTTACTTTCTGACCGGGGATGGGACGTTGTACTTGGCCACATAAAATATCCTTACGACTTCCGCTCACCTGAAAGTATAAAGTCTATTATTAGATGTATGATAAAAGCTCGCCGTGAGAATATTGATGTCATTAACTCGGTAAGTGAGCCACCACAGCTCCATCTCATAGGATATCTTGCGAGTCGTATCACGGGTGTGCCATGGTTAATGGAAATCCGTGACCCCTATGCGACAAATCCTCACGTTGATTCAGATTCCTTAAATGGGTGGCTTCGTCGACGGCTTGAACCCTTTTTTGTCCGGCATGCCGATCAAATCGTCTGGGATGACGGCATTCAACTCCCGGATGACTATTTTGAAAAAACATATCCTAAGATTCCATCCGATAAATGGACTAAACTCCCCCACCTGGGGTTCGAGAATAAAAAATTCGAAGGGGCCGATGAACAGTGTTTCGACTCGTTTACGATTACCTATGCTGGTTCCTTTTATGAAGGGTGGATTGAACCTTATTCGGTTCTAAAGGGCCTTGCAGAGTTTGATAAACAGTTCCCGGATGCTGATATTGAATTAAGATTTTATGGGGATTGGAACTCTAAGTATGACGAGGCAGCCAAAGAAGCAGGTGTTTCCGACTTAATTTCAACTTTTGATTGGATAGAATATGAGGATCTCATCCCCATATTGAAAGGAAGTGACGCAGTTCTTTACATCGGTGGTACTGATCCCTCGAATAAATTAAATATACCTTCAAAAATGTATGATTATGTAGGTTCATCAACACCCATCTTAGCAGTTGTGGACAACTCTTTCCGAGCAGCTAAATTTGTTGCAGACAATGAGCTCGGAATTGTTGTGTCCCCGAGTGATGCACATGAGATTGCTTTGGCTTTAAAATCACTCTACGAAAATGATATTTCCTACGATGAGACTATAACAAACCGTTTCTCTCGAAGCAAAAAGATGGACGAACTTACAGAGATACTTGATGGAATGGTTTAATCTCAGAGATAGCTAAGTTCTTTAAGCCGATTTTCAACATCGTTGTGCTCTTCGTTATGATTAAAATGATCGCGAAGTTCGTTCGCTGGAGTCGGTTTACGGGTTTCTATCTCGCTTGGAAGTGTTATGACATCCTCAAGTATCTCACCATCCATGTCCTCAATTACAGGCTCACCGAGGTATGCGAGTGTAGTTGGCGCAATATCCACAATATCGGCCGAGTCTCGGTCACTGTTACACACGTCTTCACCAGAACAAATCAAAATACCTTCATAGCCGTGACCGTTGTGCTCTTTTTCCTCCAACACGCCCGGGTCAAGAAAACTTCGGGGGTGATATGTATCTGAGCGAAAGGTCAAGTCCGGAGCGTCGTCTGCAAATTCTCCACTGTAACGTTCCTCTTTAGTTTGGATGTCGTAAAAAACGGGGTCCCCTTCTTCTGTCTGCAATGATTCGAGCAGGTCAGAGACTGTCTCTCTTACTTGTTCATACTCGTCTGTAGATACGATGCCATCGTGGAATCTGGGATTCTCGTTAATATAGATTCCCCAGCATCCAGAGCGGGGCGAATATGCCACAGTCTCTTCGAAATTTGGTCGGAAGGGTCTGGGATTGAGCTCAAAAGGAAGTACGCCTTTGAGAGGTCGATAAATCGTTCGTGCAACGTCGAGGATTCGGTCGTGGCTTAATAGCCATGGACCGAGACGATTAAGAGTAATACTTTTATTTTCGTCGTCTCCGTCGTCACGGAGCTGACGCATATTGAACTCTGACTCGCTAGCTCCCCGTTCCTTCGTTAGCATACCCTCCTCGTCTAGATATGTGTTAATATCCACCAAGCCCTCTCGATCGTTGAAACCGTGATCTGAAATCACGTAGAATAGAGTATTGTCGTCGGTTTGATTATAAAACCATCCCAAGTACTCGTCGAACTTTCTATACGCTTCAATAGCAGCATGCCGCGTTGAGAAATCTCTTCCGTTGACGAGGTCGCCGTACACTTCATGTTGAATCCAATCGGTTCCACTGATAAGATAAAAAGAGGTCCCATTCTTTACGGTCATAGATTTGTCGACCACAATCGAAACGGGTCGATTCGAGATCTCTAATGTGATTGAGATACTCCCGCTCTGATTTCTCAGCTTTTGTGGGAGACAATTTATAATCTTCAAGAGCAGAAATTTCATCTACTAATTCCGATGGATTGACGAAATTGTCACCTCTTGTAATAACGATGTTTCCGTCATCACCGGAAAGGCGGGATGGGCAGGTGGTCGGGAGGTTAATTAGTGCAACGTTTTGATCTTCTTCGGCAAGCACCTTGTAGAAGGTGTCTGCAGTCAAATCATTCCCAGAGACGGGCCGTAAATCGGTGAGTGACCCGTCTGGAACGACGAAATCGTAGCAACCGTGCTTACCTGAACGCTTCCCAGTAGCGAACGATCCCCAAGCAGGAACGGTCATTGGCGTCATCACCGTTTCGAGAGAAGACGACCAGCTATCGGTAAGAATCCTTTCGAGATTCGGAAGGACTCCATTTTTATGTGGTCAATTCGGCGATTCAATTCAGCTGGTTACACCGCTCGGGAAGTACCGTACTTGGGCGAATTGCGGCAGAAACACGATGTCGAAACATCCGAATTTCTTGTTGGTGGTCCTCAACACCTCCAAACTGCACTGCAACGAGTTGGACTCCGATATCAAATGTATCGCCACGGAAATCGAAACGCCATCGAACGGATTTTCGAGACCTGAAGCGACGAACCTCATCGTTTCGTACTGCTTCAGCCACGTCGAACCGAAAACAGCTGAAAATTGGCTCCAAAGTTTCGCTCGCTGGCACAATGCTCCAAACTAAACACTACCACGCTGGGTGGACGAGGCCGTCTTTTCGGCCATCAATCGTCGGTTCGGTCCCGCTGCCCCTAACGCGCGGTACTGCGAGGTTCGCGAACTCATGTTGATCCGCGCAGCGTCATCCATTTTGCTAAAGAATTTACATCTATATTTATCTAAATAGTGTTTAAGAATATCAAAATTTATCCTCCCGAAAAGCGAGAATTTTTGACATCAATTCTTTGTCTCCAGATGTAATTCTTTTTGTGCGAATAATAACAGCCAAATGAGGAAGATATGATAAAGACAATATGGTTACTATTGAAATCATACTCAATTCTAATTGAGTGTTAGCAAACAGCCAGATACAGGCTAGAATGGTAGATGATAATGTTAACGGTACGAAAAATTTTTTTGAGAATGGAACTATGCCTGTGTCTCGATATAACCAATATAGATAGCCAAGATTGAATAGAGCATAAGAACTCGCAGAGGCGACAGCAGCACCTATGATACCCCAACGCGGAATAAGTCCAATATTTAGTAGTATATTTACAATACCAACACCTATGTTTCCAACCATAATGAGCTGAGTGTTGCCAAGCGCAATTAACGCATCACCCGATAAACCACTCAGTACGTGAATGAAAAACCCTGTTAAAATAATTACCATAGGGATGGCAGCTAACGAGTAATCCGCTCCAAAAACGATGGTGAGAATTGTATCTGGGTTGAGAACCAGAGCAATATACAACGGCAGTACCAGTAACACGGCCCATTCTGTGGTTGATTGGTATACTCCCTGCATACGATCAAGTTCGTTCGACTCGTCCAGCTCAGAAAAGATCGGCATGAAGAGGAATCCGAACGCCGACAGAGCGATAATCAGTAGACGAGCGAGAAGGAACGCCCCATCGTAGATCGCAACCTCGACGCTCGTTTCGTAGTATCCGATCAAGAGATTATCCACCTGTTGAACTGCGGTCCACATGACCGACGAGAACATAAGCGGTAACGAGAACACGAGCAGCTCCCGGTGCCGGGGAGTGAACGTGAGACCCGTGAACGTGTTCGTGCGACAGGACAGAGAGTAGATCCCCACGCCGGTTGACAGCAGGACACCGGTCGTCCAAGCGACGATCGCACCAAAAGCCCCGTACCCGAGAAGCACTACTGAGGCGATCAATCCGAAGCGAGCTATCGGGGAAACGAGATTGCGGATTATGATAGGTTCTTGGACTTGCTTCTTCCCTCGGAACGTCGCGATCACGACCGTTTGAATCGTCATTCCCGGCACGAGTGCGCCCACGACTGGCAGGTACGGGGCAAGGCCGGGCTCTCGAATGACGTATTGTGAGATCGAACTTGGGAACAGAACCATTGTTCCGGAGACTAGAACGGAGACTCCCAGTGCGCTGGTAAGCGCAGTTAGGGTCACATCACGGACTCCTGACTCTGTTTCACACCGCGGAACCATCCGGGCGACGCCTTGGCGCAAGCCGAGCGAGCAGACGGTTGTGAGTAGTCCACCAACGGTTATTGCCAAGGCGAACAGGCCGTAGTCCGCAGTCGGGAGTTGTCGGATCAAAAATGTTCGAATGACGAACCCGATTCCGGTACTGAGTATAGTCGCCACGAGGATGAATCCCGCACCCTCCGCAATCGTACCCTCCTGGGACTCGTCAGAATCCATTTCAGTTTAGTGGCGAGTCGCTCAATAGGTAAGACTTCTTCGTTGAGTCGCCTTGGGGAGGGATATTTCAGATATGTACGCAGTTACTGAAGGCCAAAGTCGCATCGACAACTCAAAGAACACATATACGCGGTTGATACTAGTGTGGCTTGTATGAGACTCCCGAAGAGGTATAATTTAGCGAATCTTGCGAAGGCGATACGAAATCCCAGAATACTTTATAATAAAGCACACCGATTAGCTCTGTCTGCGAACGCGGCTTACTCTCGGACTGGTACGAAGAAGACGTGCGACGTGATACAAGAGGACTGGGACACGCTCATTATCTTGGATGGCTGCCGATACGATCTTTTCGATGATGTGAACACACTCGAAGGGAGACTCGAGTCCCGTACTTCTGCTGGAAGCGAAAGTTGGGAATTTCTCCGAGCGAACTTCGAAGGGAAACAGTTGGACGACACAGTTTACGTTACGGCTAATCCACATACACCCAAGCTCCCTTTTGATACGTTTCACTACCGGCGAAATCTTCTCGAAAACCAATGGAATAATGATCTGAAAACGGTCACCCCGGAGGTGATGACCGAAGAAGCCCTAGCAGTACACGAGGAATATCCGGACAAGCGTTTAATCGTTCACTACATGCAGCCACACTTCCCGTTTATCGGCGAGATCGGTCAGGAGATATCACACACTGGTGTGAGTATGGACGGAAAATCAGACGACGCACCACACGTCTGGTCTGCGCTTCGTGACAACAAACTGGATGTCGACCGAGACCTCGTCTACGATGCGTACCGGGAGAATCTGGAACTGACGCTACCGCACGTCGAGCAGTTGATCGACACCGTTGACGGGAAGAGCGTCATAACCGCTGATCACGGGAATTTGGTCGGTGAAAGAACCTATCCAATACCGGTCCGGGGCTACGGTCATCCCAGGGGATTCCACACACCTGGATTGATCAAGGTTCCGTGGCTAGTAATCGAAGGAAACCAACGCAGAGAAATAAACTCAGAATCGTCGTCGAAGAGTGAATCCATGGAATCGTCGGTCGTGGAGGACAGATTAGCGGATCTCGGATATCGGTAGGTACAATGTCGGTTGATGATTTTGTTGCGTGAGAGTATACTCAGTACCTCGCAAAGCGTTCTCAGTTGATCCGATCTGAGCCTGTTCTTCTGGCCATCCGTTCTAGTTTCGTGGATCAAGACGACGCTATCCACTGATTGGAGACCGTCGCACCTACCCGAGTAAGAGACCCGGTGGGAAATGTGACCTACGCCCACCGGATTCGGTCATAATTGAACGGATTCAAAGAGCCTTTCCCTCTGATGAGCTGCGCGAGCGCGCTCGCGCAACGAATACTCGTCGAACGCGAGCGGAAATTCGACATCGTCACGCTTTTTACATGCTATCGCTCGGGTTCGCTGCCGGATTAGACCGCACTCACCAGGCCTTTCTCGAACGCTACGTCGAGATGGCTGACCGCGACACCCTCTTCTACGCATCGTTTCACGAGTGGTTCGAACCGACGTTCGTTGCCCTCCTGCGAGAGATTCTCGATGACGCTATCGAGAATCTCAGTCCCGGCAGAAATGGCCTCAGAGGGCGTCTCGAACACTTTCGAGACATCCTCATCGTTGACGCCACGTTCATCTCGCTCTACCAAGACGCCAAAGACGTCTACACAGCCTCTGGCGACGACCAAGCCGGGCTGAAAGTACACCTCACCGAGTCGCTCTCAACTGGGGTCTTCTAACGCGCTTCCAAACAAGCGACGGTACCACGCACGAACGGAGCCAGCTACCCACAGGCGCGTGGGTAGCTGGCGCACTCGTCCTGTTCGACTTGGGCTTCTACGATTTCTGGCTGTTCAACCGTATTGACGTCAATGACGGCTGGTTCGTCTTCCGCTCAAGTCCAACGCGAATCCAGAAATCGTCGAGGAATTTCGTACGTGGCGGGGCAACAGTATCACGCTGGAAGGGACGTCGCTGAAGGCCGTCCTCGACGACCTTCAGCGACAGGAGATAGACGTCCTCATTGAGTTAGAATTCGACCGCAAGCGTGGTTCCTCAGCAACTGCAACGGGAGAGTTCAGACTGGTTGGCTTGCTCGATGAAGACAACAACGAGTACCACCTCGACTTTACGAATCTGCCGCGGAAAAGGTATTCCGCGCCCGATAGAGCTGCGCGATATCGGGCGCGGTGGGAAGTGGAGCTGTTGTTCAAAGAGCTGAAATCGTGGTTCGGACTCGATGAGATCACCACGACGAAGCCGTACATCATTGAGGCGCTGATCAGCATGGCGGCGATTTCGTTGATGATCAGCCGCGAGATTATTGACGAACTCCACGAATTGGACGCGAATCGACGTGAAGCCGCGACGCCGACGAGTCGGCGTCCGCGGCTTTCGCCCCGTCGTGGATCACTAGTCGTGGAACGCCATGCACATCTGATCCATCTGGACCTGATGCCGGATTTGGGCTATGAACCGCCGGATTTGGACGAGTTGTTGCTGTGGGCGGCGAGGAATCCAAACCCACACAGGGAACGGTTACGACAGGAGGTTGAAACGGGTGAGTTCGCCTTTGACCGCTGCTAAACTAGAACGCATATGGTCGTAGTTCCACTTAGCGTCGTCGTCACGGTGATCAACAGGGATATCTGTCCCATCAATGCGGAAGAACTTATCGAGCGGCACCTGCTCGGGAAGCTCGTGAACCAAGTCGATAAAGACATCTTCTGCGACAAGAGCGAAATCAGTGATGAACTGCGAGAGTGTCCACCGGGACGGTGGGCGCTCTAAGCCACACTGTCGCCAGATGTCTTCATTCCGGAGTTCTCGCGCCATTGGCCCCAGTCATAGATATCGTGATAGAAGCCATGCAAAATGCCCTTCAGAAGTTCTGGTGGCTGGTGAACCCGTGTTCGCCCCTTCGAATTGGGGGCGAACACGGGATAGTTCATGAGAAACGAGAGATCAAGTCCTTCGAAGAGTGCTGTTGTCTCGGTGTCCAGTGATTTGAAGACCTGTTCGACCCTAGCATTACCTGGTAGGACGGATTTGGTCGTAGACACATCAAATACGTCCTACCATTTCCTTGTGAGAACTTCTACACCACGACCTCCTTTACCAATGCCGGCAATACCGCTCTGTTCAAGCAACGATTCCAGAGTTGATAGCCTCTCACTATCGTCGGACTCTGATTCAGGGTTCTTGTTCATCTGTAGACTCTTCGAAATCTGAGAATTCTGATTCCGGTTCTGAATAGTTATTTGCAACTCTATCTGGTGGCTCCTCTCGTGCTAGTTGTTGGTACACTAGTCTCCGGACCCGATTTGGTATCAAACGAAGGACTGATCGGAATGAAACATTAAGAATAAATATTGGTAGTGAAGTAAATCCCCATCGGTAGAACTCGGTTTGTAACCTCAGTTCTTCTCGAGCATATTCCCATCCGCCTCGGCGGTCGTAGAGTTGATTTCCGGCTCTCACTTTCAATAAAACTTTTGGAATGTTCCGGAACGTTGCGCCGCTGAGCAATAGTCGGACCCAGAGGCCGTAGTCTTCCATTCGGTCCACTGAACGGTAGTTACCCACTTGGAGAACAGAATCTCGACGAAACATAACGCTCCCATGGTTCATCGGACTACGAAAACGAGCTTTTCGGCGGATTGCGTCGTGTTGATGTGGGACTTTTCGGAGAGCAGAAATATCACTCGGATCAGACGAGAATTCAGCGATATAACCACCAACGACATCTGTCTCTGGATTATCAATCAGGAACTGTAACTGAGTCTCGAATCGGTCTTCAACGCTCAAATCGTCAGCATCCATCCGAGCCACGAGGTCGTTGGAAGCGGCCTTAACACCTGTCCGAAGTGCGACACTGAGTCCTTTGTTTGATTCATGCCTACACCTTCGGAAATTCCCTGGGAATTCAGTACTCCAGTCAGAGAGTATCCGTTCTAGTGAATCAGTTAATGGCCCGTCTTCTACTACGACGACCTCGTCTGGGATGACAGTCTGTGAAGCTAGGCTCTCAACGGCCTTATTGAAGTGCTGTGGATCATCGCCATGGTAAACTGGCAATACAACTGAAAATGAGGGATGTTTTTCAGGATTCATACTGAGTATCTCCTGAGCAGAAGCCATGAAAGTTATACAAACCCCACTCAGAGACCTACATTTAAAAACATGACTTATATATTCTTTTGAACTGTTTTGGTTTACAGCTCCCAATGGATATAATACTACTGAGAAACCGCGATAGAATATTGCCATTCAAAGTATCGTGTTTATTTTTCACCACGTCCTCAAATAGCGCGTTTGAGAGTGTTTACACCGAGTTTTCGAGACCACTCTCGACGTAGGCAGCATGCTCTTAGATACTGCGTCAGTTTGTCTCTAGCGACACCCCAGTAGGGGAGAGCCATGAGTCACAGATCTCTAAAAAATTTTCAGACTAGGGGCGACTCTCGTCCCCAAACGACCGGGAAGGCGTAATGATCCTGACCATCACATCCACGCCCTACACCGTTTTACGTCTATATAATAATCACGACGATAGTTGGCGCTTTGAGGACGTGACACTTTGGTTACCACACCAGCAGACTACCGACAAACTATACAAACACTTCGTACGAAGACAGAGTATGAGGGAAATGATACAAAAATTTAACAGAAAAATAAATAGTTATTTGGGCCCGAAAAGAAATGGCCCCAGCCGGATAGAGATTTATCTGGACATTTTGGAAAATAGCGATTTTGACCGGGCTTTGCACCTCGGCTCGGGGCGTGACGAGCGTGGAATTGCAAAACGACTCCAACAGTCGGGAGTAGAAGTTATAGCATTAGATCCCGATAAAGGTGGATTGTCCGATAATGAGCTTCAAAATAGAATTGCGGGAGATGGACAACGGTTACCGTTCAGAGACAATTCAATCGATTTAGTTTTTTCAGAGTACGTCTTTGAACATTTGCCGGAGCCTGAATTGGCCTTGAATGAGATTCACCGAGTGTTAGCTACTGGTGGGTCATTTGTTGTTCTTGTCCCCAATCCGAAGCATTATTACGCAATAGTAGCAGACAGAACACCTTTCGAATTCCACTTGTTTTGGAGTAGATTACTCGGAAAAGAAAACCCTGAGAGGGATAAATTCCCGACACAATACAACTGGGGGACCTATTCAGATATAAAAAATCTCGAATGGGGGAAATTAGAAGAATTTTATAGCTTTCCAGGGCCAACTAGTTACACAAATATACTCCCTTTCCATTTTTTATTTGTTATATTTGACCGATTAGTTGAAAATCGACCAGAATATCACGTTTCATATATAGCAAAGTACACTCTCTAATGACTTTCAAAAAGTGTTTGCAATGCTAATTTATGGGCTTCTTGGAGTGGAAATCGCAACTTCTTGAGTTTTCAGCAGTAGTGTCCAGCTTAATGTGACAGGAGTGGCCAATAGCCCTATAATCACAATTTATATTGGTCCGAAGGATTGGTCAATATAATACCGGAGCAAAAAAATTCACACGAGCATAAATAGACAGAGCGGTCTGTCCGAAGGGCCACATACCCGCTCCTCAGTCGGAGTCGAAAATGAGCCTTCTGTTTTGGAAACACGTCACTGTCCGACCGGTCGCTCTGTCCCGTTCCGGACCGCACTCTCGTTGACCGTCACCGTCGCTGTCGAGTTGTCGCTTTCGACGGCGTACTCGCCGGGGTTCGCGACGCCGATGCGGTAGCGGCCGCTGGCGTCGGCTCGCGTCCGTCGGACGTACTCGAACGTACCGTTCGGAAGCTCCACGGTCGCGCTCGCGGTCACCGTCGCGTTCGGACTGGTCGTCCCGGTGATGGTGGCGCCGGGAACCAGTGCGAACGCCTTGTACGACCCGCTCTCGGTCGCATAGATGGCTTGGAAGTGGCCCAGACCCGCGACCGATTCGTTCTGACTGCCGTACCGGGTGTGCAAACGCGAGTGCATCGTCTCAGGACTGGCCGCGCGGTCCTCTGTGACGACGTAGCCGACCCGGCCACGCAGTCGGTCGTACCACTCGGTCTCGTTCGGGGACGAGAGGAACGCTTCGTGGGTATTCCGCGCGTAGCTGTAACTCCGCGACTCACCGTTGACGAAGTAGTTGTACATACGGTTTTTCCCCCACTGGCTGAGGACGTAGTTCTCCGGATACGCCAGCCCGTTTTCGGCCGCGTCACGTTCGATGGCCGTCGCCGTCTGATACTGCCCGCCGTCGATGGTGACCTGACTCGTCTTGACCGGTACCTGGACCAGGCCGAGGCTCCCGACGAGCAAGAAGAGCACGCAGAGCAGCCCCACCATTCGTGTCTCGGGGACCACCGCGTCGGTGATGGCTGCTGTCCGTTCGCCGGTCACTGGGCGGGCCAGTTCGACCTTCGCAGCGAGCCAGACGAAGGCGTAGCCGGCAAAGACCGCAGCGAACGTCGCGAGTTCGCCCACGAAGCGGACCTGGAGAGTGGCCAGGCCGAGGAAGTACCATGCGTAGGTCGTCACGACCAGCCAGTCGGCGCGGTCCCGCGTTGCGAACTGCACGCCAAGCACCATTGCCGGCAGCGCCATGACGAGTGCGAAGCCAAACAGGAGCAAGAAGCCGACCGTCCCGGGGTCGAATAGTCCGATTGTCCCGGCGATATCATCGCTCCGAAACAGCGCATCAGTTCGGCTGAACGCTTCCGCCCAGCGCTCGGTGAATAGCGACCGGACGGTGAACAGCCCCACCACGAACGCGACGCCCTCGACGGCTGCGAGCTGTCGCGTCGTCCCGCCGGCTCTGGCGACCACCGCTGCGGTCGCGACGACGCTACAGACCCCCAGGAACAGCAGGAACGGCGTGCTCGCGACCAGTTCCGTGTGCCACTCCCAGCTGGTGTGGACAGTCCAGACCAGCGCCGCGGCGAGGCCGGTCCCGCCGACGAGCGGGAGGTTCGCACGCAGTGGCTCCCGTCCGGCCTCGACGTCCAGCAGCGTCTTCGCCGCGACGACGACGCCGACGGGCACAATCAGAAGCGGCCCGGCTTCCCAGGCCAGCACCTGGCCGGTGATACCGACACCCAGCAGGACACTGCCGACCCACGGCACGGGCGACCGCAGCGACGCCCGGTCCTGCGCCGTCGTCACGACCAGCAGCAGGGCCAGGGCGGTCAGTCCCAGCCACGGGTAATCGAAGGCGTGGTGGTCGGCAAAGCCGAGACTCGTCCGCAGCGCGTGGCCGGGGATGAGCGCCAGGAAGAGCACCGACGCCAGCCCGACGCGCCGGTCACTCGTCACCCGAACGGCGAGCAGATACACGAACACGCCCGAGATGACCGCCGAGACGACGGGGTACCACGCCAGCACGTGGCCGATCGTCTCGGTGGTCCCACCCAGTAGCTCGGCGACCCACCACAGCGTGGCGATCATCAGCGGTTCGCCTTTGGTACCAGCACCAGGTAGCACCGACAGCACACTGAACTCGGCCCCTCCACTAGTTTCGGCCACCTGTTCGACCAGATACCGGTAGTAGTACGCGTCGTTGCCCGAGAAGACGATATCGCCGCCCCGGTAGACGCTGCTGACGACGTAGGTCCGGGTGAGGACCACCACCGCCAGCGCAGCCGTGAGCAGGCCAGCGGCCCGTCCGTCGATGTCGGGTACGGCGAGCCAGTCGAGGTCGAACTCCCGTTCCGCGGTCGCCGTCTCGTCTCCCACTGCGTCGTCGCCGTCGAGCGCCCGGCGGACGGCGGCCGGGTCGGCGACGGCGTACTCGTCGCCGCGCTTCTCGACGACATCGTGCGAGACCAGTTCCCCGAAGGCCCCCGAGTCGACGTCGATGTCGTCGAAGCCCCACTCGTCGTGTTCGTCGTCGACCGCAAGCGCGGCCGCAAGCGCGGATTCCAGCTCGGGCCGCTCGTCGAGTAGTTCCGTCGGCCCGCGCTCGTCACTCATGTGTGCTCACATTCCCGTGGGGAGAATAAACCCATCGAGAGCCGAACAGGGCCGACTGCGTCGCCCCCGACCTGTTACCTCCGCCCAGCCACTGGCATCTCCAGGGTCACACACGTCCCCGACGAATCGGACTCGAACGCCACGGAGCCACCGGCGATGTCGGCCCCCCAGGCCGTCAGGGCGAGCCCGAAGCCGCTGCCGTGTTTCAGCGGCGTCTCGGTCCCTTCCTCGACCAGTGCGAGCTCGTGGGACTCGATACCGGGGCCGTTGTCCGCGACCTGGACCGTGACGGTCTCCTCGCCCGGTTCGACGCCGACGCGGACCCACGGCTCGGAACTGGAGTTGTGCTGGGCGGCGTTCTCGATGACGTTCGAGCAGACGATGTCGAAGAGACTGTCGACGACGATATCCTCGGGGCCGGGGTCGTACTCCACTGTGACGTCGGGGTAACTCCGTGCGGTCGCGTCGACACACTCCCGGAGGATGGCATGAAGCCGCAGGTTCTCGCGGTCTTTCCGGCCCTCCTCGAAGACGTCGATGATGTTGCGGACCTTCTCGCCGGTCTCCTCTATCTCGATAGCGTTCTGTTTGAGGATATCGGCTTTCTGCTGGCTGTTGTGTGTCGCCAGGTGGCCCGCGTGGCCGAGGATGACCTGGATGTTCGTCCGGATGTTGTGTCGGAAGACGCGATGTAACACTTCCAGACGCTGTTGCATCCGGAAGAGGTCGCTGATGTCGTGGAGCGTGATGATGCGACCGATGGTTCGGTCGTGGATATCCGTGAGTTGACTCTCGGAGACGTCGTACGATCTGGTGTTCTTCGGTGGATTGAACACGTGGTTGCCGGCCGACCCACCGATCGAGAGCAGGTCCGGGCTGACGTCGTTCAGGTTCCGGCCCAGGGCCTCCTCCCGTGTCGTCTGGAGCACCGACGCAGCCTCGTCGTTCATGTCGACGACGGTGTCGTGCGTATCGAGGACGATTGCACCCTCCTGCATCTGCTTGTACAGCGCTCGCCGGGCGTGACGAATCGGAGTCGGGCTCGAGCCGAAGAGTTCGAACCGGGTCAGCGCGAAGAGACAGGCGGTGCCGGAGACGGTAAAGGCGACTGGGGTCGGGTCGATGCCGGCCGTCGGCAGGTAGCCAAACAGGAAGAGCAGATTCGTCACCAGCGGGGCAAACAGTCCGAGCAGGAGCGCGACGCTCTGATTCCGGAAACTACGCACCTGGCTCGTCACGAGGTCGAGCATCGGGATGAGCCCCAGCAGTCCCAGCAGATAGGTGTAGGCCGCTATCACCCAGAACCAGACGGCGGGCGTTCGCGAGACCATCGTGGCACCGTTTCGTTCGATAATCTCCAGTCCGCGATAGACGAGCTGGTGGTAGTCGTTGGTCAGCACCAGAAAGATGGTGATGGCGGGAACGAGCATTATCCCCGCCACGTGTCGCCGGGTCGTGTACTCGTTGTAACCGCCGTATTCGAGGACGAAGAGGAGCCAGGCGACGGGCAGGAGCGTGACACCGACCCACGAGATATCGATGAAAAACAGCTTCGCCTCGAGGCTGGCTGCCTGCACCTGGAATATCAGCGCCGCTGACCACCAGGACTGGGCCGCCATGAGCAACACCAGCGGCACCGACCCGGGTTTCGGCCGCTCTCGCCACGCTAGCAGCCCCACCGAGATGCCGGCCGCGATGGAGGCCAGCAGCGCCAGCTTGATGACCACGAGAGATGGCACTATATTTCACATCTCAAAGTGGTCGACACTAATAGATATGCCCCAAAGAGTACACCGAGTGACCGTGGCCACCGGCACGCTCACCCGGCCGCTCCGCCACTGACGTAGCGTCCCCTACAGACAGCCTCTGGCTGCGTTAGAGCAGCCAGATGACGAGGATAGGGAGCCGACTACACTCGGCAGCGACAGTGAGGATGTCGTTCCGGATGCGCCCGAGGCAGGTCACGACGGTCAGCAGACAGAGCAGGCTGACAGAGAGGCCAGCCGTCGTCTCCAGCCCGAGGACGCCGGCCCCGAACCCGACGCCGACTATCGCCGCGAGCAGAGCGAGGAGCCCATAGAGCGCCTTCCGGGTCCCGTCGACACCGAAGACGACTGGCAACGTCTCGACACCCGCCTCTCGGTCGCCCCCGCGGTCACCGACGTTTGGTATCTCGACGTTGGCGAACGCGGTGCCGAAGAAGAACACGTAGATGATGGGCGCCGACGCCGGTATCGGCGCACCGACGAACACTATCGGCAGGAAGGTCATGCCGACTGCCCACACGGCGGCCACGAGGGTGGAGTTGAGGATGAGCACCCGCTTCAGTGGCCTGAGCCGTGCCCCGTCGGGAAACAGGTCGCTGGCGTAACAGAGCCAGACGACGCCCGGGAGAAATGCCATCGCGAACGCCACTGGCCCGCCCAGCACTGCCAGGGCGACACCGAGCCCGTACGCGACCGCCGACAGGCTGTAGAGCAGGTCCTGATTCCGTCTGACGAAAGCGGCCCGCGCGGGCGAGGTCTTCTCGTCGGCCTCGACGTCGGCCAATCTGTCGTTGCCGTAGACGGCGAAGGTCAACAGCGCCGCGACGAGCGGCGCCGGACTCAGTGGCAAGGAGAGTAGTTCCGTGACGATGAGGACCTCCCCAGCGGCGATGAACGCGAGGTACGCCGAACTGTAGAGCAGGGCGTCACGGACGGGTCTCCCGAGTCGATAGACCCACGCCTGTAGTAAGCCGTACAGTACTGATAGACCGTTTACATTGTTCTGCGGATTAGCTTGCATAGCTGCGTTGGATTATTTGTAGCGCGAACAGAAAATTAATCTACACAAAACGTGTCAATAAGGGGGATATAACGCCATGTCTGCACTGGTCGCTCACGTTCTCGCGCCCGCGGCCTGTGCGACGTGTGCGAACGTCACGAGTCCCAGGCCGCCGACGATGTTACCGGCCGTGACGACGCTCACCACGATGGTGAACCGGGTCGCACCGACACCAGCGCCGAAGAGCACCCCGAGGAAGACGTGCAGCGCCGTGACGATGACGTGTTCGAGCGGGCCCAGCGCGAGCAGGACGCCCACGACGTAGGAAAGCGCCAGGCGGCTCCCCTCGTTATCGACCGAGACCAGCAGGAAGGAGAGCAGGCTCACGAGCGCCCCGCCAGCGATAGCCCGGGCGAAGGAGGCAAGCAGGTCTCGACCGACGCTCTCGGTCGCCACTGCGGCAAGCACTGCGGGCGTCCCGGCGGGCACGGCGCCCTCGACGACGAAGACGAGCGAGAACAGTCCGCCGCCGACGAGGTTCCCGACGAGCGTCACGACCCACAACCGGAGGAGCGCCCACAGCGCTGTGACCTCACCGCTGTCGACGGCCGCGGCGGTCGGGTCCGAGAAGTTCTCGTTGAACAGCTCCGTCCGGCCCGCGACGAGGAAGACGATGCCGACGCCGAAGGCCACCGCCCCGCCGAGCGCGGCGACGCCGTGGCCGACCGGCTGCAGGCGGCTCTCGACGATGCCCAGTCCGACGAGTCCGAAGACGATGGTAAAGCCCGCGATGAAACTCGTCGAGACGAGTTCGAGCAGCGACTGGTCGAGTCGACGCTGTCCTTCCTCGACCGCCCGGTCGAAGACCTCGTCCGGCGTCGGGGCTGCTGGCATACGCCGTAGTGGGCCACGGGCCCGAAAACGGCGGCGAGCGTTCGCGGCCGTAACCGTTGCTTAGGCTAGTTTCCACCCGTATCGATACTGTAGATTTTTATACACCCTCCCCCAAGGCCAGCCAAATGGGTCCCCGGTCCGGATGGCTTGGTCGCGCAAAGCGACAGCTTTACGCGGACCTCCGGGCGGACCCGTATCTCCGCTATCTCCTGGTTGGGGCGGTGCTACTGGCCGGCTTCGGCTTCTGGCATCGCATCCCTATCTTCGCGACATGGGACGAACACGACCGGGTGTTAGACGCCCTGGTCGCCTACGCCGAGATCGTCCACGACCCCAGTATCGACGGGGTCCGTGACGGACTCTCCTGGAGCCGTGCCCCCTTCGGCGCCACGCTGTGGGTGTACTTGCTGGCGGTGTTGCCGGTCGTCCTGGTCGCGCTCCTCTCCGGGCAGGGTGACGCCATCGCGGCGATGCGGAACCCGGCCTACGCGTACGGTCACTACCCCGTCTGGGCGGAGACGCCCCGATGGATATGGACCTGGAGCCTGGTCTTCGTCCGGCTGACGAACGTCGTCTTCGCCGTCGTCACCGTCTATCTGCTCTACCGGCTGGGCACACGACTGGAGAACCGCGCCACCGGCCGGCTCGCCGCCCTCCTGCTGACGCTCACCTTCGGCTTCCTCAAGCTGGCCAAGGAGGGTGGCGAGGACATGCCAGCGACGATGTGTTTCGTGGCGTCGATATACTTCCTCGTCGGCTACCTTCAGACAGGCGAGCGCCGCCAGTTCTACGCCGGGAGCGCCGTCGGCGGCCTCGCCATCGCGTTCAAACTCACACTCGGGCTCGTGGTTCCGATTATCGCCCTCGCGTTCCTGTTGCGAGCCCGCGTCGAGGACGGCCCGCTCCGGCGAGTGCTCTGGCGGCCGCGGCTGCTGGTCGGCGGGGCCGCCCTGGGCGCCGTCGTCATCTGTCTGGGCTTCCCGACGCTGCTGGTGGGCGACTTCCAGGCCATCGACGCCCGCTGGTTCGACCGGACCGGGCGGCTCGAACGCGCTGTCGGACCGACGGCACCGGCGTGGTGGTGGTTCCTGCGGACCTACGCCAGCGCCTTCGGCTGGCCGCTGCTGGTCGCGGCTATGGGCGCACTGGTCGCCAGTATCGTCAATCTGGCCCGCTTCGCGCCCAGTCGGGCGGCGCTCCGAGAGCGGGCCCCGGGGTTCGACGAGCGGGCGCTGCTGGTGGGGGCGCTCGTCGCCTACCTCCTCTTTTTCTCGCGGTGGCACGACTGGCGGGTCCATCACATCCTGCCGACGTTCCCGCTTGCGATGCTCCTGCTCGCCGACTCGCTCGACCGTCTGCGCGGCCACCGCCAGCGGGTCGGACACGCAGCGCTGGCCGTCGTCGTCGTGACCGCGGCCATCTACGCCGGCGTCGGCGTCGGGCAGTTCACCTCGATGCCCCGCGACGAGGCGACCGAGTGGCTCGACGAGAACGCCGAGGAGGACGCGACGATGGAGGTGTACTTCCACGGCTTCTTCGAGAACGCCATCCCCCACGGGATGAACCTCAACACGCCGCTGGACGGGCCGGCGGAGCGGGACCCCTGCCCCGAGTACATCCAGGTCGGCGACAAAGAACTGCTGTATCTGCAGGATATCCCCGACGCACAGCGCAGTTCGGAGGTAAACTCCAATGTGGGCCCCCGGGCGGAGTACATCCGGGCACTGCTGGACGGCGAGTACGACTACGAGGTCGTCGCGGAGTTCGGCGAGCGACCGCCGAACTACGTCCCCCGTCGCCCGGAGCCGGGTTCTCTGCGCGAGCTCGCTCCGCTGGGCATCTACCCACACAGCGACCAGTACGGTGACGAAGTAGAGCTCGCGAGCGACCAGTACGTCGCTATCCTGGAGCGACAGGGCGAGTGCACCGAACCGAGCGAGGCGACCCGCGACGCGCCGTGGTAACAGCTCGCTCCCGGGCGAGAAACCGACGCCGGGCATTCGCCGCCGTAGCCGATTAACAGACCCGCACCCGGCCAGCTCACATCTGTGCTTTTTTTGTATATACTCCTCCAGATAAAACCCAATGGACGCCCGCGCTGGATGGCTCGGTCGCGCAAAGAGACAACTGTATGCCGACCTCAGAGACGACCCGTACCTCCGCTATATCCTTCTCGCGGCACTCGTCCTTGCCGGCTTCTGGTTCTGGCACCGCGTTCCCAGCTTCGCGACGTGGGACGAATACGACCGGGTGTTAGACGCGCTTGTGACCTACGGCTCCGTCATCGCCGACCCGAGTTTCGAGGGGCTCCGACGGGGCGTCACGTGGAGTCGTGAACCGTTCGGCGCGACGCTGTGGGTGTACTTACTGGCGGTGTTACCCGTCGTTCTGGTCGCCGCGGTCACTGGCCAGCTGGACGCCATTACGGCCATCGGGACCCCGTCGAGAGCGTACGGCTACTACGAGGTGTGGGCGGCGACGCCGCGGTGGATATGGACCTGGAGCCTGGTCTTCGTCCGGCTGACGAACGTCATCTTCGCCGTCGTGACCGTCTATCTCGTCTATCGGCTGGGGGCGCGTCTGAAGGGCCGCGCGACCGGGCGGCTCGCGGCGGTTCTGTTGACAGTGACGTTCGGGTTCCTCAAACTGGCCAAGGAGGGCGGCGAGGACATCCCGGCGATGATGTGTTTCGTGGCGGCGCTGTACTTCCTCGTCGGCTACCTCCAGACTGGCGAGCGACGCCAGTTCTACGCCGGGAGCGCCGTCGGCGGGCTGGCTATCGCGTTCAAACTCACGCTCGGGCTCGTGGTTCCGGTTATCGCCCTCGCGTTCCTGTTGCGTGCCCGCGGCGAGGACGGCCCGCTCCGGCGAGCGCTCTGGCAACCGCGGCTACTGGTCGGCGGGGCCGCGCTCGGTGCCGTCGTCATCCTCGTTGGCTTCCCGTCGTCGCTGGTCGGGGACTTCGACGCCTTGTTCGCCCGCTGGTTCGGCAAGACCAACCGGCTCGAAAACGCCATTGGTCCCACGGCACCGACGTGGTGGTGGTTCCTGCGGACCTACGCCAGCGGCTTCGGCTGGCCGCTGCTGATTGCGGCTATGGGCGCACTGGTCGCCAGTATCGCCCATCTCGTACGTCTCGCGCCTAGCCGGGCGACGCTCCGGGAGCGGGTCCCGGGGTTCGACGAGCGGGCGATGCTCGTGGCGTCGCTGGTGCTTTACCTCCTCTTTTTCTCGCGGTGGCACGACTGGCGCGTCCATCACATCTCCCCCACCTTCCCGCTCGTGGCGGTGTTGCTCGCCGACACGCTCGACAGACTGCGTACCAACCGACAGACCGTCGGCCGCGCGGTGATGGCCGTCGTCGTCGTCAGCTCGGCTATCTACGCGGGTGTCGGCGCCGGGATGTACGCCTCTATGCCCCGCGACGAGGCGACCGAGTGGCTCAACGAGAACGCCGAGGAGGACGCGACGATGGAGGTGTACTACCATGCCTTCTTCGAGAACGCCATCCCGCACGGGATGGACCTCAACACGCCGCTGGAACCGGACGGGTCACCCGAGCGGGACCCCTGTCCCGAGTACATTCAGGTCGGGGACAAAGAACTGCTGTATCTGCAGGATATCCCCGACTCTCAGCGCAGCACCTATGTCAACTTCGCCCCGGGGCCACGAGCGGAGTATATCCGGGCGCTACTGGAGGGTGAGTACAACTACGAAATCGTCGCCGAGTTCGGCGAGCGACCGCCGAACTTCGTCCCACACCGCCCGGAACCGGGGTCGCTTCGGGACCTGGTCCCGCTGGGCATCAACCCGCACAGCGACCAGTACGGCGACGAGCAGGAACTCGCGAGCGACCAGTACGTCGCCATCCTCCGCCTCGAAGGCGAGTGTGTCGAATCCCGACCTGTACACTGGTGACGCGTCGCTGTCGGGGCCGCTCAGGTGGCCGTGTCTTCCTCGTACGTATCCGCCGTCGGGTCCCGCCCGGCGTAGAGGGCGAGGGCCCCGATGCCGGCGAGGATGGCGACGACGAGCGTCCAGAACGCCGAGAACGCCCACAGGGAGTCGGCGAACAGGTCGAGTACGTACAGCGCTGTCAGGATGACGAAGCCGGCGACCGAGAACCAGCCGAACCAGCCGAGTGCGTTTCGTGCCATAGCGACTAGAGCGTAGGGGGGACCAGCGGGGTGAGTGGCCACCTTGCGCCTGCAACGCGTTCGAGACTAGTGTGTGGTCGCCGCTCCTGCTCGGCGAGTAGGCGCGTGATAACAAACCCTCGAACCCGCCCACCCTCGCCCGATGAGCACGGACACAACTACCGACCACTGCGACACCGTCATCGATACCGTTTCGGGTGCTGTGATCGTCGAGCGCGAGACACTCGAAACCGTCCTCTCGGGGTTTCTGGCGCGCGGCCACGTCCTGCTGGAGGACGTTCCCGGCACTGGCAAGACGTTGACGGCCCGCTCACTGGCGGGGGCGCTTGGACTCTCTTTCTCACGTATCCAGTTCACACCGGACCTGCTGCCCGCGGACGTGACCGGCACCTACGTCTTCGACGAGCAATCGGGCGACTTCCAGTTCCGACCCGGCCCCATCTTCGGGAACGTGGTGCTGGCCGACGAGATAAACCGGGCCTCGCCCAAGACACAGGCTGCCTTGCTGGAGGCGATGGCCGAGGGACAGGTCACCATCGAGGGCCGGACCCACGAGCTACCCGAGCCCTTCTTCGTCATCGCGACGCAGAACCCCATCGAACAGGACGGTACCTTCCCGCTGCCGGAGGCACAGGTCGACCGCTTCATCGTGAAGACGAGCCTGGGCTACCCGGACGAGGCCGGCGAGCGAGAACTCGTCGACCGCCGGGCCGCACGCACCGACCGCACGCCCGAAGTCCAGCCGAGTCCGGGCGTCGACCCGGCGGCGCTCCGGCGGGCGCCCGAAGCGGTCCACGTCGCCGACGAGGTCCGGGATTATGTGGTCGACCTGGCCAGGGCGACCCGCGAGGACCGTCGCGTCGAGACCGGTGTCTCGCCGCGGGGGACCCAGCGGCTGTTCGAGGCGGCCCGGGCGCTCGCGGTCGTGCGAGGGCGCGAGTACGTCACGCCGGACCACGTCGCCGAAATCGCGCCGGTCGTGCTTTCCCACCGGCTCGTGTTGACGCCGGATGCCCGCGTCGAGGACGTAGCGAAGGACGCTGTCGTCGCGGACTTACTCGACGACGTGGCAGTGCCGACAGTCACCTATAGAGCAGCGCCAACAGAGTGACCGCAGCGGCGAGTAACAGGACGAGCGCGGAAAGTGGCAGTCCGGTCGCGCCGTGCTCGTAGACGACCAGCGCGACGACCACCGTGACGGCGCCGTAAGCCGACGTCGTCCCGGTGTGTAACAGTTCTACCGAGCGGGTCCGGGCGTCGGTGCGGAGCTGTTCGCCCAGACTGATACCGTGTTCGGCGACGTCCCACGCGGCGATGGCGGCGGCGGTCCCGCCCAGCAGACGCAGCGGGCCGGCGGCCTCGAAGACCCCGACCAGCGCCACGCCGACTATCATCACAGCGAGCCCGGCGGAGACGAACCGACGGGCAAAGCGCTGGCCGAGCGGGCGAACGCCGAGTCCGACCAGCGCCATCCCGACGAGTCCGGGCACCAGTTCGATGCTCTGGCGGGGGTCAGCGAGCGTCTCGCCCCGGAGAATCGCCCCGAGGACGAGCGCCGCGCCCAGGGCCGTCCAGAGCCATCCCTGCGGGACGGGGGCCTCGAACTCGCGACCACCGGCCACGACGAGGCCGACGCCGGCGAGGGCGGCGACGATAGCGACGCGCTGGTCGAGCGTGGGTGCGAGTATCGCTGTCGAGACGCCACAGAGCAGGAGCGCGAGCCCGCTGGCCAGCGGCGTCGGCCGATGGCTAACCTCACTCACGCGGACCACCGCCGTCGTCCCTCGTCCAGCAGCACCGTCCCGAGCGGCGTTGCCGGGTCCCAGTCGACGACCGGGACGTCGGCCCCGCGGAGCGTGCGCAGTCGCATGCGCCGCTCCCGGCCCGCCAGCCGCCGGCCCAGGCTCCCGTCGGCCGTCACGTCGGGGCTGATGACCGTCGTCGTGTGGCCGGCGGCCGACAGCGTCCGTATCGTCTCGACGATACCCTCGTCGGAGAGCGGCGAGAGCACGACGACCTGCGTGTCGGTCCCGAGCTGTTTGCGCAGCAGCGTCGCCTGCCGGTCGAGATCGCCGTCCGTCTCCTCGCCGTCGACCCCGCCACCCGCTCGCACGTGGCCCGGCGGCGTCGCGTCGAAGGCCGGATGGGTCCCGAGCAGTTGCCACAGCGCCGTCTCGTGGTCCGCGCCGACGCCGGGGGCGCGGAAACACAGCTCCCGACCGAAGGCGGCCAGGCCGACGGCGTCCCGCGTCTCCGAGAGCGCCGAGACGAGCTGCTCGACGCCGGCGAGGCAGTGGGCGACCGCGTTCGGGCGGCCGTCGGCTTCGGCCCGGTAGGCCGGCGCGCGGGCGTCGACCAGCAGGCAGACCGACGTGGGTAGCTCCTCGCGGAACTCGACGGTGGTTAGCTCGCCCGTTCTGGCCCACCGTTTCGAGTCGATACGCCCCACCGGGTCGCCGGGGCGGTACTCCCGGACCGAGTGGAACTCGATGCCGCTGCCGCCCTCGTCCGTGACGAGCCGCCCCGCGTAACCGTCGGGCTGTTCGCGGACCGGTAACTCGGGGACGGCGTCCCCAACCTGTATCTCGGTGCCGGCGGCGACACTCGTCTCGACCTCGTGGGCGCCCGTGATATCGCGGGCGATGACCGTCGCCGGGTCGAACTGGTGGCGGCCGGGCTCGGTCTCGACGGCGTAGCTGAACTCGGTGGTCTCGCCGGGCCGGACCACGGCGGCGTGGCGCGGGCTGCCCGACGCGACAGAGAGCATCGCCGGGACCCCGTCGACGACCCGACAGTCGGCGAGCGTCCGGTCGCCGGTGTTTGTCACGCTGGTCGTGACCGTCACCGGGTCGCCGCTCGCGGGCCGTCGGTCGCCGAGGCGTCGCTCCAGTTCGAGTTCGACCGTCGGTGGCCGCGAGAGCCGCGGATACACCGCCATGCCCGCGCCGACGACGCCGACCAGCAGCGTCGCGGGGCGGTCCGTCAGGACGCCGACGGCGACGAAAAACAGCGCGACGGCGACGATACCGCGCCAGCGCCCGGTCGTACGGACCGTCACCGACCGTCACCGCCGGCTGTTTGGTCCGTGCCAGCCTCGACCAGCACGCGGGCGGTCGTGCGGGCCGCGTGCTGTGTCCAGGCGTCGCCACGCAGCGCCAGCCCCAGGCGCTCGGTCACCGTCGGTCCGGCCGACTCGTCGGCCAGAAAGCGGGCCGCCACCGGGTCGTCGGTCCAGGCCCCCGACTCGACGCGCTCCCTGGCGCTCGCTCGGCTCCGACCGTCGCCCAGCTGGTCGTAGACAGCGGCCGTCCGGAGGCGCTCGCGCAGGTAGTCACGGTCGGCCGCCGAGAGGTGCCACGGCCACCGGCCGAGCAGGTCGTCGACTCGCTCGCCCGGCCGGGGGGCGTCGGGGACGATTTCGGGGTCGGGCGGGGCCGCCTGCTCGACGTGGCCCGTCGCGCGCCGGGCGACCATCCAGCCCAGGACTAACAGCGCGACGCCGCCGAAGGCCCCCAGCAGAAAGTAGTCGTTGCCGAGCCACGCGACGACCGACGCGACGGGCAACAGCGTCGCGACGCCGGGGAAAAGCGCCAGCGCGAAGGCGACGACGCCGACGGCCACGAGCGCCAGCCAGCCAGCGCGGCGAGTGGTCGCGCTCACGCGCGCTCACCGTCGAGGCTGGCGAGTGTCTCGCGGGCGAGGCGGGCCTGTTCGTCGCTCGGGGGCTGGGTCCCGTAGCGCACGTCCTCGAAGGTCCGACGGAGCCGGTCGACCTGTCCCGGGTCGAACCCTCGCTCGACCGCGCGGCGGGCACAGTCACGCGGGGTACGCGTGCGGGGCCGGTCGACGCCCGCCCGCTCGACCAGCTCGACCCACGCCCGCTCGACGTCGTTCTGTGGGGCCGGTGCCAGTGGGTCGGTCCCCGGGTCAGCGGGGTCGCCCCAGATGGCCCGGCGGAGCCGCTCCCGGTAGCGGTAGGCGAGTATTACGACCGCCAGAACGAGCCCGAGCCACAGGAGCAGCGGCCAGTCGCCGGGGGCCAGGCCGCTGTCACTGTTCGACGCCGACCCACCGGCCTGCTCGTCGCCCTGCTGGCCGGCGCTGTCGGCGCGGCGGTCACTCTCGCCAGCTTGCTCGTTCTGGGACTCCGGGTCCCCGGGGTCGCCGCGTTCCTGTCCCTCCTGTGACCCGTCGCCGGCTTTCGAGTCGGGCTGCTTGGCGTCCCCGCCACCGTCGCCCTGGCGGTACCGCTCGTCGACGTCCTGGGCGGCCGCTTCTATCTCCCCCTGGCTGTCCTCACCCAGCGGCAGCAGCTCCCACTGGACGTCGACCGCGTCCGACGGGTCCGTCGACATCGACGCCGAAAGCGTCGACGCCGAGAGCCCCACAGCGGCGATAACGACGATGGCCATCCCAGCCGAGAGTATCCGTTCGGTGTTCATTCAGTTAGTGCGGGCTGGGGCATAGGTTGGCCTTGTTATAGGCAGACTATCGGCCCACAGCGGGCGCGAGCGCCGGTCTCACGGGGCCCGGAACACGCGTCGCGCGCCCCCTCGAAGGCCCCGATTTCTCATGACCCGTGACGGTCAAGCCAGGGGCAATGAACGTCAGTATCGTCGGCAGCGGCTACGTCGGCACCACCGTCGCGGCGTGTCTGGCCGACCTGGGCCACGAGGTCACGACGATAGATATCGACGAGGCCATCGTCGACGCTATCAACGACGGCGAGTCGCCGATTCACGAGCCGGGCCTGGACGAACTGGTCGCCGAACACGGCGGGCGTCGACTGCGGGCGACGACTGACTACGACGCCATCCGGGACACCGAACTCACGATGCTCGCCCTGCCGACCCCCTCGAACGAGGACGGCAGCATCGACCTCCAGTACATGGAAGCCGGCGCGGCGAGCGTCGGCGAGGCGCTGGCTGACGGTGACGGACGCGACGAGCCCCACCTCGTCGTCACCAAATCCACCGTCATCCCCCGGACGACCGACGAACGCCTCGCCCCCCGCATCGCCGAGGCCGGCCTGGAACGAGGCACGGACTTCCTCGTGGCCTCGAACCCCGAGTTCCAGCGTGAGGGCACTGCCGTCGCGGACTTTCTGAACCCCGACAAGCTGGTCTTCGGTGCCGACGACCCACGCGCCCTCGCCGCGCTGGGAGAGCTGTATCTCCCGTTGCGGGAGGCCGCCGAGAGCGAGGTATCCGTCGTCGAGACCGGCATCGCCGAGGCCGAGATGATAAAGTACGCCAACAACACGTTCCTCGCGAGCAAGGTCAGCCTCATCAACGACATCGGCAACGTCTGCAAGGAGTTCGATGTCGACGCCTACGAGGTCGCCGACGCTATCGGCCTGGACGACCGCATCGGCGAGCGGTTCCTGCGCAGCGGCGTGGGCTGGGGCGGCAGCTGCTTCCCGAAAGACACCGACGCCATCATCGCCGCCGCCCGCGAGCAGGGGTACGACCCCGCCGTCCTCTCCGCCGCGGTCGAACTGAACGACGCCCAGCCCGAGCGCCTGCTCGCCCTGCTCGACGACCACGTGGACGTGCGCGGTGAGCCCGTCGCTGTCCTTGGGCTTTCGTTCAAGCCCGGCACCGACGACATCCGCAACACGCGGGCGGTGCCGGTCATCGAGGGGCTGCGTGAACGCGGGGCCGACGTCGTCGCCTACGACCCCGTCGCGACCGAGAATATGCACGAAAAGTATCCCGACATCGAGTACGCCGACTCGGCCGCAGACGCGCTGGCGGGGGCCTCCGGTGCAATCGTCGTCACCGACTGGGACGAGTTCGCGGCGCTCGACAGCGAGTTCGACGCGATGAAAGCGTCCGTCGTCGTCGACGGCCGGCGGATCGTCGACCGGCGCGAGGGAATCACGTACGAAGGACTGACCTGGTAGGCCGGCAGCGGGCGAGCCTACTCCTCGGCCTCGAAGTATTCGCGAACGACGGACTCGACGTCGTACTGGCGCTCCCAGCCCAGCTGTTCACGTGCCGCCGTCGTGTCGACGGGGAACTCCGAGACGAGCGTCTCCTCGCCGGCGCGGGGGTTCTCGACGAGTTCGACGTCGACCTCGTGGCCGTGTTCGGCCGCGACGGACTGGACGAGTTCGGCGACGGTCTCGACGCCGGGGTCCTCGTCGCTGGCTATCTCGTACTTCTCGACGCCCGTCTCGCCGGCCTCTAGCTGGTCGACCAGTCGCTCGGCGCTGCGGACGTAGGCTCGGGCCACGTCCTTCACGTGGACGAAGTTGCGACACTGGGTGCCGGGCTCGTACACGGTGAGTGTCTCGCCGGCCGTCGCCCGCGAGAGGAAGAAGTTGATGACGGTGCCTTTGGATATCTCCCGGCCCTCGATCTCGTGGCCGCCGTAGAGGTTCGATATCATGAACTGGTGGGCGGGAAAGGCGCCGTCGGCGAAGTCCTCGATGGCGCGCTCGCTGAGGAGCTTCGTCCGGCCGTACCAGTTCATCGGGTCCCGCGGGTGCGAAGCCGTGATGGGGAACTCCGTCGGGTCGCCAAGCACCGCCATCGAGAACGGGAATATCATGGCCGCGCCGGTCTTCCGGCAGAACCACGCGACGTTGTTGGTTCCCTGAACGTTACACTCGTAGGCGAGGTCCTGTTTCTCCTCGCAGTCGTCGACGCCCGAGATCGCCGCCAGATGCATCACGACGTCGGCGCCAGACAGGGCCGCTTCGAGGCGGTCGCGGTTCCGGATGTCGACGTGTTCGACGTCGACGTCGCCGACCGACCGGACGTCGCCGAGATAGAAGTTGTCGATCGCGGTTATCTCCCAGTCGGGGTGCTGTGCCTCGAGTTCGACGAGGACGCGGCTGCCGATGTAGCCGGCCGCGCCGGTGATAGCGATGTGTTGCTCAGCCATTGGTGAATCGGTCTGCGATGTCGCGGACCCCCTCGCGGAGGGTGGTCTGTGGTGTAAAACCCGTAGTCTCTAGCCGGTCGAAGTTGACGTGATAGGACGGGCCGGGGTGTTCGTCCTCCAGATAGGTGATGTCGACCGCGCCGACCTCCTCGTCGACGATGTCGGCGATATCCGCTATCTGGTAGTTGGCGTCGTTGGCCCCGACGTTGTAGACATGGTGGTCCCACGCTGCGGGCTCCAGGGCGGCGTGTTTGTACGCCCGGGCGGCGTCGCTGACGTGGATAAACGGCCGCCAGTTCGACCCGTCACCGTAGACAGTGAGGGTCCGCCCCGTCAGCGCCCGGAAGACGAAGTAGTTCACGACGAGGTTGAACCGGATACCCGGCGAGTAGCCGAAGTTCGTCGCCATCCGGAGGGCGGTGCCGTCCATCCCGAACTCCTCGCAGGCTTCCGCGAGCAGCGTCTCCGAGTCGAGTTTCGTCTCCGCGTATGGGTTGATAGGGTCGGGGTCGACCGTCTCGTCGATGTCGGTGCTGGTCGCGCGGCCGTAGACGTTACACGAGGAGGCGAAGACGACGTTCTCGACGCCGAGTTTGCCGGCCGCCGTGAGGACGTTCTCGGTCCCGTCGTAGTTGACCGCGACGGTCTCCTCGCGGCGGTCGTGGGTGCTGGCCGCGCCGGTGATAGCGGCGAGGTGGACGACGGTGTCGACCCCACGCATGGCGCTCTCGACGTCGCCGTACTCTCGGACGTCGCCGCGGCGAAACTCCAGTTTCCCGTTGACGGCGCCCATGAGCGCCCGCGGGGAGCCCGACGTCAGGCTGTCGAGGACGACGACTTCGCCGACCCGGTCGTCGTCCGCGAGGCGCGGAATCAGGTCGCTGCCGATGTAGCCACAGCCGCCCGTGACCAGCACGTCGGTGGTCATTATTCCTCGTCGACCAGGACGCCCGGCAGGAAGCGGTCCTCGTGGGCCTCGATGGTGTCGGCGTAGCTGGTCAGCGTCTCGAAGATGTCTTCGACGCCCTCCTCGAAGGTCTGGTCCTGCTCGCCGATGAGAGCCTCGTAGCGGTCGTACTCGATTTCCATCTTGTGGGTCTCGTCCTCGTCGCGCGGGTTCTCGAAGTGCTCGACGGCGACGTCCAGGTCGAACTCGCTGCCCACGTCGGCGATGGTCTCGGCGATCTCGACGATGCTGATGGCGCGGGTGACCTGGTTGTAGACGGTGAGGCCCTCCGGCCGGTCGTCGGCGTCACCGAGCGCGAGCTGGGCCAGCCCCTCGACGGCGTCCTCCAGCGAGACGAACGGTTTGCGCTGCTCGCCCTTGCCGTAGACGGTGACCGGGTAGCCCGCGACGGCCTGGGCACAGAAGCGGTGCGTGACCGTCCCGAAGTAGTAGTCGAAGTCGAAGCGGGTCTTGAGCCGGTCGTCCTCCCGAGTTTCGGCGGTCTCGGTCCCGTAGGTGATGGCCGTGCGCACGTCCGAGACCGGGATGTCGAACTGCTTGTGGGCCAGGCGCATGTTCGCCGCGTCGTGGGACTTCGTGAGGTGGTACCAGGAGCCGGCCATCGCCGGGAACGGCACCTCGTCGGCCTCGCCCTGGTTCTCCATCGTCGCACCGCCCTCCGGGATGGGGAACTCCGGCGCGCCGTAGACGCCCGTCGTCGTCGTCTCGATGAAGTGCGTGTCCGTGAGGTCGTTCTCTTCGAGACCCCACAGGAGGTTCCGCGTGGACTGGAGATTGTTGTGCTGCGTGAAGTTCGCTCGCTCGCCGTTGATCTGCGAGTAGGGCGCGGCGGGCTGGGCGGCCGCGTGGACGACGGCCCGTGGCTCGTGGACCTGCAGCAGCTCGTCGACGAAGGCCCGCTCGACGAGGTCGCCCTCGACGAAGGACATGTTCGTGATACCCAGCGTCTCCCGGGCGGCCTCGAGGCGCTCGTCGATAGAGGCCACGGGGACGGCGCTGGTCGACCCGATATCCTCGACCCACTCCCGGCGGCCGAAGTTGTCGACCAGAACAACTCGTTCGTCTGTTCGCGACGCGATGCGCAGCGCTGTGGGCCAGCCGATGTAGCCGTCTGCCCCGGTGACGAGTATCGTCATTAGTTACTCGGCTCGTGAGTAACTCGCGAGTGATATATATTTTCTGTACTCGCGCTAGCAGCGAGTGGTGTTGTTCGAACTGTGGTCGTTGCTGTCGGTATCAGTGTTCTCGTGACTGCTTACAGCCAGAAAGCCCCGGCCAGCTACACTCGGGGGCCTCGCTGCGCTCCTCGGTCACTTCGTTCCCTGCGGTGCTTGCGTCGTCCGCCGTCTTGTAGCTGGCCGCCCCTTTCAGTCCCACCCGTCGCCGGTTGGTCAATCTGTGTTGGGCGGGACTGAAAGGGGCCGGGCGCTCGGGAAAGCACAACGACGTAAGCACCGGAACGAGCGAAGCGAGTGAGGAGCGTCGTTCGAAAGGCGCAAAGCGCCTTTCGTGATCACGAGAGAGCTGCGCTCTCTCGGACGACAGCGAGGCGCGCGACCCGAGCGCCCGGGGGCTTTCTGGCTGTCGTAATCTGTTTCCCTGTATCGGGTTCCGATTCCAGGACGGTCGGTTCCGGAAGGGTTAAAAATCGCCCTCGCCATCTTTCATTCGCTATCGCACGGGCCGGTGGGGTAGCCTGGTATCCTTCGGCCTTCGGGTGGCCGTAACCGCGATTCGAATTCGCGCCGGCCCACTACCTACAAACCCTTTTTCCAGGGTTTCCTAACCATTAGCGGCCGGTTTCGGGAGTGGTCGCTATGAGCCGTGCCGAGCCTGAGCGCCGGCTCATCTGCGATTACTGTGGCGAGTGGATAACTGAGCCCGACCAGCGCTGCCCAGCTGTCGATAACGGGGTGTGTCGCCCATGAGTCGGAGCGCGACGGCCAGACGCGAGCCCGATACCGACACCGGCGTTCGGAACCGCTCGCAGTACGCCGACACGCTCCACCGGCTCGACCCCGATGCCGACGAGCCCCGGCCGGCCTGTCCCGAGGCTGACTATCGGCCTGACGCCGAGTTCACCGACGTTCCCCTGGCTGCCTATCGTCCGCACTACGAACTCTGTGGAAACCCGGAGTGCTTCGGAGGTGACTGGCGGTGAGCCCGCAGTCGTCGCTCTTCGACTACGAGCCCGACCTGTCGGCGCTCACCGAGGCGGAACGGGAGGTGTACGAAGCTGTGGGCATGGGCCAGTATGGGCCCCGCGAGTACGCCCGCGAAACTGGCCGCTCACCGGGCACTGTCGGAAACCTCCTACGGCGAGCGCGCGAGAAACTGGAGGTGACCGGCGCGTGAGCGAGTTCGTCCGAGCATCCCGTCTCTACGACGTAGAGGCGAGCGAACCCCGCGCCTTCGACTGGGCGAAGATGCAGCCGGTCGCCGGCATCGAGGACGGGATGTAGCCATGTCGCGGCACCTCAAGTGCGCCCCTCATGAGGGCGACGTGCGCTTTACCATCGGGGTTCACCCTGACCCAGGTGTCCCCGACTACGGCTTGAAACCGTACTACGCGATGGACTCACTCATCAAGGAGTGGGGCGACCGCTGGCAGACTGACGGGAAGCCGACCGAGGAGATCGAGCTGGCCGGCGAGACGTGGGCCACCTGTTTTGACTACTCCGAGAGCGGGCTGGACCCGTGGGATAATCCGTCGTTCCAGATTGAGAACGTCCGAGAGTTCCAGTTCTATTTCGTCTCGAAGGACTCCCCGACCTACCGCGGCGAGCGCGCCGACCAGGACCCGCGGATCAAGGGTGGGACAATCACCGTCCGACCACGGTGGCCGAACCTCACCGCGGACGGCAAGCCCGTCTCAGTACCGCAGTACGGCGAGCCCTACATCGACGTGCAGGTACAGGCTTCGAACATCCCCCACGAGCGGTACCTGTCGCTCGTGAAGCGCGTGATGGACGCCTACGGCATCGCTGCGCGATACTTCGACCAGCCCCACCCGGACAGCCACATCAACGACCTCGCCTACTACGTGCGTCTCTACCGGTCAGACAGCGGGCCGCTGTACGCCGCCGACGGACCGATAGCCCGCGCCCACACGCTCATCCAGGGCGACCGGTCGGGCTACCGGAAGCACGAGGAAGACAACACGAAGATTCCCGGCTACATGGTGAAATCCGTCGTCGAGGACGAGAAGGCCGGCGAACTCGTCCGTGGGCATGGGCTGGGGAAGGAATTGAAGCACTACTACCCGCGCGAACCCGACAGCTACGAGCCCGACGAGGCGCCGTATCATCCGAAGTTCGAAGTGGCCTATCAGACCGCCAGGACAGACGAGACCGTCCGGTGGGACGACCTCGACGACGCCCGGCGGGAGCTGGAGGAGACGATACTGAACTGCCTCGACTGGTGTGGGCTGGCGACGACCGCCGAGAGCAGTATCTTCGTCGACTTCGACCCGTACTGGGACGTGCGGAACACCACGGAAGCGCGGAAGTTCGTACAGTGTCCGCTGCCGAAGATCGAAGACGACCAGGAACACCGCGTGATGCAACTGTGGGGCGATATGACGACTGCCGACCGGGACGTGACGGAGATGCTACTGACCGACGGCGGGAAGGTCTCGCCCCAGGAGGCCGCCGAGAAGACCGGCTACACGTACCGGACGATACGTGAGGTGGTCGACCGGCTGGAGGGGCTGATTCGGCACACCTACGGCGAACTCGAATTAGAGTCGAAGAAGATTCAGCAGGAATTGCTGAAGCGGGTTCGCGCTGCCGGTGACCGGTTCCAGCAGGAGATCGGGAGCGCGACGATGGAGCTGGCCGACGCCGCGGAGGAACGCGCTCGATCACGATGGGCGCGAGTTCGTCGCGAGTATGCGATTTCGGAAGTCGAAGCCGACGACTGCCGGAAACTGCTGAAGGCGGGCTACACACCAGAGGACTTCGACGAGGCGAAAGAGATCCTTCGAGAGATCCGTACGGCCTACTCGGAGTGTGTCGAGGCGAACACCTACGGGATTCACGTCGTCGTAGAGACGGTTGAGACGGGCCGTGAGCGATTCCGAGACCTACGGAACGCCTTCCAGAAGGGCTACCGCCAGGACGACTACATGAGCCGCGAGGAGCAGGAGCGGCGAAACGAGGCCTTCGACTTCGAGGCCTGGAAGGCCGCCGGCTGCCCGCCAGCTGACGAGTGGCGCGGCGGGTAGCGCCGGCCCCTGGATAGAGGCATCACTGTCTCTCACCCTGTTTTAGCGGCAATTCTGTGCTCTTTCACCCGGAAATCGCGCGTCGCGCGGCTGGGATCGTTCCCTTCGGTCACGTCACCCAGCCGCGCGACCAGGGGGAACCCGGAAGACGAGCTTCCGGGTTCCCCTTAGTCGTGTGGCTAAGGCCACTGAATCAAAATACACCGCATACGCCTACCAGAATAGACCAATTGGATGGATTATTGCGGACGGTCCAGAGAGTTCCCAATCCTTTATTTCAACCTGCAAATTGAATTGACTACTTATTTTCCTCAATTGGGCGCTCCATTCCCCAGTGTCCTCAGAAATATATTCTTCTGGGGCACTTGAAGCGCTTACGGGATCCCAGCTTTCTCCGCTTTGGAGAGTCCTATCTATCCGTCCAATGACGGTGAATTCTTTCTCGTCCCCAAACTGTTTGACCGGATCTTTTCGCATTTTCGTCCTGTCTAGTGGAACACCGTAATGTCCCCCAGGGGTTTTCATTCTTAGTGGAATTTCTTCACCAGTCATTTTCTCGACAAATGATGCAACAGATTGAATTTGTTGAGTTTGCTCTTTACTCCAACCATCCTTTCCTGGCTCTTGGTTAATATTATGAACGTCATCAACAAGATCAGGACTGAATATTTCAGAGAGCTCTTTAACAGCAGCTTCAACTTTGAATAAAGCCATTGGTTCGATAACGCCTTCAAGCCTCACCATATCTCCTGATTGCCTGTATTCTGGATCTGGATTTTCGTGAATCTGTATTCCCTTGTCTTTGAGAGTCGAGAGTAAATCGCGGAACCGATAGGGAGCAGTGATTTCCAGCTTGGTTTGAGTACTGTTTATATCCTGTTTTGAATATCCTCCTTCTCCACCAATACCCCATATTTTCCCAGCCAAACTTCCTGACTTCTCTTCTTGATCTTCTTCTGACTCAGTAATTGCTGATGGAACTCCGTGACCTAAAGACGATAGATGGCTATTAACACTAACATCGTCTAAGTATATGAAATCTCTAAGCTCTTCCATGATTTATTATTCGCCCTCTCTTCATATAATATTCAAGATTAAAATATGTCAGCTAATTCTATTTTTGCTTGGTCTGCATTGCGGTGGTCACCTCCGCCGTGCCAGTGCAACAGAGGAAGCCTTGACGAATGCCTCATTTCCCAGTGTAGAACCTCCACACCTTGCCCACGAACTCGGTACACACCGAAGACATACCACCCATCTGCCGCCCGTAGCTTGTCGTGGTACTGGTCGTAGAGTTTGAACGTTCCCGGCTGCCCATCGCTGTGACGGTGCATCGCGGACTTGATCTCAACTGGCGTCCCATCTTCTCGCCGCGCGTCGTGCCAGCTCGCCCGATCTAACTCCAGCCCATATCGCTCGGCGGCCTTCCGCTCGACGAGCGTCCCGTAGTGGTTCGCTTTGTGACTGCGATTCATCGCGTGCTTCGCGCGGTTTTATATATACACTCCTCTCGTCGCTCAGACGGTCGGCCCATGGATTCCCTCTCGGTCTCCGTGTGACCAGAGGGCGGCTGTGGGCCAGTCGTAAAGCCCCCTGTGTGGACGTGGACAGACGGACACACCGCTGCTGTCATGCAGTTATACTCCGCACTCTGTCCATGGCCATATCGTGGTCACCGTCCTGGATTTCGGGCCACCGTTTCCCAACCCACGATTTTCCGAAGGGCACATATTTCGCCGTTTCCCGGTGCGTCAGGCCGTCTTCTTTGCATCTCCGTACGGTCCATAGCGCCACGTCGTAGGCCACTTCGTCCGGGTCGGGCTCCTCCTCTTCTTCGCCGTCTGTCCACGACCACGAACTCGCCTCTTTGTCGTTGTAGCGCCAGTCTGTCGGCGGAATCCCCTCGATCTCCATGAACGTATCCCGAAGCTGGCCGTTCTTCACCCGCTCGGCGACGACGGCTTCCTTCTTGCTGGTCTTCTTGATGATGACGCCGAGCCGCCACAGCAGCGGGTGAATAGAGCTCTCGTCGTGTGCGATGTAGATGAGGAGGCCGTTGTACTTCCGAATCTTGTAGACGAGTGGCCCCATCTTCTGCCGAGTGAGGTGGCCCTGTTTGCCCGTTCCTGTCGCCTTACTGCTGAACTCGTCGCCGATGAATAGCTTGGCCTGCTGGGGATGGTCGAGCGGGTCGCCGTCCTGCTGGACCCACTGCTCCAGCGTGTGATGATTCGGGACGTAGCCGTTCCGAACCTCGCCGGTGCTATCGACCCACTCGGTCGTCTCGCTGAGTGATTTGATGTTGCTGGCGATCTGCTCGACGCCGAGCAAGTGCTTCGCCCGTTGGCCGATGAGGCCGGCCATGTTCGTCTTGCCCGCGCCCATCTCGCCCAAGAGGACAATCACCGGCGCGGGAGATTCGATGATCTGGTCTATTTTGCTGATAGCTTTCATCCCGGAGATATCGGCCCGCTGGTCCTGCTGACCGGTGAGGTGTTTCAGGCTGGTCATGTCGCCGTTCTCCAGTGCCTCGCGGGCGGTCTCTGTGGCCGCTATCCCACGTATCTGCTGGACTTCCTCAAGATTCCGGGCCTGTCCGGGCATTCGGCCGGGCGCGTCGGCCTGGTCGGGGTCGTAGTGCTGTTCCTGAACGGCGAGATACCGAGAGACCAGCGGGTCCCGAACGATGCCAGCGTGGGGGGCCGCATCCGGGTCCCGTTCGTGATAGCCGTCCTGGTGCTCGCGAAAGCCGGCTACGGTGTAGACGTCGTTGTCGTCGCTCATGGCTGGCCCCCGTTCGTCTGCGGATTAGTCTGCTGCCCATGCCCATTGCCCATATGCTGGCGCTCGTCTTCGGCGAGGTCGCGCTCAGAAACCTCGAGGATCTCGTCGCGCTCTTCTTCGATGTTGCCGCGCATCTCCTCCCAGGTGTCGGCGGTGGCGTTCTCGTCCAGCATGAGGCCGCGCTCGCGAGCCTCCGCGCCGGTATTGATGAGCTTCTCCTGAAGAGTGACGGCGTTGTCGGACCACTCGCCGCGCAGCTGGGCGAGCGTCGCGGCCTTGTCCAGGAGCGAATCGTGAACCCGCTCCATGTGTGCCCTGGCGGTGATGAGCTCCGAATCCTTCGCCGCGCCGAGCCAGGTACCGCTCACTTCCAGGGCGTCGATGTCGTCGAGCCACTCCATATCCCGAACTTCGTAGGCGTCGCCGTCGTTGACGAGATTCGGCGCGGCGTCGACGTTCTCGCGCTGTTTCCACGTCTCCGGGGGGACCTTGTACTTCTCCCGTTCGCCAGTGACGGCGTTGATGTGGAACACCGTCTCCCAGTTGCGCCGGTGGAGCCACCGAGCAATCTTCAGCCCGGTCAGATAGCAGGGCATCCCCAGCAGTATCCAGCCGGCCAGAATCGCAGGAATCCAGTCGGGGAGTTCGGGTGCCTGTGGCTGGTAGTACGCGACGAGCCCGAGGACGCCCAGGAACATCCCCATGACGAGGATTTTGTACTCCGCCAGGAGGTAGGTCAGGCGGTCGCGCCAGGTGGCAAACGTCGGGTGGCTCATGTCGCCACCTCCGGGGCCTGTCCGGTGCGACGGACGACGGTGTAGGCGGCCAGCCCGACCCAGGTGAACGCGACGAAGGCGCCGGCGAACCACGCCTGGATCGAGGTGAGCGCGCGCAGCACGTCGAGGCCGCTGGACTCTGAGGCTGGCCGTTGCAGAATCTCGGCGTAGAGTGGCGTCTGCTCGGTGCTGATCGAGAGCGCGACGTACCCGCTGGAGCTGTTGATGGGGATTTCGTACGTCGCAGTCTCGCCGGCTTTCATGACCACCGTCCGAACGGGCACCTCGCCACCCTGCCGGAACCTACTCGCGTCGGAGATTGAGATGGCCTGGGCAGACTCCGAGCGGAGGGTCAACCGGACGACGCTCCGGTTCCCTTCGGTGACGATGCGGGACTCGACGATAGTGGTCTGGTTGTCGATGCGCTCGGTAGTGCTGGCTGCGGTGGGCTGTGGGCTGGCGTCAGCCTGATTAGCGGACTGTGCGACGGCCGGAGTGCTGCCGACGAGCGTGGCGCTCACGACGAGCAGCAGCGCGAAAAGTGGGAATCTCATGGGGCTATCTCTGATTGGCGAAGTTTAGGACGACTATCAGGGCGACCGCGCCACCGGCGATGAGCAACAGATACTGCTGGGTGTCTGGGCCACCGCCGTCGCTGCCGGGAATGCCCGAGTTCGCCACGCGGTCCTGTTGGCGGGCCTCAATCTGAGAACGGACATACGAACTCCGATTGAACAGCTCCCGTAGCTCCGTGACGTTGGTCACGCGGTAGCTGCCGTCCCGATAGCGCACTCTGTCGAGTGAGTCGCCGTCGGTGTTCGTCGCGGATTCCAGCGTGAAGGTGCTATCCAGCGTCCGGGTCTGGTTGCCCTGGAGGAGATACTGGCTGCCGTTGAGCCGGTCGGGGTCGTAGGTCTGGCCGACTTCGAAGCCGTTGGCTGGCGTGTCTCGCGACAGCAGGATACCCTCGTAGGTGCCACCGTCGGAGACGTTGACCGTCATCGAGCCGAGGTTTTCGAGGTTCTCGGGGCTGTCGACGCCGACCGAGCTGAGGAGTCGATAGACGTACGTCGAGTAGTTCCCGGACTCCGGGCCGATGGTCGAGCTGGCCTGAGGCGTCAGCAGTTCGTTCGGGTCGAGTTCGCCCGACTGAATTTCGGGGTAGGTCCGGTTGGCCAGCGTCCGCATCTCCGCTTCGACCTGCTTGTTTTGCTCTTTGATGGCGTTCCAGCGGATCGCGTACTTGCGCGGTCTGAACGCGGTCTGTGGACCCACCGAAGAGTCATAGGGCTGGACTTGCACGGCTGCCCAGCTGACGCTCTTGCCGTGGCCCCAGGGACTCTGGCGATTGATTGCCACGGACTTCTTACGGGTCAGGTCGTAGACGTTATCGCCTCTGGCCCAGAGAATCCGGCTTTCGACGGTGGAGCCATCGGCGAGGGTGAGCGTCTGGGAGGTATCGCCGCCCGAGTTACCGTCGTCAGTTTGGAGGTGGAAGTCATGGAGATCGGTTTGTCCGGGCTGGTACAGGACGATTTGACTGGCGTAGCTGCCGGAGATGCTGGTTTCGTTTTTGGCGGTCCGTATCATGTTCATCTGGGTCGCTATCGAGGCCTGCCAGCGGTTGTTGAGATTCCGCTGAAGGGCGGCATAGTTTTCTTCAACAGCGTCGATAGCGGCCTCTTGCGCGACGATTTCGCCGCTGCCGTTGTTGACGGCAGAGACGTAGGCCTCGATCCCCTCCGAACGGGCCTTGGACCGGGCGGTCAGCAGCGTGTTATTGGAGGACGACCAGTAGGCGTCGTTGCCGGCTTCGAGATTGGCGGCGTCTTGGTAGAGGTCTATCTTGGTCTGTTCGGCGTCGGTTTCAGACGTGTTGATGCTGCTGATTCCGGGATAGCCGGTACAGTCCACCGCTGCTGCCCCGCTGCCGGTTGAGGCCCGGACTTCTTCGAGCGGTCCGCACTTCATATCGACATCGCCGCCGGAACCGCCGAGGGAGTAGGCCTCGCGAGCAATCTTGTCTCCCTCATGGGAGAAGGTGGGCCGGTTCGATGGCCCGGTTATCGTCGCCGTGACCTGATTGTAGGCCCCGCCGTTGACGAAGTACACCTTGTTGTTGCTCATCTGGTTGGTCGAGAGCGTTCCGGCGTAGATGATATCGCTACTTCCGGGCACTTCGTCGCTGGTGAGCTTGATATCGACTTGGCCCGAGTGGCTGCCGAAATCAATCAGCAGCGTACTCTTGCTGGTGTCGAAGCTATGCGTGTACGGGCCGCCGCCCGCTGCTGAAGCGGTACCGGCCGCGCCGGCGAGCGTCGCGCCGACCAGGAGGACGACGAGGGCGACCGAGCGCCAGCTGTCGCGTCGGGTCATTGGTGTCCCTCCTGCCCATGCCCATCGGGATACACGTCGGTCAGTCCGTCGCGGTTGTCGTCGAGGTCGCCGTCGCCGCGTTCGTTCGTGGCGACGTGGTGCAGCGCGACTAGGACGAACGCGGCGACGCCGGGGATGACGACAGGCACGGGGTCACCGGCGACGGCGCTGCTGATGGTCGTGCCGGTCAGTCCGAGGACTAACAGGCCAGCGTAGCCGAAAAAGCGATCCATATCAGGTCACCCCATCCAGCTGAAGACGTAGTAGCCACCCATCTGAAGGCCGGTGACAGTGTAGCCAGCGATCCAGTGGGACTGAATGAGCTCCTGGAAGCCCAGCAGGTTGAAGCCGCTCAGTAGGACGATGACGAGGGTCCCGCCGGCGACGTAGGTCTCGATGGAGGCCTGGCCCTTGGCGATTTCCGAGATATCGGTGTTCACGGAGATATCGCGCCCGCTCTTGTTGTCGTCGAGGCGGTTGGTGGCGTAGGCCGCGCCGATAGCGGTCAGCGCCAGGAGGAACGCGATAGAGATGCTCGTGCCGCCCGAGGACCACACGGCATCACCGAGGCCGATGTCACCGGGCTGGAGCTTGCCACCGGTGAAAACGCCGGTGGTAGTGAGCGAAGCGAGCGTGAAGAGCCCGCCCATCAATGCATCAACGGTGTCGATCTTTCCGAACATGGTTGGACTGGCCGCGAGTGCGGCCGTGTCCGCCGGTCTCGGGTGGTTCGGTAAAAGTGAGGTAGCCAATAAATCGAGTTGGGACGGTAAACAGGTATCGGACGGAAATCCTACTTGTTATCAACCTTATTGCTACACATGGAGCTAAATATCGTTATGATGTTGGTACAGTTCGTTGCTCTAGCATTACCTGCTGTAGGAATTTATATGGAAATTGTATATAATATCAGGCAACGATGGAGAGAGAAAATGGAGCGCGCAGCGTGGAACGATCCCAGAAGGCAGGCCTTGGAAATTAATATTAATCCCGAAAGCCAGAAATTGGCGTTTGATAGTGAGCTCGGCCATTCGTATCATCTAGCAAGAGTTACCGTATTGGGATTGGGCATGGCTGGGATATTGCTATTAATATCCCTTCTAATTGAACTTCCACCTTCTTTCTCCCAAGAACTAATCTCATCAACTGCTACTACATTATCAACACTGTTTGTGTATGTCTCTGTAGTGTTACTACTGATATCACTGATTTTCTTTGTTGGGAGTATCGCTATTCACCAGAGAGCATTGCAAGATTCACTCGGAATAAGACGGTCGGTTGGGATTTTCAAAGACCATATTATATCAAATATGTATATTCTAAAATCTAATACTAAAGAAGATTCTGTAGAAGACAACGAGTGACCTCACATACCATCTCTTTGGACCCCATGGGGTCACAGCTCTAAGATTGCCTTCGACGCGATATGCACACGAGCGGAAACTGGCCGTGTGCATATTCCGACCCGAATCACTGGCTCAGTGGAAGACGTCGACGAGCGATGGGCATGGGCTGCGGGGACCTTTATGAGTTAGACCGGTTCCAGTGAGTCGAGAATACCACGTTTTTGCCGTCGTGTTCACGAGCGAGCGTATGCGAATCCGCGAAGACGGGAAACACGCGCACCGAACCGATACCATTGAGCAGGCCGCCGAGTTCTGGAGCTGCAACAAGACGAAGGCGCTCATGCGGTCAGCTGAGTTCTCCTGGAGAATCGACGAGCGAATCCGGGAAGTGTTGGCTCGGGATGATTTGACCGTTCAGCAGAAGCGAGAGATTGCCGAGACGCTTCGGGTTCCAGGAACATATGAGATTGAAATCGCAGAGACCGTCGAGATCAAGTTATAGCTCTTTCCACCCCCACCCACGCTGATTTGAGCCTTGCGACCCTTTGACCGAATATGACGCAACCATTTCCCATAGATGTAGACGACTGGGATACTGAAACAGTCGATTCCTTGAATGAGCAGCCGGAGAGTCAGAAACTCGAATACAAATTCTCCCTTTTTTCTACCGACGAGAACCAGTCGAAGCAGGACTGGCACGACAAAATAGAGCGAGAAATCACAGCATTTGCGAATGCCAACGGCGGAATTATCGTGTTTGGAGTAACTGATGATGGGGAACCTGCCCCGTTCGAACCGCCTGAACATGACATTTCTCTCTCGATTACTCGGATTATACAGAACTCAAATCCTGTACCGGATATAGCTGTTCCCAATCCTATCGCATACCCCGATACCAGCAGTAGTCGAGTTATCTTGCCTGTCCGAATTTACGAAGCATCCCGGAAACCGGTTCTAACTTCTGATTCAGCTATCTACATGCGAATCAACGATAGTAAAGAGCCGATGAGCAGAGAGCAAATTGAATCTCTATTTGTGGAGAGGGATAGACGACAACAATCGGTTAGACAGCTTGAAATGGAGATAAACCGACTCTATGATTCAATTAACGGGACAAGTACAGCTCTAAGGGTTCACAGTGACACACCACCCGACTTCCATGAACTCAACATTGAATCGCTAAAACAAGTTCTGAGAGATAATACCCATCTGTATTCTAAACAGAGTACTAAGGATGTAGTTGACCGCATTTTTGACAGGATTCGTGACATTGAAAGTAGAGAAGTATTTGTTGGGCGATATTATGGCGGTGTCATAGATGATTACCCCCAAACAGAACAAAAATTCAATCGCGATCAAAGACAGAAACTTAAGGAGGAGGTTGAGTTGCTTGAGGGCGATTTGGAAGAATTAGCTCAGTTAGAAGGATTAGATGTGAAATTAGATATCTCATAGTCTGAAGGTAATCTCTCGATACTGACTACTTTCACTTCCACTCTCCCCCCATGGCTCACCCCCTTTAGCAACCAGTACACAGTCCCTCGCATGGGTGCAACCTACGACGACAAGGAAGTACAGGACGAATTGCACACGAGCCCGAAAGGCTGGACCACCATCGTCCTCGACGAGTTGGACGACGGCCGCTGGCTGGCGACGCAGGGCGGCGTGTCTGTCCAGGGCCACGGCGAGACCGCGGCGGACGCGGCGGCCGAGTACTGCCGGAAGATTTCGGAGGCGGGCGATGAGTGAGTCTATGAGCGAGAAGTTGGCGGACCCGTGGCGGGTGATGTGCCCACAGCATCATCACGATCTCGTCGACCAGGACGGGCCGACGGTGTACTGTCAGACGTGTGGGCACGCCTATCGGTATGAGGATTTGATTGACAAGGAGGAGACGGAAAGCTACGCTGTGGTGGGGAAATAGACTATAATGGTCTCTTAATTGCAACTTTTATCAGAGGCTTGTGAAACCTCAACCTCCCTGATAGAATTTTTAAATATAGGCACCTACTTTCAGCGTATATGATTTTAGGGTATCAGTTGCTGGTAATGGCTCTTGTCGGTTATTTCGGGTGGTGGATGCACGAAGCAGCCCACTATTTTACAGGCTTTATTTGGACTAACCAGCAGAAACTAATTATTCGGTATTACATCGTGCCTCGTTCTGTTGACTTCTCTGCGTGCAATCTTCCTCCGATGGGAATTCGAATTACGGGAGCAGCACCTCTTTTGCTACTTTTGCCCTCGATCGCTCTCACCTGGAGAGTTTTAATTCCTCTCGGTCAGTCGGGCAACCTATTGCTGGCAGCGGCTATTGCACTACCGTCATTTGCGGCAGCGCTACCAATTAGCAAAAAAGATAGACAAGCAATTTTCTCCCCTGCAGAGTGGGGTTGATACGGCCTCAGTTCTCGCTCTCAATTCGAAGCTCTTCTGCATCAATGTCTCCTGTAAGATAATCTCTCCCCTTCTGAGTAATCTGGTAATAACCTCTCTCCTCAGAAGCCTTTGTCAAGAGTCCCCGGTTAGTGAGCTTCCGCATGCGTCGAGCGACAGTATCCCGGCTCTTGTCAATGACTTCGAGCAGGTCATGGAGATTATACCAGACAACAGTTGGGGGAAGAGCAACCCCCTCGTCCTGCGCCTCGAAGAATTCGAGGACAGCGTCGTCTACTTCGTTCATGCCTTCGACACGCGGGCGCATACCCGCAAATCTGAGCAGAACGTGTTAGTTGCACCGGTCATTCGGCAGATTTGGGCAATCATCTGTGTTCGTGAGCAATTCTGCGCAACAAATAAGTAAGGTGGGCGTATGTGAGCAATATAGCGCGGCAGTCGGGCTCGACGGGTGCAGTAAGGGTGAGAAAGAGCAGGTGGCCGACGACCCTGCGCCGGCCGGAGTGCCGCTCTATAGAGCGAACACATGACCACGACGGATGCACGCCGCCAAAAGACAGGTGGCACGACAGACTGCCCGCGCCCCGGTTTTACTTTCACCGGTGAAAGAGCCAATATCTACTGGACGGGGTGGCGAACCGACTACTTTCACTTTCACTACCCGCGTGTGGGCTTTCATTTTTGTACCCCATCCCGTCAGTTCCGACCGCTCATGTCGGAGACGAAAGCGACGGTGGAGATCGAGAACCGAACGGACCGCTGGCGATTCGTCTGCCCGCGGGGGCACCGGTCGTGGGAGCCCACGAATCACCACTTCTGGTGTGCGAAGTGCGCCCGCCAGGATGGTGTTGATGGCGTCTTCCACGAGCTGCGCGACCGCCGCGACGGTGGGCTGCTGGAGCGCGAGCAGGTGCGACTGCTGACGCCGGCCGGCCCCTACGACCGTGACCTCGACCAGGAAGCGACGGGTGACGGTCGTTCGATTGAGCGGTGAGTGACTGAGAACAGCGACGTGGTTGGACCCACTGGCGGCGCTTCGGTTCGATTCCGAAGGGGTCCCTCGACGGCGGGCGCGTCCAGATTGGAACCCTCGGCGCGCTCGCCGTCACTGGTGAGACCCATGCTAATCCACACAGATTACCATACTCAAACTGTCGGTGGTCCCGCCGGGGTGATCGGTGCGTGAGCGGTCGCCGTCGTCCCGACCCTGAAGACCTGTCCCCAGGTGACGCCGTAGAGCGGTATCTCCGCCGACGGCGCTCCGATGCCACGAAAGAGAGCGTCGAGGGCTGGAGCTACCGGCTGAAGCTGTTCGTCGAGTGGTGCGAGTCGGTCGGCATCGAGACCGTCGGCCAGCTCCGTCGCTACGACCTCGACGAGTACTACGAGTACCGGAGTGCGGACATCAAGGCCGTCACGCTGGAGGGCGAGATGTGGACCCTCCGCGTGTTCACGGAGTTCCTGGAGGACATCGGCGCCGTGGAGGACGGTCTCGCCGAGTCGGTCCGGATTCCGGACCTCGACCCCGGCGACCGCTCCAGCGACACGAAGCTCAGCGTCGACGCCGCCCGCTCGCTCCTGTCCCATTACCGCAACTCCGAGAGCGATTATGGCACCCGACAGCACGCGTTCCTCGAACTGGCGTGGTTCACCGGCGCCCGCCAGGGGAGCATCCGCGGCCTGGACGTTCGGGACGCCCATCTCGACGGGTCGCCTTACGTGATGTTCCGGCACCGACCGGATACCGGTACCCCGCTGAAGAACAAGCTCGAAGGCGAGCGCCCGGTGGCGCTCCCGGAGCCGGTCGGCGACGTACTCCGGACCTACATCGCGAACTATCGCTACGACAGCCGCGACGAGCACGGGCGCCAGCCGCTCATCGCCAGCGCTCGGGGCCGACCGACGAGCAACACCATCCGGATCTGGTGTTATCTGGCGACCCTGCCGTGTTCCTACGGCTACTGCCCACACGACAAGGAGATCGAGGCCTGCGAGTGGACCGCGCGGGACCAGGCGAGTAAGTGCCCATCCTCACGGGCGCCCCACCACATCCGGACGGGGACGATTACCTGGCTGTTGAACCTCGGCTGGCCGCCCCAGGACGTTGCCGAGCGGGTGAACGCGACCCGGAAGACCATCGAACAGCACTACGACAAAGCGACGCCCGAGCAGCGGCGCGAACGTCTCCGTGAGCGCATGGAGGACCGGCGCCGCTCGCTCGTCGAGAGTTTGGACTTCGATACCGATGACTAACACGATTCAGAAACCGACCAGAGAGTGCATTGAGGCCCCTATGAAACGGGATGTATCAAAATCGCGCCGGCCCATACTTCTCGCGGCGCTCACTTTCGAGCGCCGCGTGTCGTCTGCCGCCGCGGGAATTCGAATGAGTGGACAGGCCGCGCGTACGGCCATGCCCGGCGGTCTCGGGTGATTCGGTAAAAGTGAGGTTGTCAGAGGGGCGGTTATATATACTGTAATAACGGAGACGAGTTCACTCGCTTCTGCTCAGTTCATTAGTTCATAGTGATTCTTAATGTGGGTAGCAGTCCGGATACTCTCTTGATCGTTCAGTACAGCAAAGAGCTGTCGAGCGAAGGACTAAGACTGTCGGTCTAAGCTTTCCTGGGTATCGAATTTGCTCCCCATCCTCCAGTCGTAACTGAAGCCCTCCTGAACGGTCAGTTGCGGGGTAATTGTTATCGACTCGCCGGCTTCAATACGGAGCGAATTCCCTCCCGAATCCCAAAGGATACCCGGTACCCTGCCATCTTCGTTGGTCTGGAACGTCTGTTCGCCGTCACCGCTGGACAGAGTGGTATCGGTAACAGTGATGAAGTACGTGATGCTGTCGTACTCCCCCGGCGGAACGTTTGTCTCCATGAGATCTATCGATCCTTCGCTCCAGTCAAATCCGGCCTCGAACTGGTCGAGGTCGAACTGCACCGGGTCACTCTCGCGGGTGACGGTGCACCCGTCGACATCGGAGAGCTCAAATCCGGTGAACTCGACGCTGATCGACTCGAACGCGTCAGGGAGTTGGTCAGCAGTTATATCCAGGTCGAACGAGGCGCTACCGCCGTTCGATTCTTCGCACGTCGTCCCTGGCTCGTCGGTCCCCGCTTCAGTATTTTCAGTTTCGGGTGCCCCGCTATCTTGCCCGCATCCCGCAATCGTAACGACACCTGCTGTGGCTCCCGCTGCGAGGAACGACCGCCGGTCTAGTAACCGAACCATGCAATAAAACTATTGCTCACATACATAAATTATATCTATCTGAATTATCATTTTCCAAACCTACTGAGCAGTTAGTTCAGTAAATCTAATTCGAAACACATTCTTTGAGAGGGTTATCACTCCAGATGGTCGGTCAGTATGCCATAGCCCACGACCAGCCCGAGAGTGTTGTGTGGTCAGTCGGTCGATGGGTATCTGTCCCCGTCAGATGAGATTCGGCGTGAGCGGGTAGTGGTAGATTTCGCCTTCGCTCGCCCGTAGCGTCCCGATGATTCGAATCACGAGCCCGGCCGGGAGGAGTATCAGCAAGAACAGAAACCCGATGAGAACAAACGCCAACAGGAAGGAAATCAGTGTCGCAATGAAAAATACGATTTCGAAGTTGAGCGAACTCTTCGCGTTTTCCTCGACGAGCGTATCGCCGTCGTCTGCGATTAGCAAAACGAGCAGTGGTCCGACGAAGGGCGCAAACAGCGAGGAGGCGTGTGCGAGCGCGGCCAGCGTCGTATCTCCCTCAGTGCGTGTTGCCATGTCGCCTGGTAGTCGGGGTCGCGGGATAAAATCCAATCATTCGAACGGACCGCATGCGTTCGTACCTATGGAAATTCTGCGACCCGAACAAACCACCGTTGACGGCATACTACAGTGGTCGGCAACGACTTCGCCGCTATGAGATGGAACGTTAGTTCTCTCTTCGGTGCGCGTAAATGTATTTCACGTCGCTACGCCGACGCGACAGCTGAAAAGTATTGCTCGGGGCAGACCCCGGTCGCTGTGAGCGACACAGACTCATCCGGCAGGTCCGGTGCGCTGTCCGCAAAACCCGACCAGTCGGGCTATCGAGCGGACTCGGCCAGTGCCAGTGGGGACCCACACTGTTGACACGACATCGTCACGGCAATCTGGGCGGGTTTGACCAGCAGGCTCGCCCGTTTGCTGTACCCACAGCTTCGACACTCCAGTTTGGCATCTCGCGGAATAGTGTTAGCGACCACACATATCCACCGACCGCTCGTCTCTTGAATATGTTGTATTATTAACCTAAATTCGATGAAGGGATTTCGGGAGTCGCTGAGATTGTGGACGATGTTTGGAAATCGCCCTCTCAATCGGACAGGCTGGCAGTGTGCTTCCTGTCCTCGCTGCACTCTTGCTGGGCCTCAAATTTACCGGGCCACGGCGCCTGTGGTCCCGGTGACTGACAGGCCCGCTCCAGCGGCCGTGGGACTGGTACCAGTAGGCTGTGCCCGATTTGCTCGCGGCGACCTACCCTGTACCAACAATATTATGCTCGTCCTTACACTGCCGGAAGTATATGCGTCTGAACCGGTACAGGGGGTTCTTGCTGCTGGCACTCGGGCTCTCGGCGCTCGTTCAGGTCGCCTACCTCCGTACCCACGAGTTCCCGGCGCTGCTGGGCGGACTTTTCCTCGAAATGGCGGCGACGGTCGCCGAATCGGGCACGCTGCCGACGACTATCGACGGGTTCACCCCGGAGGGCGTCCCCTTCGCGTATCCGCCGCTGGGGTTCTACGTTATGGCCGTTTTCCTGGAGCTCGGCGTCGACGGCGTAGCGCTGCTTCGCTTCGGTGCACCGGTCGTCCTGCTGGGCATCGTCGCGCTCGTCTATCACCTCACGTGGGTGCTGACCGACCGTCCCGAGACGGCACTCGTCGCTGGCATCATCACGGGCACGCACGTCTCGCTGAACGTCTATCTACTGGGGGCGAGCGGCTTCATCCGCGGGCTGGGCTTTCTGTTCATGCTGGTCGCGATGTTCGGGGCCTACCAGTACTTCGCGAACGACGGGGACCGGCGGGCGCTGGCCACCGCGACAATCGGCTGGGGGCTCGTCGTGTTGACCCACCCCGTCCACGCCGCGGCAGCCGGGGCCGGCGTCGCTGCCGCGTGGCTCGTCTGGGACCGCTCGCCGCGGGGGCTGGCGACCGGGGCCGGAATCGCCGTCGGCGGGCTCGTCATCGCCAGCCCGTGGTGGCTAACCGTCGTCTCGAACCACGGCGCGGACATCTTCTTCGCCGGCGCGGGTTCCCAGGGCTCGTTCAACAACAGCCTCTCGGACCTTGGGGAGCTGGTCGACTGGTTCTGGGGAACGAGCTACGTGCTGAACTGGCCGGCCGCGTTCGCGGTCGTGGGCACCGCGTCGCTGGTCGCCCGTGGGGAGTGGCACCAGCCCGCCTGGCTGGCCGCTCCGATTGTTTTGCTGGTGCCGCCCCACGGCCGGCTCGGGATTCTGGTCGTCGCGCCGCTGGGCGCTGTGGGATTCATGCTCGCGCTGTCGGTGCTGACCGAGCTGGACATCGACCTGCCCGACCGCTCGACGGGGCGTCTCTCCCGTCTGTCCCTCCCGTCTCGCTTCAGCCTGCCGGCCCCCCTCTCCCGCGTCGACCTCCCGGACCTGTCCACGCGGCAGGTGGTCGCTATCGTCTTTTTCCTCGTCCTCGTCGGCCCGTTCGTGGGCCAGAACATGGCCGCTGCGTCGGGGACGAGCCCCTATAGTCCGCTGCCGGTGTATGTCGACGCCGAGGACCGGACGGCGATGGACTGGATCGAAGACGAGACGGCCGCCGACGCACAGGTCGCCGTCGTCGGCGGCGCCAGCGAGTGGTTCCCGCATCTGGCCAACCGCACGTCGGTCATCGTGAAGTACGGGACCGAGTGGTCGGGCCAGGAGACGTTCACCAGACACGAGTCGGCCCAGTACGAGCTGCGGAACTGCTGGAACGCCTCGTGTGTGAACGCCACGCTCGTCGACCACGAGTTCGCGTCCGAGGTCGACTACGTCTACGTGCCCTACGGCGGGTTCATGTCCGGGCGCGGTGGGGCGAGCATCTCGCCGGCCCTGCACGAGTCGCTGCGTTCCAGCGAGCAGTTCACCGAGGTCTACCGGAACAGCGGTGTCGGCGTCTACGAGTACAACCGGACCGCAGCGGTGAGCGAATCCCAACAGCGAGCCCTCGACGCGTGACCGTCTGCCCCGGGTGAGGACTCCCGAACAGGACGGTCAGTCCTCGGCCGCCGTCTCCAGGGCGTCCCAGTCGATTGCCCAGCCGTCGTCGTACATCGCGGGGACCTGCCCGACGCCGTCTTCGGCGCCAGTGGAGTGTTCCTTGAGCCGCTCGTACTCCAGCGGTGAGGGCTGGAGCTCGAACTCGTCCGGTAGGTCGGCCGCTCCCTCGATTGTGAACGAGAGGTAATGTCGTCCGTTGACTGCTTTGTGCTCCTCACAGTGTGCGTCGTACAGGGTCATGTGCGGGTACACCGGAGGCGAATTGATAAGCGCTGTTGTCGGGCCCCGTGGCCCCTGAGACACAACTCAGGTGGTGACCCGTGCGGGCAGCGGAATCGGGGCCTACCACCGATACCGAGGGTAGAGCGTCTTCGACGCGTAGCGGCGCCGTCACTCGAAGAACAGGTCGACGATATCGTCGTCGCCCCGTTCCCGGTAGAACTCCGAGTAGCCACACATCGAACAGCTGACGACGCGGAACTCGTTTGTCGCCACGTCGGACATCATCGACAGGTTCCCGCCCGCAGTCTGGACGGTCCCGGTCTCTGTGCGCTGGGAGCCACACTTCGGACAGCCGCGGTCGTGGTCGTACTCCGGCGGCGTTCGTTCGCCCGGCGACTCCCGGTCCCACCCGATGTCACCATCTCCGTCGTCGTTCGAGTGCATACGGACGGCTTTCCCGACGAGCGAGGTAACCTTTGGGAACGGATGTGATACGTTCTCATATCGGGCCGAAAACCTACCATCCCCGGCGCCGAATGGCCGCCAATGCACACAGGCGACATCGCCAGTCGACTCGACGACGAACTCGACACCGACGCCTACGCCGACGTCGACGCCAGCCCCAACGGCCTCCAGGTCGGGCCCGCCGACCGCGAGGTCGAGACCGTCGCGGTGGCCGTCGACGCCGCCGTCGAGACCATCGAGCGGGCGAGCGAGGCCGGCGCCGACCTGCTCGTGACCCACCACGGCATCGTCTGGGGCTCCATCGAGCGGGTCACGGACAGCAACTACCGGCGTATCGCGCCGCTGCTCGAGAACGACCTCGCGCTGTACGTCGCTCACCTCCCGCTCGATGGCCACCAGCAGCTGGGCAACGCCGCCGGGCTGGCCGACCAGCTGGACCTCGACAACCGCGCGCCGTTCGGGGCGATGGGCGGTGAGTGGGTCGGCCAGCGCGGCCGACTGGTCGAGGGGCGTTCGCTCGAGGCGCTCGTCGAGGCCCTCGAAGCGAATCTCGACACCGGCGGCCAGCCCGTCCAGACGCTCGATTTCGGCCCCGAGACCGTCGAGGACGTGGCTATCGTCACGGGCAGCGGCGCCGACTGGCTAGAGGAGGCCGTCGACGTCGGTGCTGACGTGCTCATCACCGGCGAGGGGAAACAGCAGGCCTACCACGAGGCCCGGGAGGCCGGCATCAACGTCGTGCTCGCGGGCCACTACGCCACCGAGACCTTCGGTGTCCGGGCCCTGTCCGCCAGGCTCGACTCCTGGGGGCTTGAGACGACGTTTATCGACTGTCCCACCGGGCTGTGATGTGCGGGGTCGACTACGCGGCCGTCGAGAGTGACGCGGACCTCCTCGAGTGGTCCCGGAGCTACTGCCGCGAGGTCCGTCGCCGGTGGGGCGTCGACGTACGGTTCGACCTCGTGGAGTGGGAGATATCCCACCGGGCCAAGCGCCGTGCTGCGGCGGTCAAGCGTCCGAAACTGCCCGATGCGACCGTCGGTGAACCGTACGATTGGACCACCGTCGAGGGGGCCGACGGCCGGCCGCTGCCGTGTACGCTCTCGCTCACCCGCGAGGCCTTCGAGACGTTCGACCGGGCCGAGTGGGAGGCGACGCTGCGCCACGAGCTCATCCACGTCGAGCAGTACCAGCGGGACGGGACGACTGACCACGGCGAGGCGTTTCGCGAGCGGGCGTCGGCGCTGGACACCGACGTCCACTGCCAGGCCTTCGCCGAGGCGACGTACGTCCTGACGTGTGAGCGCTGTGGCGGGCTCGTGGCCCGTCGGTACCGGGACTGCCCGCTGGTCCGCGAGCGCGAGCGGTACCGGTCGGACTGCTGTGGGGCCGCGCTGGAACTCGCCTGAGAGGGTATCTGAGACGTGTTTGCCCTGTCTCCGTATCTAGGATATCTATCAGCGCTCGCTCAGCGGTGAGAGGCCCCGGAGTCGCCGGAGCGCCCTGACCGTGAGCGTCGACCCGGCAGCCCACAGTCGGTTCGGGACGCTCGGCATCGGGACGAGCGGGTCCCGCGCCGTCGACACCGTCTGGCTCTCGGTGTATTTCAGGAGCCCCTCGGCCCCGTGGCGTCGACCGATACCCGAGTCACCGACGCCGCCCATCGGCGCGTCCGTCGACGCCCACATACTGAGGTACGCGTCGTTGACACACGCCGTCCCCGTCTCGATTCGGCGGGCCACGGTCTTCCCGCGAGCGGTGTCGCCGGTCCAGACGCTCGCGTGGAGCCCGTAGTCGGTGTCGTTTGCGCGCTCGACCGCCTCGTCGGCGTCGGCGACCGGCGTTATCGAGACGACCGGGCCGAACGTCTCTTCACAGGCCGCCGTGGCGTCGCCTGGGAGGTCGGTGAGCACAGTGGGTTCGTAGAACAGCGGGCCCACGTCCGTCCGGCGACGGCCGCCGGTCTCGACGGTGGCTCCCCGTTCGCGGGCGTCGGCGACGTGTGCCTCGACCGTCTCCAGCTGGTGCTTTCCGATGAGCGAGCCGACGTCGGGCCCGAAATCCAGCGACGCTCCGAGTTCCAGGGCCTCGGCGGCCTCGACGAACTGGGCACAGAACTCGTCGTACACCGTTTCGTCGACGAAAATCCGCTCGAAGGAGATACACAGCTGTCCGGCGTTGGCGTAACTGCCGTGGACGAGCCCCCGGACCGCCGTCGGGATATCCGCGTCGTCGAGGACGATAGCGGCGTTTTTCCCACCCAGTTCCAGCGAGGCGTCGATGAGGTGCTCGCCGGCCAGCGACGCCACCGTCCGTCCGGTCCCCGTGCTCCCGGTGAAGGTGACGTAGTCGACGGCCGAAATCAGGGGCTCACCGAGCGGTTCGCCGTAGCCGGTGACGACCTGGACGAGGTCTTCGGGAACCCCCGCCTCGACGAGCAACTCGACGGCCCTGAGCGCGGAGAAGGGCGTATCTTCGGCCGGTTTGAGCACGGCGCCGTTGCCGGCCAGCAACGCCGGGAGCATATCGGAGATGGCCAGCGTCAGCGGGTAGTTCCACGGTTCGATGAGGCCGACGACGCCGACGGGGTCGTGGTGCTCGACAGCCGTCGTCACCAGCGGAAAGGCGCCGTTCTTGCGGGTCGGGGCGATGTGGTCCGGCCCCTGCCGGGCGTAGTAGTCGGCGGTGAGGACGATATCGAGCAGTTCGGCGTGGGCGTCGAGACGTGATTTTCCACCCTCCAGCTGGACGATATCCAGCAACTCGGAGTCGTTTGCGAGCATCTCGTCGCCGACCGATTGCAGTATCTCCGCTCGTTCCGCCACCGGGCGCCCGGCCCACTCGGACTGGGCCGCTCGCGCCCGGGAGACGGCCTCGGTGACGTCGGCGGGCTGGCAGGCCGGGACCGTTCCCAGTTCGCTGTCGGTGAAGGGGCACCGAACGACCAGCGAGTCACGGTCCGTGACCCGCGGTATCTGCTCTTGCAACCGCTCGACTGTCTGCTCGGACAGCGACGACGAAACGTTCAACCCGGTCATTGTTTCTCGAACAGGCGGACGACTTATCCTTCTTTTGTCGGTACTCCAAGAGGGCTGGCGCGAACCACGCCGTTTTAGCCCGCTGGCCGACCACTGGGGACCAATGAGCGACCACGAGGACCGAGAGACGTTCTGTCACGACCCCATCGGCCACGCCGAGGCCCGCGCGGGCATGACCGTCGGTGAACTGGCCGACAGCTACGGCGAGGCCGGTATCGGCGCCGCCGACATCCACGAGGCCGTCGACATCTACGCCGAGATGCTAGACGACGACGTGACTACCTTCGTCGGCCTGGCGGGCGCGATGGTACCCACGGGGATGCGAGCCATCGTTTCGGAACTCATCCGGGACGGCCACGTCGACGTGCTGGTGACGACCGGGGCCAACTGCACCCACGACACCATCGAGGCTATCGGCGGCAAGCACCACCACGGCGAGGTGACCGCCGAGGGTCACACCGAGCGCGAACACGACGAGAACCTGCGCGACGAGGGCGTGGACCGCATCTACAACGTCTATCTCCCGCAGGAACACTTCGCGCTGTTCGAGAACCACCTCCGCGAGGAGGTCTTCACTGTCCTCGAAGACGAAGGCGCGGTCTCTATCCAGCGGATGACCGAGGAGCTCGGTCGGGCCAACAGCGAGGTCAACGAGGCAAAGGACGTCCACGAGGACGCCGGGGTGTTGGCCGCCGCCTACGAGCACGACGTCCCCGTCTACTGCCCCGCTTTCCAGGACTCCGTGCTGGGCCTGCAGGCCTGGATGTATTCACAGACGAGCGACTTCACTGTCGACGCGCTCGCGGACATGACCTCGATTACGGACGTCGCCTACGAGGCCGACAGCGCCGGGGCGCTGGTCGTCGGCGGCGGTGTCCCGAAGAACTACGTCCTCCAGACGATGCTCGTCTCGCCCGACGCCTACGACTACGCCGTCCAGTTGACGATGGACCCCGCCAACACCGGCGGGCTCTCCGGGGCGACCCTGGACGAGGCCCGCTCGTGGGGGAAACTGGAGAAGGACGCCCGCAACGTCTCAGTCTACGCCGACGCGACCATCACGCTCCCGCTGGTCGTGGCCGCTGCTCGCGAGCGTGTCGGCGAGTAACCCGCCCCTGGCACGCTGGCCGACCTACGGTCCTGCCGGGACGGCGAACACGTAGGCTGCGCCGACTCTCCGACAGTCGGCTCCGTCGTCCACCCGGGCGCCGACCAGCGCGGTGCGCCCGTCACCAGCCAGGGCGACCGGGGTGCCGAAACTCCGCGATTCGTCGTCCGGGGTGAACGTTTTCACTGCGCTCCAGCCATCGGCCGTTCTGTGTAACAGCTGTGGGCCAGCCGTCGGGGTCCCGTCCGCCGAGTCCGGGAGCCGCCCACCGACCAACGCCGTGTCGCCGTCCGCGGACACGGCCACTGCTGTCGCGAAGCCCGACGCGGTATCCCCGTCGGCGGCGAAGCTATCGAGACGCCGCCAGCCGTCGGGACGGTGCTCGAACACGTGCGCTGTCGGGTCGACAAGGGGTCCCGTGTCGGTTTTTCGATCGGAGCCGATCACCGCGGTCGTCCCGTCGTCCGACAGCGCGACGCTGATGCCGAAGTGGTCGCTGGATTCGGCGGGCGGCATCTGTAGTGTCTCGCCACGTGTCGGGGCCCCGTCAGTCAGCCTGTAGTCGTACACTTCCCCCTCGCGACGACCCTCGGGTCCCGGTGCCTCGCTGTTCGCGATGAGTGCCCTGGTGCCGTCACCGTCGATGGCCAGTTCCGCGCCGAACCAGCTCCCCGTCGCGTCAGCTGGCGGGCTGAGACTGTGCTCCCGGGTCCACCCCGCCGCTGTTCGTCGGAACACGGGGACCGTCGAAGAGAACCCGCCCACGAGGACGGTGGAACCGTCCGACGCTATCCCGACTGCCATCCCCAGACTGTCATCGTCGCTGTCGCTCGGACCGAGTTCGGCTTCCTGACTCCAGCCGTCGCCTGAGCGACCGAAGACGTAGGCCTTCCCCGCCCCGCTCGCACCGACGACGGCGGTCGAACCGTCCGCCGAAACCGCGACTGCCTCGCCGAAGTCCATGCTCGACTCTCTGTCGTCCGGTGTGAGTTCGGCCGCCACGCTTCCGGTCTCGCCGTCGACCTCGAACACGTACGCGACGCCGGCCTCGACCGTGGGCGTGCGGTCGCGCCGCTCGGCACCGACGATTGCGGTCGAACCGTCCGCCGACATCGCGAGGGCGTTCCCGAAGTTGTCGTCGGTGTTACCGTCGGGGCCAAACAGTTTGTTCTTCGGTGGGGCCCCGTCCGTATCGGTGGCTGGCTCACACGCTGTCCGTCCCTGCCCGCCCACACAGCCCGCCAGCAGCCCGATACTCGAGAGGCCGACGGCGCCGAGGAGCTGGCGCCTCGTTCGTTCCATCCTGTCGCTCTCTGAGATAAACAACTCGGTCGGAACGTTTCAATACTTCCCTCCCCACCTCGAGTGTGACGGCGACGGACTGCGTCGACGAGTTGGCCCTCGTCGCGATAGCTCACGGGCCGTGAGCAGAGTCCCGCCACTATCGGGAGCTGGTATCGGACCCACCAAGTGGTCGCTTGTCGGTTCGCGGACTACTCGGGTTCGATGGCCGGCGACGGCCGGGTTCGGCCTCAGTTTTGCTGCCAGAGGAACTCGTCGTCCTCGACCAGTTCCTCGAAGTGGCCCTGCTGGAGATAGCCGCCGAAGACGAGCACGCCGATGCCGAGGGCAGCCAGCGGCAGCGCCCAGACCGTGCTGGCGCCGCTGACGACGACCGAGGTCGCCGACACGAAACAGAGCGCCCCGGTCGCGACGGTGATAGCGAAGAGGACGCTCCGGCGGGCACCGGTCTCCGTCTCGTCGAACAGCTGTTGGTCCATAGTGGGTAATGATGGTATATGTGCCAATGCACCTTATTTATAATGGCTAAACGGCGGGGCGCTACGGGCGGAGATGGTCCGACCAGCAACTGCCGTGTGTGGCACTTTCACGCGCTCTCGCTCGGTTTGGCAATCCTTTCGCCTCTCTTCGCGTTCTATCCCCCAATGAGCTACAAGATCGGACTCGTCGGCAAGCCGCCGTCGGACCTGCGGTCCGACGAGGATCGCGAACCTCCGGTTCGCTCACCCTCTGTCGGCAAGTCCACCTTCTTCAACGCTGCCGTCAGAGCAGCGCTCTGACGAGCCGCAAAATCGCATAACGATTTTGCGACGGCGACGATGAACGACGCGTTTTACCCGTAGCAGAGTTGGTGTGGTTGCGACTCTCACGCGCTCTCGCTCCATTTGACAATCCTTTAGCCCCTCTTCGCGTTCTATCCCCCAATGAGCTACAAGATCGGACTCGTCGGCAAGCCCTCTGTCGGCAAGTCCACCTTCTTCAACGCGGCGACGATGAACGACGTGCCGGAGGGCGCGTATCCGTTCACGACTATCGACCCGTCGATGGGCGAGGCCTACGTCCGTGTCGACTGTGCGGCCCCGGAGTTCGAGCACAGCTGTACCCCCAACCACGGCTACTGCGAGGACGGGGTGCGGTTCGTCCCGACGAAACTGGTCGACGTTGCCGGGCTGGTTCCCGGTGCCCACGAAGGGAAAGGACTGGGCAACCAGTTCCTCTCGGACCTCAACGAGGCCGACGTGCTCATCCACGTCGTCGACTTCACCGGCGAGACGGACCTGGAAGGCGAGCCGACCGAGGACCACGACCCACGCGAGGACATCGACTTCCTGGAGAACGAACTCGACATGTGGTATCTGGACGTCTTAGAGAAGGGTATCGAGCGGTACCGCTCGGGCTACCACGGGGAGGACGGCGATATCGAGGTCGACCTCGCGGAACAGCTCTCGGCGTTCAAAATAAACGAGGACGAGATCAAGCAGGTCATCCTCTCGCTCGACCTCGAACTGGACCCCGACGCGTGGGACGACGACGACCGCTTCGAGCTCGCCCGCGAGATTCGCATCCGCACCAAGCCGATGGTCATCGCGGCCAACAAGATGGACACCGAGGCCGCACAGGACAACTGGGAGACCGTGACCGAGGACCCCGACTACGAACACCTGACCTTCGTCCCCGTCTCGGCTCACGCCGAGAAAGCCCTCAAGAACGGCGCCGAGCAGGACGTGCTCGACTACCGCCCCGGCGACACCGACTTCGAGGTGACGGCGGACCTCCCCGAGGCAAAGGCCGCAGGGCTCGAACAGATTCGCGACTTCGTCACGTCCTTCGACGGCACCGGCGTCCAGCAGGCCTTAGAGACCGCGCTGTTCGAGGAACTCGACGCGATTGCCGTCTTCCCCGGCGCGCGCAAGCCACAGGAGGACGGTACCTTCCTGCAGGACTGTTTCGTCCTCCCCGACGGGTCGACGGCCGAGGATTTCGCCTACTTCCTCCACACCGACATCGGCGACGGGTTCCTCCACGCCCACGACGTGCGCTCCCAGCGCCAGATCGGCGCGGACACCGAACTGGACCACCGCGACGTGGTCGAGATTACGACGACGAACTGAGCCGGACAATTTCACTCCTGATAACCGGGTCTGGTAGCTTTTCACGCCCGATTCCGTCCGTTCGGGTATGTCTGACCTGTCACCCTGGCAGCGCTTGTCGTCGTTCGCCGTGAATTACATTGGAGGGCCAAGATGACCGGAACGGCCGATGACCGGCTCGTCGGTCGCTTGCTCGTCAGTATCGGCGCGATTCCCATGGCTACAGAGCCGTACCTCCCCGAACCGCTCCGCAGGGACTTCGGCGTCCGGCTGTTCCTCCTGGCGTTCGTCTCCGTGTTCGTCGGTCCCGCTATCGCTGCCGTGCTGTTTACCGACGCGCTCCCTGCCGTCACGTTCGCTGCCTTCATCGTGCTCTGTACCGGATTCCTGGGGTACTGCGAGCTGTACCGCGCGATAATCGAGATCAACGAGAAAGCTACCGCCGTCGACGGCGGCGACTACGACATCGACTTCGGCGTCGACCGGGTCGACGAAATCGGCGAGACCTACGACACGCTCGAACGGACGGCCCGTTCGCTGGGCGAGTCCCTCGCCGAGGCGAACCGCGCACAGTCCGACTCGGACGCGGCGCGAAAGGACGCCGAGGCGGCCCAGCGAGACGCCGAGCGCGAGCGCACCGAGTTGGAAGCGCTCTCGGACCACCTCGAACAGAAGGCCACGGACTACCGGGACGCTTTATCGGCGGCCGCCGACGGCGACCTGACGGCCCGCGTCGACGCCGACAGCACGAGCGAGGCGATGGCGGCGGTCGGCGCGGCGATAAACGAGACCCTCGACGCGCTCGAACGAACTATCGGCCGCGGACAGTCGGTCTCGCGGCGCATCGCCGACGAGAGCGACCGCGTCGCCGACCAGGGGGCACAGCTCCGGACCGAGACGCGGACGGTCACCGAGCGGGTCGGGTCGATATCGGACAACACGGAGACCCAACGACGGCAGCTCGACGAGGCAGCCGACGAACTGAGCGACCTCTCCGCGACCGTCGAGGAGATGGCCTCGTCGGTCACCGAGATAGCCGAGCACAGCGGCACCGCCGCCGAACTGGGACGGGACGCACAGCGCACCTCGTCGGCGGCACAGAGCGCCGTCGACGAGATTCGACACCAGTCGATGAGCGCCGCCGGGGAGGTCCGACAGCTCGACACCATCGCCGAGGACATGGCCGAGATCGTCGACGTCATCGACCGTATCGCCGAGGAGACGAACATGCTGGCGCTGAACGCCTCTATCGAGGCCGCCCGCGCCGGTGCGGCCGGCGAGGGGTTCGCGGTCGTCGCCGACGAGATCAAGCAACTCGCCAGCGAGACACAGGAGGCCACCGGCGACGTGGAGGCGCTCATCGACTCTATGCGCTCGCAGGTTGGCGACTCCGTCGACGCCATGAGCGAGATGGAGTCCGCGGTCGACCAGGGGAGTGACACCGTCTCCGAGACGATAACCACGCTCGAGGACGTGGTCGACGCCACCGTCGAGATAAACGACAGCATCCAGGAGGTCGACCGCGCGACCGACCGGCAGGCCGAGACCACACAGGAGGTCGTCGGGCTCGTCGACGACGTCGGTGAGATAGCGACTGAGACCGCCTCGGTCGCCGACGACGTCGCCTCTGCCGCCGCCCAGCAAGACGCCACGCTCGGCGAGATGGTCGACGACGTCTCGTCGTTTGCCACTGACGCGGGGACGATGCGCGAGGAGCTCTCGCAGTTCGAGACGGCGGCCGACGAGACGGCGGGGTACTCCCCCGGTGGGCAGCCGGTCTCGACCGACTGAGCCGGCTACAGCAGGAGATACGCGAGCAGGGCCACGATAGCGACCTTCTTCACGAGGACGACGCCGATGATGGTCTGTGTCATCGTCAGTCCCCGAACACGCTCGATGCCGCGCCGGAGGACGGCGGGTGCGGTCGCGAGTTCCCGGACGAGCAGTCGGGATTCGGCCCGGAAGGTCTCGACGGCACCGCCCTCGCCGTCGGTGTAGGCGGCCTCCGCCGTGGGGACCCACTCGTCGCCGGTGTAGGCGAGTTCGACCAGCGTTCCCTCGAGGTGGGCGGCCTGCTCGAAGTCGAACCCGTTGGTCTCACACAGCGATTCGAGGCGCGCCACGTCGCGGTCGCTGTCGAGGTCGTAGCGCCGGCAGACGCGCTCGCTGGTCCAGTCGAAGCCGAACCGACAGACGACCTCGTGCTCTCCGATCCACACGTCGACCACCTCGGCCAGTTCGGCCGTTCCCTCCGTCTCCTTGCGCTTTCGGCGCAGATGCTCGTAGTCGCTCGCAGACCCGTCCTCGGTGGTCGTCACCTCTGACATACTCGGTACACCGTGGTTCGGTTGGCCGCCTGAAAACTGTTCGCTTGGATGTCAGATGTCGACCGGACAGCCGTTTATCTCGCCGCCGCGCATCCCGTCGGCCAGCCAGTAAATCGACAGCGTCAGGACGACCAGCGCGCCGAGCGCGAACTCGAGGCCCTCTAACGGGAGAAAGAGCAGGCCGCCAGTCACGCCCAGCAGCGACAACAGCCCGACCAGAACCGCGGACCCACAGGCCGCACAGCCCGCACCGAGCGTCCCGAGGACGAGTCCCGCCGCCCCCGCACCGCCCTGCTGGAGGTCGAGCCCGTGCTCGCGGAAGTGGTACGCCGCCATCGCGACGTCGACGCCGGTCAGCAGCGCGACCGCCACCAGCAGGAGCCCCTGCGTTGCGGTGAAGTTGGCGCCGACGAAGGGGTACAGCTCCCCGAGGATGGTCAGCCGGCTCGAGAGCGGGAGCGAGCCACCGACCACGAGGTCCAGCACGATGGGCACGTTCAGCGAGACGACGAACGCGGTCAGCGAGAGGGCGCTGGCGAGGACGGCGATGACCGCGTAGGTCGGCACCGTGAGCACGAGCCGCACGGTCCGGCCCATCAGCTGCCAGTCCCGGGGCCGAGTGGGGAGTCGCACGCCCCGCAGCGACCGCCCCACGGCGCCCATCAGTTGACCTCCAGCGCGTTGGCGATGAGGTCGTAGCTCACGCTCCCGTTGGCCCGCGTGGCGAACTGGCCGTCGCGAAAGAGCAGGACGATGGGCGTCTGCTGTGGCAACTCGGCGTCCTCGGCGGCCGTGATGTCCGCCTGCACCGCGTCGTCGTGGGCCTCGTTTCTGGCGTCTGCGACCACCGACGACCCGTCTATATCCGTCGAGTTCGTGAGGAACTGTTCCGTGCGGTCGAGGACGTTGTCGTCGTTGAACTGTCCCTGCTCGGCAAAGTAGTGGTTAAACAGCGCCCAGAACGCCCCCTCGCTGCGGGCAAAGGCCGACTCCAAGGCCTGCGTCGCCGGCTTCCCCCAGGGATAGATGATTGGGTAGGTCCGAACGACGTAGGCCCCCTCGCCCGCGTCGACGATGTTTTCCTCGATTTTCGGGACCGCGTTCTCGTGGAACCGCCGACACTGCGTACACGAGGGGTCCTCGAAGGCGAGCACGACGTTCCCGCCGAGGTCGCCCTGTCGGGGCTGGGCCTCGAGGTTCGCCGCCGCCGGGTGGTCGTCGATGGACTGGCCGCCGTTGCTCCCGTTGGGTCCGCTGCCGCTGCTGCCGCCACAGCCCGCGAGCGAGCCGACGACACCCGCGCCGGCGAGTGTCAGATATCGTCGCCTGTTCATGGCTACTCCGAGGTTCTGGGGTCCTTTAGCCCTTGTTCCAATTTGCACCCGAAAGGGACAACCGCCAGCGACCGGTAGGTGCGGCCGGCCGATGACGAGCCAGTGTTCCGAGCCGGGGTGACTCCCCGGCGGTGACGAACCCTATGAGTGCCGAGGCCCACCACGCAGCCACCGAGCACGGCCACACGGACGACCGTCGCCCGCTCGCTCTGTCGGCTGATTCCTGCGGTTCGCGGGCGGAAGAAATTAGTGACACCTCTCCCGATACCAGCCATGAATTTTCAGCGACGACGGCTGTTGGAGGCGAGCGGAGTCGCACTTGCCGGACTGGCGGGGTGTGCCGACCTCGACAGTGACGACGGGCGGTCAGCCGGCAACGGCGGGCAGTCGTCGACGGCGGGTGAGCCCCTGGAGCTCGACTTCGGCGAGGGAGCGCGGTTCTCGAACGACAGCGGCGTGGCCCTCTCCGTCGAGCTGTCGAACCCCCGACTGCTGGAGACCGTCTCCGTCGTCCGAGACGGGGAGATATACGTCGATTCGCCCGAGTCCAGGCCCTACTTCCTGTTCGTCACGGTCCGGGTGGCAAACGAGGGGAGCTCGGCAATCGACCCTCCGCGCGGGCTGTTCTTCGAGGCAGAGGGCCGGGAGGTCGACGGTGCCGCCATCCGCACCCAGGGCCAGCGGTACCGCGACATCGGCGAATTGGCGCCCGGCGAGGGCGCCGAGGGGACTATCGCCTTCCCCGCCCCCGACGGCGACGGGGCCGGGACGGTCTCGCTCAAGTTCCAGGTCCTGCTCGAGTCCCCGCCGGCGCGGTGGACGTTCGACTTCGCCGACGTGCCTCGCGAGACGGCCGACCTCGAGAAAGAGGGGCTGGGCGAGACCGCCACCGTCCGCGCAGGCAACCACGCCTACGAGTTCACGCCGACCGCCGTGCGGGTGACGACCGCCTACACGGACGGTGACGGGAACGAACACACCGCCCCGTCCGGCTCGACGTTCGTCCTCGTCGAGGCCCGTTCGGAGAACGTCGGCAGCGAGCCCGTGAAGCTGCCGAACCCGTACGACGTTCGGCTGGCGGCCGACGGCTCGGTCTACCGAGGGGGCCAGTACAAGGACGCCGCCGAGCGCTACGAGGGACAGGTCGACCCGTACCCGCCCGGGGAGAGCCAGGCGGGCGTGTTCCTGTTCGACGTGCCCGACGCCGCGTCGAGCCTCACGCTCCAGCTCGCAATCGGGAACCAGACGTTCGTCACCTGGCCGGCCGAGCCAGGCGGCGGCTGACCGACGGCGACAGTCCGCTCACTGTTCCCGTTCGGTTACGCGAACGACGGCAACACCTCTTCCTCGTACAGCTCGACCATCGCCTGCTGGTCGTCGCCAATCTGCATCGTGTAGACGTGGTCGTAGCCGGCGTCGATAGCTTCCTGGATGCTGTCGATGTGGGCCTGTGGGTCGGGGTCGGTAATGATGCTCCCCTCGGCGATATCGTCCTCGGAGACCATCTCGACGGCCTGTTCGAACAGCGCCGGCGTCGCCAGCTCGGTGCTCAGTTCGCCCGGGAGCGCCGAGTTGGGCCACCTCTCGTAGGCGGTCGCGACGGCCTCGGCCTCGGTCTCGGCGACACAGGCCTGGAGCTGACAGAAGCGGGGCCCCTCGCCACCGTGGTCGTCCCAGGTCTCGACGGTCTCCTGTGGGCCGACCGACCAGAACCCGTCACCGAAGTCGGCCGCGGCGGTCGCGGCTCGCTCGCCGTAGGCGGAGACGCAGACGGGCGGTGGCTCCTCGGGCAGCGTGAACAGTCGGGCGTTCTCGACGGTGTAGTGTTCCCCGTGGTGGCTGACCTCCCGGCCCGTCCAGAGGCGCTTGCAGATATCGACGGCCTCCTCGAGCATCTCGATGCGGACGGCGTGTTCGGGCCAGCGGTCGCCCAGGACGTGCTCGTTCAGGTTCTCGCCGGTGCCGACCCCGGCGTAGAACTCGCGGCCGTCGAACATCGCGGCGACGGTGGCGACGGCCTGGGCGTAGACGGCCGGATGGATGCGGATGATGGGCGCCGAGACGCCGACGCCGACGTCGATGTCGTCGGTCGCGGTCGCTATCCCGCCCAGCGTCGACCAGACGAACGGGGCCTCACCCTGCTCGCTGACCCACGGGTGGTAGTGGTCCGAAACCGAGAGGAAGTCGAAGCCGGCGGCCTCCGCTCGCCGCGCGTGCTCGACCAGGTCGGTCGGGCTGTGCTCCTCGCTGGATACTGTGTAGCCTATCTCTGTCATCGTTCTCGGGACCTAGCCTCACCCGTTCCGGGAGTGAGCCCACTGCCGGCAGTCGAAAGGCGGTTTTGGGTAGTCGCGACACCAGGTGAACCGTCCGCCCTGCTCGGCCCCTCGAAGTGGTCCTCGCGTCGCCGGCCCCGACTGTTTCGGGCGGCCGTGCCCACCGACACCACGACAGTCCTCGCCGGAACACGTCGGTGGCCAGCGCCGACCGCTCGGGGTGGCGCGCAGTTGCAACCCAGCGGCTCATTGCTCGCTCGCCCGAACCCGAACGTGGCCATGACAACTGACTCGATTGAGCAACTGCTCGTCGAAGGCGTCCAGGAACTGTACTACACCGAACAGCAGCAGGTCGACGCGCTGGATGCCCTCGCCGAAGAGACGGGCATCCAGGCGGTCAGTCACGCCTTTGCCAGCCACCGCGAGGAGACCGAGGCGCAGGTCCAGCGGCTGGAGCAGGTGTTTGAGGCGATGGGCGAGGAGCCTGAAGCCAGAGAAGACATCGTGGTAACCGCGATGCTAGACGAACACGACAAGTTCGCCGGGGCAAACGACGGCGAAGTACTGGACCGGTACAACATGGGAATGGGACAGAAGACCGAACACTACGAGATAGCGGCCTACGGCAACCTCGTCTCGCTGGCGGAGAAGACCGGCCACGACGAGGCCGCCGAACTACTGGTCGAGACGCTCCGGGAGGAACAGGACGCCCTCGAGGAGCTGACGGAGGCCAGCGAGCAGTTCGACGAGCAGCAGATAGCCAGCGACTGAGCGGGACGGTCCCGGAACAGTGTCAGGTGGGCGACGATGGTCCGGCTCTCCAGCCCGCCCGCCATCGCCCCCGAGCGGGCGCCCATAGAGTGCTGGCTCCGCGCGTCCCGGTTCGGGACTCACTCGTCGCGCAGATATCTCATATAGAGAATACTTTTGGCTCTGGCAGAACCGTGAGAGCCGTGTGGCTGGCCTTCGAGGACGCGGTATGGACAAGCAGGCCATCCGCGAGCGGGTGTGGGACCGGCTGGAGGCCGACGGGGTCGCCCGGTTCCCGTTCCCGCCACACGACCGGATACCGAACTACGAGGGGGCCGCCACGGCCGCCGAACGGGTGACCGAGACGGCCGTCTGGGAGCGCGCCGAGACGGTGAAAGCCAATCCCGACTCCCCCCAGCTCCCGCTTCGCCGGGCCGCGCTCCGGGCGGGCAAGACGGTGTACATGGCGGTCCCGCGGCTTCGGGACCGGCGCTGTTTCTACGAGCTGGACCCGACCGAACTCGACGATATCGAGGCGGCCCCGGCCGTCTCGAACGTCGCCGACAACGCCAGGCAGGTCGGCCCCGAAGCCGTCGAGAGCCTCGACCTCGTGGTCTCGGGGTCGGTCGGGGTGACCGAAGACGGCGCCCGTATCGGCAAGGGCGAGGGGTACAGCGACCTCGAGTACGCCGTGCTCGCCGAACTCGGACTGGTCGACGACTCCACGCCGACGCTGACGACCGTCCACGAACTCCAGGTCCTCGACGGCCCCGACAGTGCCGTTCCCGACGCCACCGTCCCCGTCGACGCCCACGACGTGCCGATGGACTACGTCGTCACGCCCGAACGAACCGTCGAGACCGACACCCCGTATCCGCGCTCCGACGGCGTCGACTGGGCCGCCCTCGACGCCGACCGACTCGCCGAGATTCCGGTACTGGCCGACCGCGCGCCGGAGTGAGTGGCTCCCGCCCCCGGTAGGTCGACTCCGGCCACTCCTGACGGTGATTGATAAGGCTTAATGTAGGCCCTGCTGTCGTAAAAACAAGCTATGGGTGCGTGGTTATGACTGGGGTAAGTCGACGGGAGTATCTCGGTATTGTCGCGGCCAGTGGGGCCGCTGGACTGGCGGGCTGTGGGTTCCTCCCGTTTGGGGGGTCCGAGTCGGCGGGCTACTGGACGTTTGGCGGCGACCTGGCGCGGACGGGCTCGCTGACAGTGCCCGATGGCGAGGGGACTCCGGTGCCCGAATCGGGGCCGAGTGACGGCACGAAGCAGTGGACCTACGAGACGCGTGCAGCCGGCTACGAACCGACTGGGGCGGCCGTCGGTGACGGGACTGCCTACGTCGGGAGCGAGGCCGGTGTTCTGACAGCCATCGACCTCGGGAGCGGTGACATCGAGTGGGAGGTCCGATTCGACTCCGGTCTCGGGGTCGCGCCGGCCGTCGCGGACGATACGGTGTACGTACCCAGTGGCAACACGCTCTACGCGCTGGCCACGGGCGACGGGAGCGAACGCTGGCAGGTCGACACCGGCGACGGGAAGTCGTTCAGTCCGACAGTCGTCGACGGGCGCATCCTGTACTCCGTCGACTACAACCTGGCGGCGCTAGACACCGACGACGGCACGGTTCTCTGGTCGACGGACATTTCGGCCAACGCCGCCCCCGCCGTCCGGGACGGTGTCGTCTACGTGGGCAGCGACAGGGGTGTTGCCGCGGTATCGGTCGCGGACGGTACCCAGCAGTGGACGGCCTTCGACGGTTCGACAGCGGAGGGCGTCGACGTCGACGCCGACAACGTGTACTTCACCGAGGGAGCGTTCGTCACGGCACTGACCAGGGACGACGGCAGTAGACAGTGGCGCCACGAGCTCGGCGACAACATAGCCGTCCCACCGACTGTGGCGGACGGGACGGTGATAGTCGGTCTGTTCGGGGACAGGATAGTCGCCCTGTCGGCCGCGGACGGCAGCGAAAAGTGGCGCTACGACGAGGCGTTCGGACTGGAGGCGTCGGTAACCGTCGCCGACGGGACGGTTTACGCCGGGGACGCGGGCGGGACGTTACACGTCGTCTCGCTGTCCGACGGGTCTCAGCAATGGACCTACGAGGACAACCTCCGGATGCACAAACCGGTCGTCGTCGGTGACACCGTCGTCGCGACCGGCGGGACCGGACGCATCTTCGCCTTCGACAGGGGCTCAGGGACCAAACAGTGGGTCGTCCAGACGTATATGCGGGTCGAGTCGGCACCGGCTGTCGTCGACGGGACCGTCTACTTCGGGGACAACGACCGCGCGGTCAGGGCCGTCGACGCCGCCGACGGCTCCGAACAGTGGGTAAAGTCCGTCGATGCGGCGGTCAAGTGTCCGCCGACAGTCCGAGACGGGACGGTCTACGTCGGGGACAGCGAGGGGATGATACACGCGCTGAACGCGGCAAACGGGAAGAAACAGTGGAGCGTCGACATCGAACACCGCGTGCTGGGGTCGCCCGCGGTGGTCGACGGGACGGTGTACGCCCCCAGCGACGCCGGCCATCTGGTCGCCCTCGACACCGGTGACGGCTCCGAACAGTGGCGCTACGAGCCCGGCGACGGAATCCTCGCTGCCCCGGCTGTCGTCGACGGTACCGTATACGTTTGCGATACGGACGGCAACGTGGCGGCCGTCGCCGCCGGCGACGGGTCGGAACAGTGGACCGCGTCCATCGACGAGGCATATCTCGAGTACACCCCTGCCGTCGGTGCGGACCACCTCTACGTCCCCATCGACGAGACGGTCAAAGCCTACGACCTGGAGAGCGGCGACGAGGCATGGGAGAGCGACGAGCTCCACATCCTCAGGACCGCACCCGCCATAACCGACGAGATGGTGTACGTCGGCGACAACGACGGCACGCTCTACGCCCTGGAGGCGGACGACGGCGACGTCGAGTGGTCCACCGAAATGGGTCAGCGAATCAATGTCAGTTCGCCGCTCGTTACTGTCGACACCGTCTACGTGGGTACCGGCGACGGTGAGCTTCGCGCGCTCGGCACGGACGACGGCGAGGAGCAGTGGTCGGTCTCGACCCAGAGCGGTGTCGAGACGTCGCCGGCTATCGTCGATGAGAAACTCTACGTCGGGGGCTTCGGTCTCACAGCCATCAAGTAGCTGTCGGGCCAGGCAGCTCGTGGGACGTATCGAGCGGGCTCGGACAGACGCACACTCGGCGACTCGCTCGGGCGTCGCGGGTGATGGCGGCGTCGACCCGCCTGCGCACCGATGTCGGCCGCGGCGATAGTGCCACTGCAGGGCGGCCGGGACCTACGTTTATGGACGTGTGATTTCTATAACACGATATGGCACACCAGCCAGAGCGTCCGAAGGAGTACGTCTGCGAGAACTGTAACAACATCGTCGCGGGCGTCGTCGACGGGGAACCGCCGGACCATACGTACCAGCCGCCCAGAGATTGCCGGGCCTGTGGCAACTCCGAGTTCGTCGAACTGGACCGCTATCCGTCGACGCCCCAGCAGTAACGTTACCCCTCCAGCTGGGCCACACAGTCCCGGACCAGCCCGTCGAGATTTTCGGGGAGCGTCGGGTGGTATGCGCGGTCCGGAATCGCTCGCACGTCGAGTCCGAGTTCGACGACGACCTGGAGCGTCTTCGCGAAACTATCGGCGTGGTAGTGCAGTCCCTGCCACCCCAGTACCGTGCCGTCCGTGGCGTCGACCACGAGCTTTGCGAGTCCCTCGGACACGTCCTTGGATTTGAAGACGCCGTCGTCGCTGGCCTGCCGGGTCGCCGACACCACATCGTACCCCGCCTCGCGGGCGCTCTGTTCGCTGTGGCCGACGCGGGCGAACGGATAGACGCCCAGCCCCGAGAAGATGACGTGGTGGTGGACGTTCTCGTAGGGCAGGGGTTGCTGGCCCGACTCCTGGCGCAGGATGTTCTGTGCGGCCCTGAACCCTTGCTCCTTGGCGACGTGGAGAATCGGTTCCTTGCCGTTGACGTCGCCGACGGCGTAGACGTGGTCGGCGTCGACGGTCTGCATGGTGTCGCTGACCCACTCGCCCTCGGTCGAGATTGACGTCTCCGCCAGACCCAGGCCGTCGAGTGTCGGTTTGCGGCCCGTGAAACAGAACAGCTGGTCGGCCTCGTACTGCTTTTCGCTCCCATCCTCGAACTCCACGTACAGCCGGACACCGCCGTCGTCGGTCGGTTCCAGCTCGCACTCGTAGCAGTTCGTCGGTATCTCGACGTCCCAGTTGGCCTCGTAGATGTCGCGGGCGGCGTCGCCGAAGGCGGGGTCGGCCTCGTCGATGGGCCGGGCGTCGTGTTCTATCACCGTGAGCTCCATCCCGCCGGCCTCTGCCAGGTACGGCACGAGTTCCATCCCGATGTAGCCAAAGCCCATCACGATTCCCGAGTCGGGCAGTTCCGTCGCGTCGAGCACGTCGGCGCTGGTCATGTAGTCGACGGTCTCAATACCGGGTGTGTCGGGGACGTAGACGGTCGAACCAGTGGCGACGACGACGTAGTCGGCCTCGAAGGTTCGCCCGCCCGCGCGGACGGTATAGTCGTCGACGAACTCGGCGGTGGCGTGGACAAAGTCGACGCCCTCGTACTCGGCGAGTTCGTGTATCCCCTCGCGGCGGTGCTGGGCCCAGCCCAGCACGTGGTCGTCCTTCCGTTCGACGGTCGCTTCGAGGTCGACCTCGGGCGGGTCACCGACGAGCCGTTCGTCGTGGCGCGCCTGGAACCGGTGGGCGCCGGCCGACAGCACTTCCTTCGACGGCATACACCCCTTGAGGATGCAGAGCCCACCGCCGGGGTCCCCGTCGTCGACGAGCGTGAGGTCGATTCCGTCTACGGGGGCGAGTTCACCGGCGACGGCCGCGCCGGCGCTGCCGTACGCACCGATGATGACGACGTGGGTCATACCTGGCCACTAGCTATCCGGTCTGATAAAGGCACCCGCGGCGTGTCCGGTTCGAGCACGACCGCTCACCCTTAATCGTCGTCGCCCGGGAGAACCGATCGGCGGCGGCTGAGGCTCCGGAAATCGCCGGGCCAGACGTTCGTCACACGGGACCAGACGACCAGCACCGACGGGAGGACCAGCAGGGAGGTGAGGAAGGCATAGACGATAGAGAGCGCCGTCAGGATGCCGAACTGGCCGATAGCGGGGAAGACGGCGAGCGCGAGAACGCCGATGCCGAAGACGGTGGTGAGCATGCTGCCAAACAGCGCACCGCCGGTGCCACGCACCGTGCGGTCGAGCGCGGTCACGAGGTCGGCCGTGTGGTACTCGTCGGCGAAGCGATGGACGACGTGGACAGAGTAGTCCACGCCAAGGCCGATAGTCAACGCCAGCATCGTCCCCGTGATGGCGTTCAGCGGGATACCCAGATAGCGCATGGTCCCGGCCAGCAGGGCCACAGTGACGATGACCGGCACGACGTTGACGATACCGAGCGAGGGGCGGCCCTCGATGACCCAGTAGATGAACACGAGGAAGATGGCGGTCCCGGAAAGCGCGATGGCCAGCGAGACGATGGCGGACTCGAAGATGACGTCGGAGACGGCCTGGAAGACGACGGTGCCACCCGTCGCCGTCGCCTCGAACCGGAACTCGTCGGCGACCGTCTGGGCGTCCTCGGTCACCGCACTGTCGCTGGCGTCGCCTTCGACCTGGTAGGTAATCCGGGTCGCCCGGTAGTCCTCGGTGATGTAGTTGAGCGCCTGCGACCGCGACGACGAGGACAGGAGATACTCGTATATCTCCTCTAAGTTGTCGTCCGGGACGCCGTTGTCGTTGTGGTCGTTGCGGGAAACGAGCGCCCGGAAATCGGGGTCCCGTTCCGCGCGGTCCATGATGACAGTGACGATGGAGGTCGAGTCGGCGCGGCCGTCTTCGCGGACGAACGAGTCGGGCGGGTCCTCGCCCGCCCGATGTATCTGTTCGAGGGCGTCGTCGCTCCGCATCGGCCCCTCGACGTATATCGTCACGTCACCGCCCTGGCTCGAGGTGAATTTCTCGTCCAGGAAGTTCGTCGTCTCGGTGACGGTGTAGTCGTTCGGGGCGAAAGGCTCGGGCAGTGACTCTATCCAGTCGGGGTTGTCCTCGGGCGGGAGGAAGTCGTCCTGGGAGAACGAGGTCGAGATGCCGGTCGCGTACATCCCGGCCCCGCCGGTGACGACGAGTATCACCAGCAGGAAGACAACGGGGGCGCGCTCGGCGATGACGACGCCGCCCCGCAACACGCCACCGAGTCGCGACCCCTCCGAGCCCAGCGGCCGCTGGCTGAACGTGGGGATGGGGTAGCGCTCGCGCAGGCGGTCCAGTTCGACCTTCGCGGCGGGGAGGAAGACGCCGAAGATGAGGAAGGTAAAGACGATGCCGACGGCGGCAACGTAGCCAAAGTCCTGGATGGGCGGGAGGTCACTGGAGAGATTCGAGAGGAAGCCGATGACCGTCGTCCCGGTGACGATGCCAAAGGCGACCAGCAGCTGGTCGGTCGTGATACGCATCGACCGGCCGATATCAGTCCCGTTCTCGCGTTCCTCGCGGTAGCGGTTGACCGCGTGGATGCCGAAGTCGATGCCGACCGCGAGCAGGAGCGGCGGCACCGCGATGAGCATCTGCGAGAAGGGGATGCCGGCAAGCCCCATGAACCCAAAGGTCCAGACGATGGCCATGAACAGGGCGCCCAGGCCCAGCGCCATGTCGGCGAGGTCCCGATAGGCGATAGAGAGAAAGAGGAGGATGAAGATGAGCGCCGCGGGCACCGTCAGAATCAGGGAGTCGGCGACGACGTTGGAGAACTCCTCGGCGAGGATGCCCGCGCCGAAGACGGTTAACGACCCCGCCCCCGTCGTGTCGACGGTGAACTCGGTCTGTCGCTGGATGTCGGTCAGGGGGCTATCCCCGCCCTGGCCCGACCCAGACGAGAGCCCGGCCGGCAGCTCGTGGGTGACGACGCCGATGGTGGCCGACGCGGCGGCGGACTTGCGGTTGAAGTCGTTGCTGAGCAGGCCCGTGAACTGCGGGTTGTCGGCGACATTACGAACGGCGGCGTCGATTTCGCTGTCGGTCGACCGTTCGAGCGTCCGAATCTGGGCCTCGGTCGTCGTCGCCGACGGGTTCAGTTCGCGGGCGACGATCGCGGCCGCGGACGACGTCGAGGTCACCCGGAGGTCGTCGTTTTGCTCCAGGGACTCCTGGGTCCGGAGCATCCGCAACATCGCGGGTTTGGCGAGGACGTTCGTCTCCGACTGGATGAGCTGTGTGCTCCCGGTATCTGCCGAGAACGCCGGCGAGAACTTCGTGTTGACCTCTTCGAAGGCCTCCTCGGCCGGCAGTCCGGTCGTGAACTGCTGGGTGCCGGCGTTCGTCGAGATGTTACCCAGTCCGGCGCCAAAGAGCACCGTCACGACGAGAAAGGCCAGGATTACCTTGCGGGAGTCCTCGACGATGCGGTCGTCGGCCCAGTCGATGTAGCGCTGGTAGTTCATCGGGTCGGTGCGCTCCGGGCCGCGCGGCGGTCGGCCGGCGGCCAGTCGGTAGTCGACACGTAGGGACCGCAACTGGATAAACGCTTCATCACGCCGGTCACTCGTCGTGCTCCGGCGCTGCAGTCCTGAGCCCCTGGTCCGTGGTCACGCCCGGCTCGTCGGTCCACGGGAAGATGGAGTCGGCGACGGTCCCGCTGGAGCCGTCGTACCGCTGGAGACGGTCCCAGATGACCAGCACCGACGGGAGGATGAACATCGACGCCAGGTATGCGTAGATGACCGACAGCGCCGTCAGTAGCCCGAAGGCCCCGAGAATCGGATTCAGCGCGAGCACCAGCACCCCGATGCCGCCGACTGTCGTGAGCATACTCCCGGTCAGCGCGCCGCCGGTGCCGACCACGGTCCGGCGCAGTGCGGGTTCCAGCGCCCGCTCTTCGCGCTCGTCGGCAAAGCGGTGAACGATGTGGACGGCGTAGTCGGTCCCCAGGCCGACGGTGATGGCGAGGATACCGCCGTTGAGGGCGTTGAAATCGATGCCCAGGTACCGCATCGTCGCGACGATGGCGACGACGGCCATCAGGATGGGGATGACGTTCACGACACCGAGGCTCGGCTTCCCTTCGAGCAGCCAGTAGATGCCCACCAGGAACAGCGACGACCCGACGAGCGTTATCAGCAAGCTCTGGAGGACCGTATCGAGGATGAGCGCCCCAGCATCCTTGAAGACGATGGCGATGCCGGTCGGCGAGGCGTCGGCCTGGTAGTCGGCGGCGACCTGGTCACCGGCCCCCGCTATCTGGGCGTTCGTCGCGGTGCCGTCGGCCGTGTAGATGACCTGCGTGCTCCGGCGGTCCTCGCTGAGGAACTGCTCCAGCTGGCCGGGGCTGTCCGCAGCCAACGCGTCGTAGATGACGGGGAGATTGTCGTCCGGAATCCCGTTGTCGTTGCGGTCGTTGCGGGAAACGAGCGCCCGGAACTGCGGGTCACGTTCGGCGCGGTCGCGTATCACCGTCACGAGGCTCGTCACCTCCGCCTCCCGCCCCTCGCCGTCGATTGTCTCGGGCGGGTTCTGGCTGGCGCGGTGGAGTGACTCGAGGGCGCTGTCACGGCGCATGTTCCCCTCGACGTAGACGATCACCTGTTCCTCCTGGTCGAAATGACGGTCACGGAGGTTCCGGTTCTTGACGGACTGGAACTCTTCGGGCGGCGCGAGCGGGCCCAGATACTGGAGGAAGTCGGGGGGCTCCTCCGCGGGGCGGAAGTCCTCGCTGTCGAACTCGGTGCTGACGCCGGTGGCGTACCCGCCCGCGACGGTCGTGGCCACCAGCGCGACGATCAGGAAGATGACCGGGGCGCGCTGGGCAACGGTGACGCCGCCAGAAAGCAGCCGGCCGACGACGGACTCCTCGGAGCTGACCGGGGACTGGCTGAAGACGGGGATGGGGTACCGCTCGCTCAGGCGGTCGACGTACACCTTTGCGGCCGGCAGGAAGATGCCGAAGATGAGGAACGTAAAGACGATGCCGATGGCGGCGACGAGGCCGAAGTCGCGGTTGGGCGGGAACGCGCTGACGAGGTTCGAGAGGAAGCCGATGACCGTCGTCCCGGTGACGATGAAGAAGGCGACCAGCACCTGTCTGTTCGTCACGCCCATCGCCGCGCCGATGTCACTGCCCGTCTCGCGCTCCTCGCGGTAGCGGTTGATGACGTGGATACCGAAGTCGATACCCACGGCTATCAGCAGCGGCGGCACGGATATCAGCAGGGGATTGAACGGGATGTCAGCCAGTCCGATGAACCCGAAGGTCCAGATGAGCGCCATCACGATAGCACCGATACCCAGCAGGAGGTCCACGAGGTCCCGGTAGGCCACGACCAGGAACGTCACGATGAGAACAAAGGCCGCCGGGAGCACGATGCCGAGCGACGTCGCGATGTTGTTGGGGACCTCCCCGAGCACGCGGATATCACCGCCGACGGTGCCGACGATGTCCCTGACTCGCTCCTCTCGGTTGTCGATGTCGGCGGCGTCGTGTGTGACAGTGGATTCGGTCACCGAGGCCGACGCTGCCTCCCGGTTGAAATCCTCGCTGACCGACGACGTGAACGTGGGGTTCGTCTCCGCGGTCGTCCGGACGGCCTGGTCTATCTCGCGTTCGGTCGCGCCCTCGAGGACGTCTATCTGCGCTTCGAGCGTCGTGGCGTTGGAATCGAGGGTGCGTGCGACCTGCCGGGCCGGCGAACTCGTATCGCCGACGCGCATCTCGTCGCTGTCGGCGATGCGTTCCTGTGCCCGCAAGGACCGGAGTAGCGACTGTTTCGACAGCGCGTTGTCGTCCTTCTGCAGCAGCGTCGTGGTGGTCGTCGACTCGCCGAAGGAGGCACCGAAGTCCCGCTGGATATCCTGGAACGTCTCGTAGGACTCCAGGTCCTCGATGAACTGCTCCTGGCCCGCTTCGGTCTCTATCGCGCCCAGCCCGCTGGCGAAGGCGACCGTGACGACCAGAAACAGCAGGACGATGCGACCTGGGTTCGCGGTGATACGCTCGTTCACCCAGTCGATGTAGCGCTGGTGACCCATCCGTGACTATCGGAACCGCATGTATCCGCCGACAGCCAGTACCAGGACCAGCGCGACGCCGCCGATGGCCGTCAGGGGCAGCCCGCCGCCACCGTTCGGGTCGGTGACTTCGATGGGGACCCGGTAGGTGTCGGAGATGGACGAGTCGCCGTCGGGCTCCTCGTAGCGGAAGTCAATCGAGACGGGGTAGGCCTTCTGGAGGGCGCTGCCATCGGCACTGACGCTGAAGGTGATGGTCTTGGACTCGCCGGGCGCGAGCGAATCGATGTAGGACTCATCGTCGTCGGCGTTGATGGGCGAGGAGGTAAACAGCTTCGCCGTGATGTCCGAGAAGGTCTGGTTGCGCGTGTTCGTCACCGTGACCTCGATGTTGCCGGACTGGCCGACGCCGATGGAGGTGTTGGCCGATTCGATGCTGAACTCGTCCTGACTGGGCGCGACCGCTGCCTGGGCTTCGAGGGTGTCGCTCTCCTCGCGGTCGCCGTCGGTGTTGCGGTAGCTCGCGACGAAGTCGAACTGCTTCGACCCCGCCTGGGCGCTATCGGTCGCATCGACGGTGAACGTCACCTCGGTCGAGTCGCCGGACGCCAGGTTCCCGACCGCCTCCTGGGTCTCCTGTGGCGAGAGGTCGTTCTTGTCGCTCGCCCAGTTGATGACGACGTTGTCGACGTCGCGCGGGCCGTCGTTGGTCACTGTCGCGGTGATAGTTCCCTCTTCGCCGGCTCTGAGCGTGCTCTCGACGTCCGAGAGCGTGAACGTCTGTTCGGGGTCAGGCGTGACGCTCACCGAGGTGCCGGTAGACTCCTTGCGGACGCCGTCGGGGTCGTCGAACGCGACGTTGAGCTGGAAGGGATACGAGTCCACCTGGGCGTCGTCGGTCGCGGTGACGTCGTACCGGAACGTCCGGCTCTCGCCCGGCGCCCACGAGTCGACCGAGCGAGTGCTCTCGGTTCGCTCGCCGAAGGTCAGGTCCCCGTTCTGGCTCGTCAGCGTGACGTCGCTGTTGTTCGCGGCCGTCTGGCCGGTGTTCTCGACGGTGACGGCGACGGTGCCAGTGGAGCCGACCTGTGCGTTGGAGTCGACGTTCGTCACGTCGAAGGTGGCGTCGTCGCTGACGGTGACGGTGACAGTTCGGGTCCGCGTGACACTGCTCTCACTTCGCGCGCCGCTGTCGGCGATGGAGTCGTAGTATCTGTAGCTTAGCTCCACCGGGACGCGGTACGTGCCGGGTTCGGCGTCTTCGTCGACGCTAATATCGAAGGCGGCTGTGGTCGGGGCATCGGTCCCAAGCGAGCCAAGCGACCGGGTGCCGGTGGTGATGGATATCGGGGCACTGCTATCTTCCATCTCGACGGTCAGCCCGCGGGCGGTCGTCACTTCGCTGTTCGGAGGGTTCTGCCCGCTGCTGAAGTCGATGTCGCCGCTGTTGACGAGCACGACCTCGAGTGTCGTCTCATCGCCGGCGGCGACGGTGTCGTCCTGAAGCGAGGCGGTGATATCGGGACTGCCTCTGACGGCGGCGGCAGCGGTTCCGGTAGCTATCACGAGCGCGGCGATGGCCAGCAACAGAGGGATGGTGCGTTTATGCATTGATGGCGGGTAGGGCGTTTTCGGGGGTTTTCAGCTCCGCAGCGACCGACCACACCCCCGTGGTGTATCGGCGCTCCGGTTTTGAGCGCATACTCAGTCAGGTGTAACTGAGACACAATTCGTTAATTAGCCTTGTGATTTTCACCTGCCGACGACTCGCGTTGCAGCGGTCCTGCCGGCTGCCGTCCCCGTGATGGCCCTGAGGCTGGTATCAATTCGATTCTACCCTAACTTTAATATGATAAACGAACGTTCGTTCGTCTACGTGGCCGAACGAACGTTCGGCTACGGGGAGTCGAAGACACAATGACAGCAGACACATACGTTGGCGCGATCGACCAGGGGACCACGGGCACGCGGTTCATGGTGTTCGACCACGCTGGTCAGGTCGTCGCCAACGCCTACGAGAAGCACGAACAGATTTACCCGGAGCCAGGCTGGGTCGAGCACGACCCGATGGAGATCTGGGAGAACACCAAAGAAGTCGTTCAGCGGGGCCTCTCCCAGAGCGACCTCGACGCCGAGCAGCTGGCGGCGCTCGGCATTACGAACCAGCGTGAGACGACTATCGTCTGGGACGCCGAGACCGGCAAGCCAGTCCACAACGCCCTGGTCTGGCAGGACCGTCGGACGACGGACCGGGTCGAGGAGATTCAGGACGAGGGCAAGGTCGAGTGGATCCGCGAGAAGACCGGACTGGAGTGTGACGCGTACTTCTCGGCGACCAAGACCGAGTGGATTCTCGACAACGCAGAGCCGCTGAAGATGGACGCCTCCCGCGGCGAGGACGTCCGCGACCGGGCCGAGAACGGCGAGCTGCTGATGGGGACTATCGACACGTGGATGATATACAACCTCACCGGCAACCACATCACGGACGTCTCCAACGCGTCGCGGACGATGCTGTACAACGTCCGCGAGCTGGAGTGGGACGACGAACTCCTCAAGGAGTTCAACGTGCCCAAATCGATGGTGCCGGAAGTTCGACCGTCGTCGGACGAGAACCTCTATGGCCACACCGACGCCGACGGCTTCCTCGGTGCCGAAGTTCCCGTCGCCGGTGCGCTGGGTGACCAGCAGGCCGCGATGTTCGGCCAGACCTGTTTCGACGCCGGCGACGCGAAGAACACCTACGGCACTGGGTCGTTCTACCTGATGAACACCGGCAACGAGGCGGTCGAATCAGACCACGGTCTGCTGACAACCATCGGCTTCCAGATGTCCGGTGAGCCGGTCCAGTACGCGCTGGAAGGGGCGATATTCATCACCGGCGCTGCCATCGAGTGGCTCGAGGACGTCGACCTCATCAACAACGCCGCCCAGACCGCCGAGCTCGCGAGCTCGGTCGACTCGACCGACGGCGTCTACATGGTCCCGGCCTTCACCGGCCTGGGCGCGCCCCACTGGGACGGGCGCGCCCGCGGGACCATCGTCGGGATGACCCGTGGCACCCGCAAGGAACACATCGTCCGTGCGACGCTGGAATCCATCGCGTACCAGACCCGCGACGTCGCGGAAGCGATGGAAGCCGACTCGGGCGTCGAGACGACGACGCTCCGTGTCGACGGTGGCGCGGTCAAGAACAGCTTCCTCTGTCAGCTCCAGGCTGACATCATCGGCACCGATATCGCGCGTCCGGAGGTCGACGAGACCACGGCGCTCGGTTCCGCCTACGCCGCCGGCCTCGCCGTCGGCTACTGGGACACCGTCGACGAGCTACGGGACAACTGGCAGATCGACCAGGAGTTCGAACCGGAGATGAGTGCAGACGAAGCAGACAAGCTATACAGTCGCTGGGACGACGCCGTCGAGAAGTCCCTCGACTGGGCACAGGAGGAATAAAACATGGATCCAGTACTCCTTCAGATCGACGCGCTGGGCGGTCGAACCGCTGTGGAGTTTACCTACTGGCTCATCGCCGCGTTCGCCGGCGGTGCGTTCGGTGCCGCTATCGGTGCGCTCCCGGCGTTCTGTTTCACCGGCTTCGCCGTTATCGCCGGCGAAGCGGCCAACGCGATCGGCATCACCGGCGCAGGCTCCGGTGCCGAACTCGGCGCGTCCGGGCTGACCGGGCTCGTCGGCTTCGGTCCGGTCTTTGGCCCCCACATCGCCTTCGCCGGCGGTGCGGCCGCGGCCGCCTACGCCGCGAAGAAAGAGGGTGCCATGCCGCCCCAGGAGGACGGTGGCTACCACCCCGGTAAGGACATCGCCTACGCGCTCGGGACGCGTCCCGACGTCCTGGCCGTCGGTGGCCTCTTCGGTGTGTTCGGCGCGACACTGAACACTCTGGCCGCCAGTCTGGTGAGCCCGATTGTCGGGTTCGACACCATCGCCTTTACCGTCTTCACCTCCGCGCTCGTCCACCGCATCGTCTTCGGCTACTCGCTGTTCGGCTCGCCCGGCGGCAGCGGCTACTTCGACATGACGCCGTTCGAGAACGGCGAGGAAGTCGCCGCTGACGGTGGGAGCGAGGTGATGCGGCCGGCCGTCGAACCGTGGCTCCCCCACCAGTACAAGTGGAGCGGTGTGACCATGATCGGCCTCGTCGGTGGGCTGCTCGGTGGCTTCCTCGTCATCACGACGGGGAGTATGTTCCTGAGCTTCGGTATCTCCGCGGCGTCCCTGACCTTCCTCAACCTGGGCGTCGAGAAGATTCCGGTGACCCACCACATAACGCTGAACGGCAGCGCTGGTGCGGCGGCGTTCGTCGCTGACCCGACCGGCTCGTCCCAGCTCGTCGCGCTGCTCCTGGGCGGTGTCTTCGGCGTCCTCGGCGCACTGGTCGGTGAGGCCGGCCAGCGCGTCTTCTACGCACACGGGGACACGCACGTCGACCCGCCAGCGTTCGCGCTCCTCGTAGTCACGCTTCTCATCGGCGTGCTGACGGTCGCCGGTGTCACCGTGCGAGGCGTCTACGTCCCGTTCTAACTAATCCGACCACCCTCGGATATCCATTTTTGTACGAACCCCGCAGCCTGAAACCTCAGTCACAATGGATCTCGACACCCGAATCACGCGACGCCAGCGCGACGAGACCGGGCTCGTCATCGACGACGAGGCCATCAGCCCGGTCGCCCACGTCGCAGAGCCCATCGGTCGTGGTCCGGTGTTCGAGACGCTGCTCGACTACCTCGACCCGGTGCTCGACGGCGACCTCCCGCCGGACGCATACGTCTGGGGGCCCACCGGGGCCGGCAAATCCGCCGTCGTCACCGCCCTTTTCGCCCACCTCCGGCCCCGCCGCTCCAGGCTCGGCTCCATCGTCCACACGGCGACCCACGACGGCCCCGGCCGCCGTTCTGCCCCGTCGTTCGTCTACGTCGACGCCCGGGCAGCCACCACCGATTTCGGTCTCTACCACACCGTCCTCGACGGCATCGTCGAGGAGTCGGTCCCGACACAGGGGGTCCGCACCGAGACGCTGCTGGACCAGCTCCGCGAGACGCTGGCCTCGCCGTCCTGCCGCGCCGTCGTCGCCGTGGACCACGTCGGCGAGTCCGAGACCGATGCCCTGTCGGCGTTCGCCGAGCGCCTCGACGGACTCGGGGACGCACTCGCCTGGCTGGCTATCGGCCGCACACCGCCGGCCGACCTCGAATCGCTCCCCCCAACAAAGCGCATCGAAGTGCCGGCCTACGACACCGGGACCCTCGCCGATATCGTCACCAGCCGGGCGATGTCGGGCCTCGACGCCCACGCGCTCACGTACCAGCAGTCCCGCGCTATCGCCGCGTGGGCGAACGGGAACGCACACGACGCGCTGGCCGCGCTCTTTGCCGCCGCCGACCGGGCGAACGAGTGTGGCCGGTCCCGTATCGACGACGAAGACATCGCTCACGCACGCGAAGCGATTCAGCGCCCCTGTGTCCCGCTCGCGCAGGTGCTCACGCTCGCCCCCAACCGCCAGCGAGTGCTGTCCGCGTTGCTGGACGTCGATGCGGGCGACCGCTCGTCGGTCGAGGACACGGCTGCCGCCATCGCCGGCGACGTCGACCTCTCGGCCGGGACGGTCAAACGCTACCTGTACGAGTTCGCCGACGACGGCATCGTCGACCGCGTCCGGACGGACGGGTCGACGAGCGGTCGGCCCCCGAGTCGCGTCGAGCCACGGTTCCCGACGCGGGTGTTCCGGCGGCTCCACGAACGGGGCGGGCCCGATACCGTGTGAGGTGCTGTCGGCCCCGACGGGTACAACGCCGTTGCTGTGAGTCGCTGACGAAAGTATTTCACCGCCAGTGGCGTAAGGCGGTGTATGGCCGGTGACGCTGCGTTCGGGGGCGAAGCCACCGACACGCGCGAAGAGATAATGCACGCCACGTACGCCGCCCTCCAGAAGCACGGCTACGCGGGCATCTCCATCTCGCGTATCGCCGAGGAAGCCGACCTCTCGAAGTCGTCGTTCTATCACCACTTCGACGGCAAACACGATATCCTGCTCGCCTTTGCCGACTACATGCTGGAGGACTTCGAGCGAGCCATGGGAATCGAGTCCACCGGCGACCCGGTCGAGGACCTCTACACGTTCCTCAACCTCATTCTCGGAGTCTATCCGACCGAGCGGGCCGCCCCGGACCAGGTCGAGCGCCTGGGCGCGTTCCTCGAAGTGCGCTGCCAGGCCATCAACGACCCCGAGTTCCGCCAGAAGTTCACAGAGAACCCGGACCGCTACGTCGCCCACCTGACCGAGATCATCGAGGACGGCATCGAGCAGGGCGTGTTCCACGATGTCGACGCCGAACGGACCGCAACCTTCCTGCTGACTATCGTCGACGGCATCATCGTCGAAGCCACGACGCGGACCGACGACCCGCGAGAGGACCTCTGGGAGTCGTTGAGCGAGTACATCGAGGACAACGTCGTCCGTCGGCGGACAGACACCGACATCGCCAGCTGGCGCCAGCGACCGGGCCGGCTGACGACCGGCGGCACGCAGAACAACGCCGACCCGCGGCTGACGACCGGGAGCCCGGGCGACCACCCCTTCTTCCCGTCGAGACCCCTGAAAAAGGACCTGCGTGACCCCGACGACGAGACTGAGGAGTAACACGTCGGGCGCGAGCGACCCGCGCTCCCGACGTGCCCGTATTTCGGCCCGAAAGAACGCAAACGAATTTGATATAATTGTCGTTGCCTAACATTAATATGTCAACCAAGTGTCTTCTCAAATACGCGGAGTTGAGAGACACAATGACAGACACATACGTCGGTGCGATAGACCAGGGAACGACAGGTACGCGGTTCATGGTGTTCGACCACAGCGGACGGGTCGTCACCAGCGCCTACGAGAAACACGAACAGATTTACCCGGAACCCGGCTGGGTCGAGCACGACCCAGTGGAGATCTGGGAAAACACCAAGGACGTCGTGACCACGGGTCTCGACGAGGCAGACCTCGACCCCGGGCAGCTCGAAGCCATCGGTATCACCAACCAGCGCGAGACCACGATCGTGTGGGACAAGGAGACCGGCAAGCCAGTCCACAACGCGCTGGTCTGGCAGGACCGCCGGACGACGGACCGGGTCGAAGAGATTCAAGCGGAGGGGAAAGTCGAGTGGATTCGCGAGAAGACGGGGCTGGAGTGTGACGCGTACTTCTCGGCGACGAAGGCCGAGTGGATTCTCGACAACGCCGAGCCCCTGAAGCTGGAAGCCGCCCGCGGCGAGGACGTTCGCAAGCGAGCCGAGCAGGGGGAACTCCTCATGGGGACCCCCGACACGTGGATAATATACAACCTCACCGGCAACCACATCACGGACGTCTCCAACGCGTCGCGGACGATGCTGTACAACATCCACGAGATGGAGTGGGACGACGAACTCTTAGAGGAGTTCGGCGTGCCAGCGTCCATGCTACCGGAAGTCCGTCCCTCTTCGGACGAGCAAACCTACGGCTCCACGGACGCCGACGGCTTCCTCGGCGCGGAAGTGCCGGTCGCCGGCGCGCTGGGTGACCAGCAGGCCGCGATGTTCGGCCAGACCTGTTTCGACAAGGGTGAGGCCAAAAACACCTACGGGACCGGTGCGTTCTACCTGATGAACACCGGCAACGAGGCGGTCGAATCGGACCACGGCCTGCTGACCACCGTCGCCTTCCAGATGTCCGACGAGCCGGTTCAGTACGCGCTGGAGGGGTCCATCTTCATGGCCGGGGCGGCCATCGAATGGTTGGAGGACGTCGACCTCATCAACAACGCCGCCCAGACCGCAGAACTGTCTCGTTCGGTCGACTCGACCGACGGCGTCTACATGGTCCCGGCTTTCACCGGCCTGGGCGCGCCCCACTGGGACGGGCGCGCTCGCGGGACTATCGTCGGAATGACCCGTGGGACGCGCAAAGAGCATATCGTGCGTGCGACACTCGAATCTATCGCCTATCAGACCCGTGACCTCGCGGAGGCGATGGAAGCCGATTCGGGCGTCCAGACGGACAAACTCCGGGTCGACGGTGGTGCGGTCAAGAACAACTTCCTCTGTCAGCTCCAGTCCGACATCATCCAGACGGACATCGCGCGACCCGAGGTCGACGAGACCACGGCCCTGGGGAGCGCCTACGCCGCCGGCCTCGCCGTCGGCTACTGGGACACCGTCGACGAGCTGCGGGACAACTGGCGAATCGACCGCGAGTTCAGCCCAGAGAAGAGCTCCGAGGAAGTCGACAAGCTCTACGACCGGTGGGACGACGCTGTCGAGCGGTCTCTCGACTGGGCACAGGAGGAGTAACTGCCGACGGAGCACTGCATACGCGGTCCGCCGTGGTGTAGGGGCCGCACACTCCCGACACAACCTTATTTTACAAGCACGCGTCCGTTCCTGGAGAGAGATGCTCCAGGCACTCGCTGTCGGCGGGTTCGGGCCAGCGACGCTTCTGACCGTCGCGGCCGTCGTCTTCCTGGGCGGTCTGGTGAAGGGGACCGCCGGCTTCGGCTACGCCATCGTCTCTACCGCTGTGCTGGCGACGCTGTTCTCGCCGACCGTCGCCGTCGTCGTGATGATACTCCCGATGCTCGTGGGTAACCTCCGACTGCTCGGCGAACTCGACCGGGCCGAGATTCCCCAGTGTGTCGCTCGGTTCTGGCCCTACGTCCTCGGCGCCGCCGTCGGGACGCTGGCTGGGATGGCCATGCTCGGCCGGATTCCCCGACCGGTGCTGGCGCTCGGACTCGGGCTGTTCACGCTTGCCTACGTCGCCGCCACGCAGCCCTGGGTCGTCCTCCCGGGCGAAGCGTGGACGCGCGAGCGGTGTTTCCGACCCGGCACCGCAGCGAAGGTCGGCGTCGGACTGGTCTCCGGTGTCGTCTTCGGTGCGACGAACGCCGCCGTCCAGGTCGTCGCCTACCTCGACAGCCTCGACCTGGACCGCTCGACGTTCGTCGGGGTCCTGGCCATGATACTCGTCGGTATCTCACTGCTCCGGCTCGGGGCGGCGTGGGGACTGGGGCTGTTCGCCGCCGGCGACGCGGCCCCTGTCACCCTCCTCGCGCTCTCGGCTGTCGCCGCCGTCCCCGGCCTCGCGGGCGTCGCCGCCGGCCAGCGCCTCCGGCGACGGCTGGCAGACGGTACGGTGACCGCGGGTGCGCTCCTTTTGCTCACGCTCATCGGCCTGAAGCTCCTCGCTGACGGCGCGACCGGGCTTTGATAGTGATTATTGTATATCATTTCCGGATAGTGCCGACCCCCGGGGTCGGCGCGTACCGGCAAATCGCTACACGAATCACGACGAGTGGCTGCCGTGTGCCGAAAGAGGTTAACAGATGGACCGACGATTGCCACTCGAATGAGCGAGCAACCGAACAGGGGGACCAGCGGGGGGCCACAGCTGGGGAACCTCCTCACGGTCGTGGGGTGGATCGCGATAGGTGCGGTGTCGCTCGCCACCGTTCTGGTCGTCCTCGGAACCATCGTCGTGCTTCCGTTCTCCCGGGAAGTCGCCATCGGCCTCGGGCTCGCACTCGGGGGCGGTATCGGCGGCGTCGTCCGCCTCTTCCGGGCGTCCGAGGGAGTCGAATCGCCCGATCAGACGATGACAGTCGGCGTCGACACCGCCGAGCCGACGGCGCCGGAGCCGGCGGACCTCTTCGACGGCCATCCCGACCCAGTGCTGTACTACGCCGCCGAGGGCCACGGGCCCATCGTCCGGGCGGCCAACGACGCGTTCGGCGAGACGTTCGACGTGCCCGTCGAGCGCATCGAGGGAACGCCGCTCTCCGAGGCGCTCCTGGTCGCCGGCGAGGAGACAGTCGACGCCGACGCGGTCACTGCGGGCGGGCTCGACCGTATCGTCGACTGTGAGACGACGGCCGGGACCGAACGGTTCCAGCTCAGAACGATCGGCGACGGCGAGACCGGCTACCTGCTGTACACGCCACAGACCTAGGTCAGCTCGGCCGCCGTGTGATATCACGGAACGCGGTGTCGATATCCTCGAAATCCGAGAGCGCGTCGTCCATCTCCGCCTGCAGCGTCTCGGCCCGCTGCTCGAGCGATTCGACCTCCTCGTTGCCGTCCAGCGTCTGGGGCGTCTTCTCCCCTTTCAGCAGGGCGAGTTTCGACGTGACTTCCAGATACTCCGCGAGCCGGTCGTCGTACCGCCGGGCGGCCAGCTGCTGGTCGATGGCCGCCACCAGGTCATCCTTTTCGACGGGTTTGCAGAGATAGTCGTCGAAGGGCATATCGATGATGTCGAAATCGGGGTCGACAGCCGTTATCATGATGACTCGCGTCGAGATATCCCGGTCGCGAATCTCTTCGAGAACCTCGTCGCCGCCCACGTCGGGCATCCGCCGGTCGAGCAACACCACGTCGACATCGTCGTCCAGCCGATCGAGCGCGGCCGCCCCCCCGTAGGCGGTCTCTGTCTCGTACCGGTTGCGGAGACGCAGCGCGTAGACGTCAGCCACTTCCGCCTCGTCGTCGACGACGAGGACGGTTGCGTCCGCAGTAGACTCTGACACAGTAGCCTATACTGTCGGGGGATGGCATATAACTATTTGTGAGCCACGTAGTGTCGGCCCCTGTCAGAGTCCCGTCGAAGCGCGGAACGGAACTTTAAAGATTGCGTCACGGCCAGTTTCAGCATAGGAATGCTCGCGCCACCGCTGCAAGTCATCGACAGCTTTCTGCTGAACTACACCATCGGTGACGTCCTGTTGCTCGGGTTCGTCCTCGGTGCCGTCGGCATCCTGCCGACGCGCTCGCTGAAGATGCTGGGTGTCCACACCGTCTCCATCGGTGTGTTGTTGCTGTTGATACCCGCCTCTATGATGGCACCGAACGCCGGCAGCTTGCTCTCGTCATCCTTCGCGTACAAACTCGTCGGGCTCGTCCTCCTCGCGCTCGCGCCCGTCCTGTACTCCGTCGGCCGGAAATAACTACCCCAGTTTTCTCAGTGCGGTGAAGAAATCCAGCGGTGGGCCAGCCAGCCGAATCGGTTCGCTCGCCCGCGTTATCGTCACTTTCTCCGGTGGTGAGAGCTTCTCGCGCACCCGACCGTCACTGACGACGACACCCTCGTCGGCGGCGGTGACCGACACCGTCACGTCGCTGTCGACGTCGGCCACGAGCGGGGGCATCCCGTCGGTCTGTGCCATCCCGGTGATGACCAGCCCTCCGACGGCGGGGTGGACCAGCGGCCCGCCCTCGCTCAGGTTGTAGGCCGTCGAGCCGGTCGGTGTCGCCACCAGTACCCCGTCGGCGTGGCCGCTCGTGTACAGCGAGCCGTCGACGCGGACCTCGAACTCCCCTCCCCCGCCGCTGCCACGGTGTGCGCCCTGCACCACGACCTCGTTGAGCGCGGGCGAGAGCTCCCAGCCGTCGCCGGTCGCCCGGAGTCGCGGCATCGCTCTGGTCCGTGCGCTCCCGGTCTTCTGGATGTGCTCGACCTCGGCGACGACCGTCTCGACGGCCTCCTCGGGCGCCAGCGCGTTCAGAAAGCCCACCTCGCCGAGGTTGACGCCCATGATAGGCGTCGACCCGGCGCCACGGGCGGCATAGAGGAAGGTTCCGTCGCCCCCAATGGAGACGACCAGGGTACACTCGCTCATCTCCTCGACCGGTCGGGTCGACGGGGTCGTGGCGTTCCACGCGTCGTGGTCCTGCAGCGCCCCGCCGGTGGTCTCGTCGACGACGACGGTCGCCGAGACCTCCTGGAGCCGATCAGTCAGCGTACTCGCGAGCGCCATCGCCCGGTCGTTATCCCGCTGTGCGACGATGCCGACGGTCATGGTGGCCGTTCCCGCCGGGTGATTATAAACCCTCCACGACGGCAAGCTTATATTTGTCTGCACGACAGTGTGCATCCATGGCTGTCTGTGGCCGGTGGTCGCGCGAATGAGCGAGGGCCCGGAGGACCGCGACGACGACTGGTTCGAGAGCGCGTTCGACGACGAAGACGAGAGCGACGCGACCGACGCGACCGACGCGACCGACGAGTCCGGCGACGAACCCGACGCCGATAGCGACGCGGGGAGCGAGAGTCCGTTTGCCGGCGACGACGGCGGCAGTCCGTTCGAGGACGATAGCGGTAGTCCATTCGACGACGATGGCGGCAGTCCGTTTGAGGACGATGATGCCAGTCCGTTCGAGGACGACGGCGAACCCGACGGGAACGACGGCGGGAGCCTTTTCGGCGACGACTTCGCGACAGCGTTCGAGTCAGCGGGTTCGCCGGGCGGCGGCGGTGGCGGCTCGGGCACCGAGTTCGAGGACGAGGACTTCGACTCGGATATCCCGCGTATCGATATCGGCATCGAAGGCCTCGACCGGATGATACAGGGCGGGATTCCACGGCGGCACCTGATTGTCAGCATCGGCTCTGCGGGGACCGGCAAGACCACGTTCGGGCTGCAGTTCCTCCATCACGGGCTCGAGAACGGCGAGAACTGCGTGTTCATCACGCTCGAACAGTCCCACGACGACATCATGGACACGGCCGACGACCGCGACTGGGGGTTCGACGAGTACGAGGCCAACGACCAGCTGGCCGTCGTCGACCTCGACCCGGTGGAGATGGCCAACAGCCTCGACAACATCCGCGGCGAACTCCCGGGACTCATCGAGGACTTCGACGCCGACCGGCTCGTGCTGGACTCGGTTTCTCTGCTGGAGATGATGTACGACAACCCCGCCAAGCGCCGCACCGAAGTGTTCGATTTCACGCGGTCGCTGAAGGCCGCCGGGGTGACGACGATGCTGACCTCCGAGGCCAGCGAGGACAACCCCTACGCCTCCCGCCACGGCATCATCGAGTACCTGACCGACGCCGTCTTCGTCCTCCAGTACGTCCGCTCGGAGACCAGAGAGACCCGCCTCGCCGTGGAGATTCAGAAGATACGCAACGCCAACCACTCCCGTGAGACCAAGCCCTACGAGATAACGATGGACGGCATCAGCGTCTACCAGCAGGCCAATATCTTCTGACGGGCCACGCCGTGCCAGTGTTCACCAGGTGACGGCCAACGGAGAGCCGACCGGCAACCACCTTTTATCCGTCCCACCGGCGAACCGTCGGGCATGACGCTACTCGTCCCGTTCGACGGCTCGGCGCTCTCGGAAGCCGCCCTCGAACGCGCCACGGAGTTCGCGGAGTTTACCGGCGAGGACGTGCTCGTGCTGACGGTCGTGCCCGACGAGCCCGAATACGCCCTCTCTCGGAACTGGCTCGATGCCAACGACCCGTTCGACCCGGACGCTATCGCCGAGCGGCTCCGCGAGCGCGTCGCCGACATCGCTCCCGGGGCCGACTTCCGCTACGAGATTCCGGAGGACGTGAGCTCGATGGCCTCCTGTACGACCGACGTGATTCGGACCATCCGTACGGTTGCCCACGAAGTCGGGGCCTCGATTGTCTTCATCGGTAGCGAGAACGCCGGCCGCGTCTCCTCACCCGTCTCCAGTGTCGGCGCCCCAGTCTCCGAGGACCCGGGATACGACGTTTACATAACTCGGCACGCGTGAGCGCGGCAGTGCAGCCGCGCTCTCTCACGCGGATTAGCGGCAGTGCAGCCGCGCTCTCTCACGCGGATTAGCGGCAGGGAGACCGCTTACCGCACGACGGTCACCGGCACCGTCGCTCGGCGGACGACGATTTCGGCGACGCTGCCCAGCAGAATTCTGGACATCCCCGAGCGGCCGTGGCTCCCCATCACAATCTGGTCGATGTCGTGCTCGTCGGCGTACTCGACGATGGCCTTGGTCGGCCGGCCGACTTCCACGACCCGTTCGACGGACTCGACGCCGCCCTCGCGGGCGATAGCCGCCAGTTCGTCGAACCGGTCGCTGGCCTCGGCCTGTTTCTCCTCGTACCACTCCTCGGAGAAGGAAGGGACCGACGCCTGCGCGCTGTAGCCCGCCTCCGCGGGGTTGATGACGTGGAACAGCACCACCGTGGCGTCGGGGAAGTTCTCGACGGCGAAGGCGGCGGCCGCCTCGGCCTGTTCGGAGCGGTCGATCGGGACGAGAACGCGCTTGGTCATACCTCCCATGCCACCGTCGGCGGCTTGAATGTTCGGCCCGTCGGCAGCGAGGTGGTGACCGCAGTGACCCTCCTCGCTACTGCTCCGCGGGTCGCGTTGCTCCCCGCTCCGCTACGAGATGTCTCGCGATGCCAGACATCTCGCTACTGCTCCGCGGGTCGCGTTGCTCGCGGTTCCACCGCTCGCTTCGAGGCGCTTCGCGCCTCGCTCTCCCCGCGTCGCTATCCGAGGTTTTCGCTCACTCCGTTCGCTCAAACCTCGCTACTCCCTGCCGTGCCGTGTCACACACGTCGAGAGCCCGATGAGTTCCACGGGCTCGGAGTTGTCCGGTGAGTAGACCACGCGCTGGCCCTTCTCCATGTAGGGGACCTTCGATTCGAGGTTCGTGGGGATGTTGACGGCCTTGATGGCGTCCTCGTCGCCGAGATTCAGCACCATCGTCGTGTTGATTTGCTTGAATACCGGGTCGGCGATGTCCTGTGGGTCCTGCGTGATGAGATACAGTCCCAGTCGCTCCTTGCGGCCCTGTTTCGCGGCTTCGGTGAACTTCCCGATGACCTGTCGGCCCTGGACGCTGTCGGCGTCGGTGAGGAAGTTGTGGGCCTCGTCCATCCCGAGCACCAGCGGCGTCTCCTTGATGCGGTCGTAGGTGGGGTCGTTCGAGAGCTTCTGGTCGATGAGCAGGCTGGAGACGGCCAGCACAATCGTCGACGCCGTCCGGGAGTCCGTGATGTGGTAGGTGGGAATCACGGTCAGCCCGCCGTCCCGAACCAGCTGTGAAATCTGGTCGGTGATGGGGCGGGCGTCCTGGTCGAAGACGCTCCCGAAGCCCTGGACCCGCCGTTTCACGGCGTCGAAGGTGGCCTCGTGGATGTCCCCGGTCTCGTCGAGCTCCTCCTTGAGCGCGGGGTCGCTCAGGAAGGTCGTGAACTGGTCATACGTGGCGCTGCGCCCGTATTCGCGCTTGAACCGCGGCAAGAGTGTGTTCGTCAGCGCGGTGTACTGGTTGTCGTTGAGGCTGGAGCCGGCGATGAGCCACGGGTTCGAGTGGACCAGCGAGAACGGGATGGTGAACTCGACCTGTTCGGCGCGGTGGTGACTGGCGTTGTACTCGGCGCCTGCTACTTTCGGAACGAAGGCGATGGTGTCGTCGTGCCCGCCCGTCTTGACGCCCTCGCGCTCACAGCGGCGGGCAAAGTCGTCCGTCATCTTGGGGTTGTCGTCGTGCATCTGGGCGTACTCGTCCTGGGGGTCGAACTGGACGACGGCGAGTTCCGGCGTGCGGCCGTCGCCCATCTCGTAGGTGCGACCCAGATACTGCCGGAGGACGTTCTTCGAGCTGTGGGTCTTCCCGGAGCCGGTGCCACCAGCCACGAGCGTGTGCCGGAAGACGAGCGGGTCGCCCGACTCGTAATCGTCTTTGAGTCGATAGTCGATGGTCGGCGGGCTGGCGCTGGTCTTGACCTTCTCGCCGCCGACGGAGAGGTGGCCCAGGAAGACGCCGTCCTCGGGGATCTTCAGCCCGGTCTTGATCTCGGATTTGTCGGTCGCCTCGCGGACGACGGTCTCGGGTTTGGGGACGCGGTCGGTCATCCGGCGCTTGAGCTCGCCGTCGTCGGAATACAGCACCGCGATGGGGTCCAGTGCCGCCATGAACTTGAAGTCCTGCTCGTCGATTTCCGCCTCGCGCATCGCCCGTCGGGCGTGTATCTCGGTGGCGTCGTCGGCGCGGAACTCCTGGGCGTACTCCAGGGCGGAGATGCGACAGAAGAGCCGCTCGCCGTCGGGATAGGGAATCAGGAGGTACTTCCCCAGACGGACCCGTGAGCGGTTCTGGACGGTGACGTAGGCCTGCAGGTTACACTCTTCGTCGTCCTCACTGATGCGGAGCCCGTCGGCCGCCGAGAGGACGCCCAGCCCGGTATCGGTGCCGGCCGGCGTCACGTCCATGGTCTCGAAGTCGTCGTCCGCGGTGTCGCCGACGGCGTCTGTGGTGGTGGCGACGCCGTCGGCAGCGTCGCTGTCGGCCGCCGCTGTCCCATCGGCCGACCCGTCGCTCTCGTCGTCCTCGCCGTCGAAATCAGTGAAATCCCCGAGGTCGGACATACAGCCACCCACGGTAGCCGGGGATTAACACCTTTCCCCAGCACGCCGGATTGTGTTTAGTTAGGAGTCTTCGAGTTCGAACAGCCAGAAAGCCCCGGCTGTCCTCGGAAGCGAAGCTTCCGATTGCCCGCGAGAGCTATGCTCTCGCCCTGGCTGAACTCGGAGGTGGTTCGAAAGACGGCGGCGCCGTCTTTCGTCATCACGAGAGAGGTTCGCTCTCTCGAACGACCTCGCTGCGCTCCTCGGCCTTCGGCCTCCGGTGCTTACTTCGTCCGCCTTCGTTCAGCCAGCCGCCGGGAGACCAAAGGTCTCCCGAGCTCGCGGGCGGCTGTGCCACCCGCGAACGCCCCTTTCAGTCCCTCCCGTCCCCTGGTTGACCAGCCGGCACGGGTGGGGTTTTCTGGCACTCCAAATCGGTTCAAGCTAAGGTAAACGTTACAGTCCGACGGCAAGCCGAGCTTATCGGGGCTCTCCGCGGGGCCGGTGACCGACAACGCGGCGATAACAATAGACAAGTAGTCCTTCCTGACGGGTGATGCAAGTCACATACCTCGAATCGGCGGCGGTGCTGATCGAGACCGAAGACACGTCGGTCCTCTGTGACCCGTGGCTCGTCGACGGCGCGTACTACGGCTCCTGGGCCCACTACCCCGAACCCGATTTCCAGCCGGAGGATTTCAACGACGTGGACTACATCTACGTCTCCCACGTCCACCCGGACCACTTCCACCCGGACAGTCTGGCACGCATGGACGACGACATCCCCGTCCTCATCCACGACTACCGCTGGGACTACCTCAGAGACGCCGTCGAGGAGCTGGGCTTCGAGGCCGTCGAGCTGCCCCACGCCGAACGATACGACCTCGGCAGCGACACCCACATCCAGATTCTCGCCGCCGACGGCTGTGACCCAGAGCTCTGTGGCAACTTCTTTGGCTGCTCGTGGTACGACAAAGAGGCCGACCAGGACGGCTCGACGCAGGTCGACTCGATGGCCGTCATCGCCGACAGCGAGGAGACGGTGGTCAACACGAACGACTGCCCCTACCCCATCGCCGAGTCCAGTTGCAAGAAAATCAAGTCTGAGTACGGCGACATCGACCTGCTCGCCCACCAGTACAGCGCCGCGCAGTTCTACCCACAGGCGGTCACCAACTACACTCACGAGGAGAAAATCGAGGAGCGCGACCGCGTCATCCAGGAGAAACACGACCTCGCCCTGAACTTCATCGACCTGTTCGAACCGACGTACTACCTCCCCTTCGCCGGCGAGTACGTCCTGGCCGGCGACCTCGCCGAGCTCAACGAGTACACCGCCAACCCGCCCCGCATCGAGGCCAAGGCGTTCTTCGAGGAACACACCGGGCCGGAACACGAGTGTGTCTTCCTGAACACCGGCGAGCACATCGACACCGCGACCGGCGAGCGCTCGGCCCCCTTCGAACCAATCGACCAGGAAGCCAAACAGGAGTACATCGAAACCGAACTCGCTCCCCGCGAGTTCGACTACGAACACGACCCGATGCCGAGCCTGCAGGAGTTCCGTGCGTACGTCCCGCTGGCCTACGAGAACATGGAGGGCAAGCGGGCCAACATCGGCTTCGAGAGCGACACCACTGTCCTGATTCCGCTCGTCGCCGACGCCTGTCTGGAACTGTCGATGGACGGGTCGGGCTTTTCCTACACCCGTGACCTCGACACGGACGACTACGACGACGGCTGGGTGAAGATGGATATCGACCCCCGCCTGTTGATGCGCCTGTTCGAGGGCCCCCATCGGGCCTACTGGGCCGACGCCAAAATCGGCTCCCACATCGGCATCAGCAAGGAACCCGACATCTACGAACGGGGCCTCTACAACGCGCTGGGCGAGTTCCACGCCGACGGCGCCGACGTGCAAGCGACCGCGAGTCACGCTCGGGCCGGGTCGGACTGATAGGGACTGCCCTATTTTCGAAGGTTCGTCACATCCATCACGTCCTGAAGCAGCTCGGTCTGAAAGTCGCTGTCCGCGACGACGAGCTCGTCGCCTGTCGACCGCGCAGTTGCGGCAATCAGCATATCCGTCGTCGCCAGTCGGTTACCCTTCTCCAGCAACGCGTCTTGCAGCCGTGCCGCCTCAACGGCGATAGGTTCGTTCAAATCGAGCGTCTGCACGTCCGCTATCTCCTGACGAACGGCGAGTACGTCGGTCTCACCGGTCCCGAGCCGTCCGTTGATATACTCGAAGGCACAGATAGTCGAGGTGTACCACGGACGCCCCCTTTCGAGGTACTCTACGGCCCGCTCGTCGCCTCGCTGGTAGGCGATGATGCCAGAGGTGTCGAGAAACATTACCGGTCGCGTCCCTCGCGGACGATATCCATGGCGTCCTCGGCCTCATCTTCAGATAGCGTCCCCGGAGACATCCCATCGCCAGTCGCAGCGACTATCCGGAGCAGGAACTCGTCCCACGTCTCGTCGTCGCGTTTCGACTCGTCAAGTCTGGCTTTCGTCTCCGAGTCGAGGGGAATTGACGTTCGACTCATATGAATTCGTAGTGAATTCGTGTACCTATCAGTTTCGGCGGCCTCTATGTTGCATGAGGAGACAGAGCGGTGGCCGGGCGCGGCCTCCGTGCCGCGCCGACGGGGAAAGGCAGGCTGTCCAGAGTGAGCATCCGGCGGCGGAGCCGCCGGTTCACCGGACGCGAGCGTGGCGAGCGTCCGGCAGTTTTTCCCCAAGTTTTTGCAAGGAATGGTGTCCGGAGGGCCGCGAAGCGGCCCGAGGACACCCGACGCAGTAAAAAGTGGGTGCCCGTTAGGCGAAAGCAACGGGCTGGCTGCCCGTCTCCTCGTCCTGGTCGATCTTCTCCAGGGCGTCGTAGAAGTCGGCCTGCTCGATGGTGGTCCGGTCGTCGCGGATGGCGAACATCCCGGCCTCCGTCGTGAGCGAGGCCAGCTCGGCGCCCGAGAGGCCCTCGGTCTCGGCGGCGAATGCGCCCAGGTCCACGTCGGCGCCCAGATTCATCTCCTCGGTGTGGATTTCGAGGATGCGCTCGCGCCCCTCGACATCGGGGTTGGGCACCTCGATGAGGCGGTCGAACCGGCCCGGACGGAGGATGGCGCGGTCGAGCATGTCGAAGCGGTTGGTGGCGGCGATGATGCGAATCTCACCGCGGTCGTCGAAGCCGTCCATCTCACTGAGTAGTTGCATCATCGTCCGCTGGACCTCGGCGTCGCCGGAGGTCTTCGATTCGGTTCGCTTGGCGGCGATGGCGTCTATCTCGTCGATGAAGATGATGGCGGGCTGGCGCTCGGAGGCGAGTTCGAAGAGGTCACGGACGAGGCGGGCGCCCTCGCCGATGAACTTCCGGACGAGCTCCGAGCCGGCCATCTTGATGAAGGTAGCGTCGGTCTCGTTGGCGACGGCTTTCGCGAGCATCGTCTTGCCGGTGCCGGGCGGACCGTGCAACAGGACGCCGCTTGGCGGCTCGATACCGACGTCTTTGAACTGCTGGGCGTTCAGCAGCGGTTCCTCGACGGCCTCTCGGACCTCGATTAGCTGTTCCTCGAGCCCGCCGATGTCCTCGTAGGTGACGTCGGGCGAGGACTCGACCTGCATCGCCTGGGCGCGCGAATCCGTCTCGGCTTCCAGAATCTGCTTGACGCTGAAGGAGTCGTTGATGGCGACGCGGTCCCCGGCTTCGAGCGTGTCCCGAATCGACGGGGAGACCTCGGTCAGGACCTCCTGGTTGTTGCCGTGCTGTTTGACGACGACGCCGTCGTCGGTCAGCTCCTCGGCGGTCGCGATGTACAGCGAGGACGTTTTGAGTGTCTCGTTTTCCCGTTCGAGCTGGTCGACGTCCTCGGAGAGGTCGGCCTGGCGTTCCTGGGCGCTGTCGAGCTGGTCGGTGAGCTGTTCGTTGACACGGACTATCTCTTCGAAATGGTCCCGGAGCGCCTCGAGACGCTCTTCCGGCGTCATCTCTGGGTCGAGGTCGAGGCGTGGTCGTTCCGGAAGCGAGGGACTGCGCGACATTTGACTGCCCGGTACTACCGGTTGAGACTAAAAGTGCCTTTGGGTCACACACCCGGTTTGTGTCGGTCGACAGTCGGAACCGGAGTCGGGGGATGGCCGACCCTACTGCAGACTGGCGAACTCGTCGAGATACTCGCCGTAGGTCGACAGGGCCGACTCGACGGGGTCGGGCGAGACCATATCGACGCCGGCGCCCCGCAGCAGTTCGAGCGGGTACTCCCGCGAGCCACTGGCGAGGAAGTCGATGTAGCGCTGCGCGGCGGGCTCGCCCTCTTCGAGGATACCGTCGACGAGCGCGACCGCAGCCGAAATCCCGGTCGCGTACTGGTAGACGTAGAACGCCCGGTAGAAGTGTGGGATGCGCATCCACTCGCGAGCGATGCGGTCGTCGAGTTCGGCGGGCGCGTAGTAGTCGCCCTTCAGGTCGGCATAGAGGTCGTCGAGCCGGTCCGGCGTCAGGGGCTCGCCGGCCTCGGCCATCTCGTGGGTCCGGTGTTCGAACTCCGCGAACATGGTCTGGCGATAGAGCGTCGAGCGGAACCGTTCGAGATACTCGTTGAGGACGTGTCGCCGGAGCTGTTCATCCTCCACGGTGTCGAGCAGGTGGTGGGTCAGCAGCGTCTCGTTGACCGTCGAGGCCACTTCGGCGACGAAGATTTCGTACCCCGAGTAGACGTAGGGCTGGGACTCGCTGGTGTACTCCGAATGCATCGAGTGGCCCAGTTCGTGGGCCAGCGTGTACATCGATTCGACGTCGTCCTGGTAGTTCATCAGGATGAACGGCTGGGAGTCGTAGGTCCCGCCCGAGTACGCGCCCGACTGCTTGTGTTTGGTCTCGTAGACGTCGACCCACCGCGAATCGAGACCCTCGGCCAGCCGGGACTGGTACTCCTCGCCCAGCGGCGCGACGGCCTCGGTGACGTACTCGCAGGCCTGCTCGTAGCTGACTTCGGGCGACTCCTCCTGGACGAGCGGGACGTAGAGGTCCCACATCCGCAGCTCGTCGCCCTCGACCGTGTTCGCCTTCAGTTCGGCGTGGCGGTGGAGTTTGTCCAGATTGTCGTTGACAGTGTCGACGAGCGTGTCGTACACCTCGACGGGAACGTTGGGGCCGTTCAGCGCGCCCTCGCGAGCGGTGTCGTAGTTGCGGGCCTGCGCGAGCTTCACGTCCGTCTTCACCGAGTTCTTGTACGCGGTGCCGACGGCGTTTCGCACGCCCTCCCACTCGTCGTAGAAGGTCTCGTACACCCGCTGGCGGAACTCGCGGTCCGGGTGTTTCTGCAGCGTCGTGAAGTTGTTCAGCGTGATGGGCTGGTCGTCGCCGTCTGGACCCTCGACCGTCGGGAACTCCATGTCGGCGTTGGCCAGCATGTTGTACACCTCGCCGGCGGCCCCCGTGACCTCACCCAGTTCCGCAAGCAGGTTCTCGACCTCCGTCGAGCGGGTGTGGGGTTTTATCCGCAACACGTTGTCGAAATAGTGCTCGTACTCGGCCAGCGCGGGCTCGGCCTCGACCAGCTCGTCGATGTCGCGCTCCGTGAGTTCCTGCAGTTCGGGTTCGAGGAACGATGCCGCCGAACTCGCGTCCGAAGAGAGCGACTGGGTGCGCGCGGTCAGCGCCTGGTAGGTGTCGTCTGTCGTGTCCTCGTCCCGGCGCATCCGGGCGTAGGCGGCGACGTTCGAGGCTTTGCGCATCAGCTGTTCGTACGTCTCAAGCGTCGCCAGGAGGGTGGGGGCGTCGTCCGTGCAACGGCCCTCGTAGGCCTCGAGGTCCTCGATCAGTGCCTCCGCTTCCTCGTAGGCCGCTTCCCATGCCTCGTCGTCGGCATAGAGGGATTCGAGGGCCCACTTGTACTCCTCGTCGATGTCGTCGCGTGCGGGTACCGAACTCATGTGCTTCGGGGTAGGAAAGCCGCCGAAGTAAGCCTTTCCGGGCTGTAGTCGACCCGGGCGGGTGGAAGCAGTCGATTACGACAGCAACGGGTCGAGATCCCCAGCATCGAACTCCGCGGGCATCCGCCCCGCCGTCGCGTAGACGTACACCACCGTCTTGAGGATGCCCCGGAGCGTCGTCGAGACCAGTTGCGAGAGCACCGCTCCGGCGACGAGAATCGGGGCGTACACCAGTGGACTGGGCGTGATTTCGCTCAGTCCGAACGCCAGCAGGTTCGCCAGGACGAAGATGCCGAACCCGACCGCTCGGGGCGCACCGAGTCCGATCACTGTCTCACCGACGTTCTCTCTGAACACCTGCCCACTTCGCCTGAACATGCCCCGTAGCGACTGCTGGGGATCCAGCACGGCGACCGGAACGATGAAAAACGTCATAACGGTCCAGACGGCCCCGAACACCACCGTGAAAACCTTCGATACTGGATTGTCCGAGCTCTCTATCGCGTCGATGATAATCCCGACCGTCGCGGCGATCACTGCCCAGGCCAGCAGGTCGTACTTGGCGGTCCAGGCCCGCGCCATCCCGCGTCTCAGGTTCACGGGTTCGTCGGCTAAGGCGTACCGGGATTCGGCGACCAGCGCACCGGTGAAAAACACCGAGACGAACGTCGTTCCCAGATAGCCCAGGAAGAGAGCGGGGACGGTGACGACAGGATTCCCGCTAATCGTCGCCAGGAACCCGGAGCGGGTCTCGAAGGCTTCGAGTCCCTCGATGCCGACGAGCACGCCGAACGTCGAACCGAGTAGTAGCCCGAGGAAGAGCAGCGAGCTGATTCCGGCTATCAGCGGAAATACCAGCAGCTTCGGGTTGTGCCGCAGGACTACGAGCGCCTGGCCCACCATGCGGATGCCGCGTTTCAGCTGCGCGAGCACCCTCAGGTCCCCTCCCGCACCGACGGGCCGCCGGACGCATACTCGTCGCGCACGAAAAAGTAGAGCGCCCAGATGACGACCGCTGTGATACCCCCGAGGAACCCGGTGAGAAACGACCCCGCACCCCACGCGAACGCGTGACTGATATCGCGTCGTTTCGCATCGCGGTATATCCAGACGGAGACACCCAGATTAACGACGAACGTTATGACCATTATCCCCAGGATGATGAACAGTTCCACGTTGACCGGGCTTCCTGCCTGTAGTGGGAGCGCCATAATTTCGGGTTCGGCAGGGCCGATTATAAATATAGAAGTCGATTTCGCGGCCACGAAACGGCTATTCGCACCCGGAAAACGGCCCGGATGGGGTCAAAGGTGACCCGGCAAGCGTTCAGTCGGCCGACGGGCCAATCACGGCTGGTGGCTCCCAGCGTCGCTACCGGACGAGACGCTCGCCGGCGAAGAGAAGGAGCGTCGCAAGTAGTAGCTGGAGGGCCGTGACGCCGATAGCCATTCCGCCGGCCGCCAGGACGCTGCCGGCCGGTTCCACGAGCCCCCCGCCGTCCTGGACGAGTCCGATGATGACGATGCTCACGACGCTACTGACAAGCGCCGTCAACAACAACCCAGTGAGCACGAACACCCGGAACCCTGCCGTGTCCGAGACCGTGAGAAAGCCGATGGAGAGCCGATCGTGCGGGGCTTCGGCGGCGAGGGCGTCTTTCCCTTCCGGGGACAGCGGCCAGTCCGACTCCTGGTAGTTGATGTAGTACAGGGTGACCGAATCGGGATACGTCTCTGCGGCGACGATGTCGATCTCCTGTAGCTCGTTCAGCCGGTTCCGGACGGTCGCTTTGCTCACGTCCGGTTTGACACGAGCCTGGAGCTGCCTGGCCGAAAAGAAGGGACGCTCCGACGTGACCATCGTCTCGACGACGTGCTCCTGTGTGAGTGCGTTGTCGAGATTCCGGTCGAGCCGGTTGTCGATCCAGTTCGGAAGCTCGGACACGGTAGGTTGGGACAACGATGGGGAGAGTATAAAAACGCGGCCGGATTTCGCGGCCGCGAACCGGGTATCATCCGGCTTGAATCGACGTCTGACCCGCTGTGTCACATCGCCACCGACGGCGGGCTATTCCAGCCCCGACACCACACACCCAGCGACCCGCGCCGCTGTCTGGCGTTCGACATGCAGGTCCTCGAACACCGAGCGGGCGGTCTCGACCGCCTCGTCGTCGGTCTCGAACAGCACATCCGGGTAGTCCACCCCCGAAAGCACCAGCGGATAGGCCGGGGCCGGCGCGACTCCCTCGGGACCCGGCAACGGCTTCGCAGCAAAGACCCGCTCGACTTTCGAGCGTGAGGATTCGCCACGGAGAATCTCGTCGAGCAGGCCGACGACCCGGCGGACCAGCTGCCGGGCGAAGCCGCCGGCCCGAAACCGGACGACCAGCGTATCGCCGTCCCGCTCGACACGCCCACGCAGCTCCCGGACCGTCCCGTCGTCGTCGGGCGTCAGGTTGTGGTAGTCGTGACGACCACAGAGGGCCTCGAGCGTCTCGGTTGCCAGGTCGTCGTCGGCCTCCGGTGCGTGCAGGAAGTAGGTGTAGCGTCGCTCCCTGGCCTCGTGGGTCGCGTGAAAGTCCTCGGGCACGTCGGCGCTCGCCCAGGCGCAGACGTCGGCGGGGAGTTCGCTGTTGAACGCAGACGGCGTGAGCCAGTCGGGCGCCTCGAAGGCGACCGTCTGTGCGACCGCCGAGACGCCGGCGTCGGTGCGACCAGCCGCCGCGTAGCCCTCGGGGATCGCATCACGCTCACAGACGCTCAGTCGGGCCAGGCCAGCAAGGAGCGCTCCTTCGACGGTCGGCACGTCGGGCTGGCGCTGGAACCCGCTGTAGGGCCGGCCGTCGTAGGCGACCCGGTAGGCGCGCATGGCGCGGTATTTGACGAGCTTGCACTTGTGAGCCCCGACTTTGTTTCCGTCCGCTGTGAGCCGACGAGTGGGCCACAGCCGGGCGGACCGGACCGGTTCTCACGGGGCGAGGATAGTAGCGGGGTTTAGGGGACTCGGGGCCGTAGCTGGCAATAGAATGGCATCATCCGCCGAGGACAGCCGCCAGTTTCCCCGTCCCCCACATGAGTTTACCGACGGCGAGAGTCGAACGGTCCGGATGGCGGCCTACGACGGCGAGGCCGAGCCGCTGGTGTCGATGTACACCGACTTCGACGCGGACTCCCGGTCACAGGGGGTCCCGCCCCGAAAGGAGCCCGCCATCCGCGAGTGGGTCACTGACCTGCTGGACGAGGGTCTCAACGTCGTCGTGTGGCACGACGACCGGCTGGTAGGCCACGCCGTGTTGATGCCAGTCGAGGACGAAAGCGCGGAGCTGGCCATCTTCGTCCACCCCGACTACCAGTCGGCGGGCATCGGGACGGAGCTCATCAAAGTACTGCTGGGCCACGGCCAGGAGGAAGGCCTCGAACACGTCTGGCTGGCCGTCTCCCAGCGCAACCACGTCGCGATGCGCGTCTACCGCTCGGTGGGCTTCGAGACCCGCCTGCGTGAACACGTGGAAATCGAGATGGAACTGGACCTGTAGCTCCTCTTGCCGGCAGTATCACTCGCCGGGGAGTTCCTGTCCGCCACCCGCGGGCACCTTCGGCGACTCGATACCCTCCCGGGCGAAGGCATCCAGTACCCGTTCGGTCACGTCGGTCTTGAACGGGTACTCGTTGCGCAGGTCGGTGACGTAGGCCTTGCCCGTCAGCGTCCGGTAGTAGTGGTCGTCGCCGACCAGCACGGTGTACCGGTGTTCCGGCGAGACCCGAACGTACGGGGAGGTCAACAACGCGTCCTCGACGATGTCTCTGGCCCGGTCGGCGTCGGCGTCGACGTCGATGTAGAACTCCACGACGACGAGCATCTCGGCCGCGCTGTCGTTGGCGTTTGCCACCGCGTCGTTCAGGAACGTGAAGTTCGGCACGACCACGACGGTGTCGTTCGGTGTCATCAGCTGTGTCGACCGCAGCCCGATATCGGTTATCTCGCCGTAGTGGTCCCCGATAGCGACCTTGTCGCCGACCTGGTAGGGCTGTTCGACGACGAGGATGAGCCCGCCGACGATGTCCGCGAGCAGGTCCTTCAGGCCCAGCCCGATAGCGGCACCCAGCAGGCCCGAAAAGGCCACGAGCTGGGCGCTCGTCAGCTCGAACAGCGTCGTCACGATGATATACAGCGCCGTGCCATAGACCGTGAACTTCAACAACGGAATCAACAGCGTCACGCGGAAGCGATGCTGTGCGAGCCGGTCGGCGACCGCCGTCAGACCGGCGCTCAGGACTCGCCCGGTGGCGTAGGCGACGACGAGCACGAGGAGTGCCGAGACCACCGTCCCCGGGTCGAGCGACGGGCCGTCGGTGACACTCGCCTCGGTCGCGACCTGGGCCATCCGACTCACGGCCAGACCAACCCCCGTCGGTGCAGCTCCTCGACCGCAGGATGGAGCCCAAGCGGCTGTAACCTGACTTCGGTCCCCTCGACGCGGACGATACCCTTGTTGGCCAGCGTCTGAATCTCGGTACCGATAGCCTCCTGGTCGAGCATATCGGCCAGCTGCGCCCGCTCGACGCCCTCCAGAGCGACGACGAGCCAGAGCAGGAACGCCGCGTCGTCGGAGATACGGTGACAGTCCTCCACCGGGTCGTCGATATACGCCGGCGCGATGGTCCGCCCGTCCATCCCCTCGTTGACACACCGGTCCCACAGCGACGTCGCGATGCCGGGCGTGCCGTTCGAGAGCCGGCGGAGCTTCTCGAAGACGACCGCCTCGATGCTCTCGGCGTCGTCCCAGATGGACCACGAGACCAGCCAGGAGAGGTTCGGCCGCACCAGCGGGACCGACAGGGCACGGTCGCCGGGCAGCGATACGTCGTGGCGGACGAGGTCCAGCGTCTTGATACGGCCGGCCTCGCCGGTGTCGACGTAGTCGGGGTAGGGCCCATCGTCGTGGGCGCGGATGACCGACTCTATCTGTTCGGCGTCAAGCGGGGGGAGGGTAATCGAGAGCGGGAACGCCTCGTCGATGCGCTGGACCGCGGTCAGATACTGCCAGCTGTACCGGTTCCACCCCGTGATGACGAGCGTGTTCGTCATCGCGAGCCGCTCCAGAAACGCCTCGAGCCGGTCGAACCCGTCGATATCGCGGCGATAGAGATAGTGACACCCCTCCAGGATGAGCGCGCGCTCGCCCTCGATTTCGGGTAAGTCCTCACCGTCGGCGATACCCGATATCGAGTACCGACGAGCCCGGTCACCGAGCAACTCGGCGGCGTACTCCAGCAGGGCGGCCCGGCCGCCGAACGGGTCCGAGATGACGGCGACGTTCGAGTCCACCCGGTCCAGCGTCTTGTCCGCGTCGAGATACTCCGCGACAGCCGTCGAGAGGCGTTCGACCTGTGGGCCCAGTCCCGCCGCTCGGAGCTGCTCGATGGGAATCGTCACGCCGTCCGCATCCCCCATGACATGTGCGGTTGCTACAAACCTCCCGTGAACCGTAATAAAAGTTCCCACACCGCCCGTGGCCAGGCGGCCATATCCGAGCGTCTCCCAGCACAACCACGTCGCAATGGGCGTCTACCGCTCGGTGGGCTTCGAGACCCGCCTGCGCGAACACGTCGAAATCGAGATGCAGCGGGGCCTCTAGGACTCCAGTTCGGGTTCGCGGTCGGCCAGCCGTTCGGTCTCGACCAGCCGTTCGGTCTCGACCAGCCGTTCGAGCCGTCGTTCGAACTCCTCGTCGGTCAGTTCTCCCCGGGCGTATCGTCGGCGGAGGGCAGCTATCGGCGTGTCGGCCGTGGTCGCCGCCCTCTCGTCCGCTGTTTCGAGCGGGGCGGACTCCATCTCGGACGATTCGTCCGCTGAAGACGCCGTCCCGAGTATCAGGACGAGCGGCGTGCCGATCAGGAAGCCGACGACGAACAGCGCCCCAGCGAGCCGTGGGAGTCCGAAGAGCCCGAGCAGGACAGTGAGTCCATACGAGAGGACCGTGACGGCGGCGGCGAGCCGCCACGTCCCGAGGGACGGGAACATATGTCAATAGAGCGACGTTAGGCTGAAAAAGCTAGGCCGTCACTCGGCGAAGTCCTCGAACGTCGGCCGGTCGCGGTCGCCCGGGAACTCGTCGACGGGAACGGCAACCTGCTCGCCGTCGTCCATCTCCTTCAGGGTTATCTCGTCGTCCTCGAGGTCGCGCTCGCCGACGATGACGACCGTCTCGGCGTTGACGTTGTCGGCATAGCCCATCTGTGCGCCAAAGGAGCGGTCGGCGATATCGGTCTCGACGACGTGGCCCTGCTCGCGCAGGTCACGGGCGATGCGGGCGGCCGTGGACCGCGTGTCGCCCACCTGCAGGACGTAGTAATCTGTTTCGAGCGCTTCCTCGGGCCAGACGCCGGCCCGTTCACACAGCAGCTGCAGGGTGGCGTGACCCGGGGCGAAGCCTACGGCGGGCGTCGGCTGGCCGCCGAAGCCCTCGATGAGGTCGTCGTAGCGACCGCCGCCGAAGACGGAGCGAGAGACCTCGCCCGTCGCGTCGAAGCACTCGAAGACGACGCCGGTGTAGTAGTCCAGTCCGCGCGCGGTCGACAGCGAGAGTGTGAGCTGGTCCCGGACGCCGAAGTCGTCGGCAGCCGCGAGCACCGCACGGAGGTTCTCGGTGGCGTCGGCCACGGTCTCGGACCGGTCGGCGAGCGTGTCGAGGTCGTCCTCGCCGGTTTCCAGCAGGTCGTCGAACGCCTCGGCGTCGTCGTAGCTGAGCCCGGCCTCGTACAGCGCGTCGAGATACTCGTCGCGGTCGACCTTCGCGCGCTTGTCGACGGCGCGGATGGCCTCGCGAGTGTCGACGTCGGCGTCGAACGATTCGAGCAGGCCCGAGAGAATGTCCCGGTGGGAGACCCGAATCTCGAAATCGTCGTTGTCGAGCCCGAGGTCGTCGAGCATATCGACGGCGACGGCCAGAATCTCGGCGTCGGCGTCGGGCTCGCTGGAGCCGAAGATGTCGACGTTTGTCTGGTAGAACTCCCGGAACCGGCCCTGCTGGACCTGCTCGTAGCGCCAGAACGGCCGCGTCGACACCCACTTGATGGGCTTCTGGAGCTCCTGTTGCTTGGCGACCATCATGCGCGCGACCGTCGGCGTGAGTTCTGGGGTCAGCGCCACCTCGCGGCCGCCCTTGTCCTCGAAGCTGTACAGTTCCTCGACGATCTCCTCGCCACTCTTGTCGGTGTACATCTCGGTCGGCTCCAGAGCCGGCGTCCCTATCTCCCGGAAGCCGTAGCGCTGGGCGGTGTCCTCGATAGTGTCCATCGCCCAGCGCCGCGAACCCATCTCCTCGGGGTAGAAGTCACGAAATCCCTTGACAGAGTCGTACATGATTGGCGCTACAGCGAGGGCGCGCTTGAAACTGTTCGTTCGCGTCTCGCGGCAGCGGCAGGGCCACCGGTTCCTGTAATCGGATGGGTGCTCCTGTCACTGAATAGATAGTATCGGCCGCCGCCGGCATGAAAAGAGTTACACGAGCATACCGCAGGACTCCGGACAGTGACGTCGACTGACGACAGCGAACTCGTGAACGTGAACCGACCCGTCGCCAGCGTCCAGAAGCTGGCCTCGGCAGCACTCTGTCTCGTCGCGGTGGGCCTGAGCGTCTACGCGGCGGTAAACGACGTCTGGTCTTTCGCCGCCATCTTCGCCCTCGGGCTCGCCCTGGCGGTCCAGTCCTACAGAGCCGTCGACGACCCGACGGCCGGGCTCTAGCATCGCCGGCAGCCGTCCCAGACGATGACGAGGGCGCTACCGACGGCCGCGCACCCGTGACTGGGTGTGGTCGGGAAAGACCTCGGCGACGGCCCCGTCGCCGTATTCGTCGACGAGCAGCGCCCGCAACTCCACCTCGTAGTCGGCCTTCGGAATCTCGGCGCTCGGCCCCGTCTCGACCACGAGTTCGTCGGCGGCCATATCGTCGATGGCGCCCCGACCGATGCCCGCGAGCGGCGCGAGGTAGTCGACGTCGAAGCGGTCCTCGACGCTCTGGGCGAACGGGCGCTCGATAGTCGGGACGCGGTCGTCCCGGCGGGTGCCGTCGGCGACGGCGTCCAGCCCGTCGGTCCACTCCCCTTCAGCGACCCGCTCGACGGCGTGCTCGTGGACCTGCTGGATGCCGTTGCGGGGGTAGCCGTCGTCGTGCATCCGCTCGACCGCCTCGCGGGCCACGTCGGGGTCCAGGGCGACCGTCTCGTGGGGGAATCCAAGGGCCTCGGCGGCTTCCCGGGCGGGTTCGGGGCCGACGACGCCGAAGCTCGCGGTCACGAGCGTCACGTCGTAGAAGTCCTCGAGCAGGAGCCCCGCCAGTGTGGAGTCCTTGCCCGCGCTAAACAGCAGGGCCGCTCGCATCTACCGGCGCTTGATGTCGAAGCTCTTCGAGTCGGGCGTCAGCTCCGAGAGGAGCTGTTTCATCTGCTCCTCGTCGATGGTATCGCCGACGCGGCCGCTGCGGGCCAGCGCGACGATCTGCTGTTCGACCTGTTCGCCCACGTCGGGTTTGGACATCTTGACCGTGTTGAGCCGCTTGCGGGCGCCGTCGGTCAGGTGCTGGCGGAGGATGGCCTTCTTCTGGGCCTCGGCCTGTTGCTGGGCGGCCTGCTGGGCCTCGGCGTCGCCCTCGCCCTGTTGCTCTTTGAGCTGTTCCATCTTCTGCTTGCGGAGCTCTTCGAGTTCCTCCTCGCTGGGGTCACCACTCATAGATGTCAATAGCTACCGGGTTCGGCGGGAAAACGATTTCGGAGCCCCAATTAGGCGTAGCGTTCGAGTTCGGGACGGTCGAGGTCCTCGAGAACCTCGCCGGCGGTGTCGTCGAGCAGGCTCCGACCCTCGCCGGTGACGCGTCGGCCGTCGGCCTCGCTGGTCTCGACGTAGCCGGCCTCTTCTAGCTGCTGGAGCGCGGTGCGGATGATGGAGCCCGACCCCTCGGCCTTCTGTTTGGGACGGACGCGGTAGCGGGTGGTACCCTGTTTCGAGGTCCCGTACTCGGTCTTGAGAGCGTTGACGCCCATCGGGCCGTCGACGGCGACCTTCCGGAGCAGGCTGGCGGCGCGTCGCTCCCAGAAGTCCGGCTGTTCGGGCGGGAGCTCGCGGTCGACGCCGGTCTTGGCGACGGCGGTCCACTCGGGGGCCTCAACGGCGTCTTCGTCGTTGAACGTCTCGGTGAGGGCCTCGATGAGGTCCTCTGCGGGCACGTCGTAGAGTGTCGTCATTGGCCCTTGCTTCCCGTTGGCGTCATTTAAGCGCATCGTTGTCCGGCCCGGGGCGTGAACGGTCACCACGCCGGAGCCGCCCCAGCGGGCTCACTCTCTGGCGTTCGCCGCGGCGTGGTCGGCACCGAGAGCGCTGGCGACGCCGGCGCCGAGCAACAGCGGGAACAGATACGTCGCCCCGCGATGGATGAGCACCGCCGAGGCCGCTACGGCCGCCGGGACGGCAGTCGTCGAGACCAGCAGCGTCACCAGCACCGTCTCGATAGCGCCGGAGCCGCCCGGCAGCGGGGTCAGGCTCGCGATGCTCCCGACCGGGACCACCAGCAGCGTCGTCGAGACGGGGACGGCATGTCCCACCGCGTACAGTGAGAGCCACAGCGAGCCGGCCAGACAGGCCCATCCCAGCCCCGAAAAGCCAAGCGTCTGCAACAGCGTCCGCCGGTCCGTGGCGATGCGGTCGATGGCGGCGAAGAAACTCTCGATGCGGGCCGCGATGGTCGCGGTCGTCGGCGGCGACCACTTCGGGACGGTGTGCCCGAGCCAGCGGATGACGGGGGTCAGAAGCCGGACGACGGTGTGCTCCAGTTCGTACCGGTAGCGCCAGCCCAGAAAGCCGGCGACCGGGAGCCCCACCGCCAGCGCCGCGACGGCGACCGCGGCGAAGGCGAGGTTTCGCCCGAGCTGGACGGCACCCACCGTCACGAACGTGAACCCGGCGATAGCGAACGCGACCGAGGGGACAAAGTGGGCCGTGTCGACGCTGGCGATGGCGGCCAGCCCAGTCTCGTACTCCGTGTCGGCCGCCGAGGAGATGAGCAGCGCCGAGAGCGGCTCGCCGCCGGCCTGCCCGAAGGGAGTGACGTTGTTCGAGAAGACGGCCCCAGCGTAGACGAGTACCGCCATGTGGGCCCGTATCGGACTCCCGAGGGCCCGCAGCACCGACCACAGCGCCAGCCCCCACGTTGTGAGCCACAGGACAGCGAGCGCGCCGACGAGGACGAGCGCGACCGGGTCCGCCGTCAGCAGCGCCGAGACGGTCCGGTCGACCCCGACGACCCACACCAGCACCGCGAGGACGGCGAGCGCGCCGACGAACCCGGCGACTGTCGCCGCGCGATTGCCGTCCATACCACATCGGTGGGCCGTCTGGGGTTTGAACGTACCGACCAGAAAATGGAAACTGTGTGGTGGCGACTGCAGGAGCGGGCAGTTTGAACAGCCAGAAAGCCCCGGCGGGCTGAACTCGGGGGTGGTTCGAGAGACGCCGATGGCGTCTCTCGTCATCCCGAAAATCGAAGATTTTCGGAGAACTCGCTGCGCCCTTCACTCGTGGTTCGAGAGAGCAAAGCTCTCTCGTCATCACGAAAGGCGCTTCGCGCCTTTCGAACGACTTCGCTCGTTCCAGTGCTTGCGAACGGGCCGTAGGCCCGTGAGCAGACACCGCAGGCCGAAGGCCAAGGCGCACAGCGAGTCCCCCGAGTCGAACGGTCCGGGGCTTTCTGGCTCTCAAGAACGGTTGATAGGACGGGTGCGGGCAACACCAAACCAACGCTCGTTTTACCCATCGGTACGACCACGACCCATGGACGAACAGACCGCCCTGGGGCTCATCGGCGACCGGCTGGCGGCCGCCGGTGACGACTGTGCGGTCGTCGACGGGCAGGTCATCACGACGGATATGCTCCACGAGCGGACGGACTTCCCGGCGGGGACGACCCGGTACACCGCCGGCTGGCGGGCCGTCGGCGCGTCGCTGTCGGACGTAGCGGCGATGGGGGCCACAGCCACGGCGGCGGTCGCAGTGTACGCGGCCCCCGAGTTCGACGGGACCGAGCTGGGGGCCTTCCTCGACGGCGCGACGGCAGTCTGTGACGCGGTCGGGGCGGAGTACGTCGGTGGGGACCTCGACGGCCACGACGAGTTCACCGTCGCGACGACCGCGCTGGGCGAGACCGACGACCCGGTCCGGCGCTCGGGTGCTGAACCAGGTGACGCGCTCTGTGTGACCGGCTCGCTGGGTCGGACGGCGGCGGCGATTCGCCTGTTCGACCGGGGCGATATCGAGGCGGCCAACGAGCTGTTCCGGTTCACGCCACGGGTGGCCGCGGGCCGGGCGCTTTCCCCCTACGCCTCGGCGATGCTCGACTCCAGTGACGGGCTGGCCCGGTCGGTCCACCAGCTCGTCGGTGCCAGCGACTGCGGCGCGGCCCTGACCGGGCCACTGCCCATCGACGAGCGGGTCGACGAGGTGGCCGAGGACGATGCGGACCGGCGGGAACTGGGCGTCTTCTTCGGCGAGGATTTCGAGCTGGTCTGTGCAATCCCCGAGGCAGAACTGGGGCCGGCCCGGGACGTGACGCACTGTCGGCTCCACCGGGTCGGGACAGTCACCGAGTCGGGCGTCACCCACGACGGCGACCCGTTGCCCGACCGCGGCTACTCGCACTGACGGTGTTCACCCGTCGACGAGCGCAAGCGCCACCAGTTCGACGGCCCTATCTGCGGCACGTTCGCGTTCCTCGTGGGTCAGCCCCGCAAGCGAGTTCTCGGCCGACCGACCTGGTTCGGAGGGCATATACTGTCAGGACAGAGGACACACGGCCACGTATAAACGGACGATAGTTCGGCTCGATTTACACGATTCGTGCGATTTCAGCCGCTGCGGGCGCGAACTCCGATTATCGACCGTTGAGTAAAACCAGCTTACACCGTCGATTTGGACAGTTGCGAGTCAGGCGGCGACTATCTCGAAGGGAATCGGGGTGAAACAGGCCAGGCCGAGTCCGAAGGTCAGGACGCCCAGCACCGCCCGCCGGCTGTCGAGGGGGTCATCGACGGTCGGTCGTGCGGGACCGGCGTAGGCCATCCCCGCCGCGAGTAGCCCCCAGAAGACCCACAGCGTCCAGACGCCGTAGCCGATGGGCGGGGCGTCCTGTGTGAGATAGAGGAAGCCCGCCAGCGCGAACAGGCCGCCGGGGACCGCCGCGGCGACGGTCTCCTGACGCTGGCCGACGATGGCGCGGACGATGTGGCCCCCGTCTAGCTGCCCGACCGGCAGGAGGTTCAGGAAGGTAAAGAACATCCCCGCCCAGCCGGCGAAGACGACGGGATGGACCGCCTCCGTCGGCCCCACCGTGGTCCCGACACCGAGAGTCCTGACGAACGCCTCGATTGCCTGCATCAGTAGCGGGTCGTGGAAGTTGATGGCGTACTCGGCCCCGCCCGACCGGACGCGCTCGGGGACCGTTATCGGGTCGAGCGTGAAGCCGACGACAGTGACGACGACTGTCGCGACCAGACCGGCGAGCGGTCCCGCGACGCCGATGTCGAAGAGGGCCCTGCGCGAGGGGATGCGCCCGCGGATGTTGATGACGGCACCCATCGTCCCCAGCAGCGAGGGGAAGGGGATGAAGTAGGGCAGCGTCACGTCGACGCCGTGGTAGCGGGCGGCGGCGTAGTGGCCCAGCTCGTGGATACCCAGCACGCCCAGCATCGCGACGACGAAGGGCCAGGCCTGGAGCAGGCGCAGTGGTTGCTCCGTGACCGGGATGTAATACCAGCTACTCGCGCCGACAAACAGCGTCGACGCGATAGTCGCGAGCAGCAAGACGACGTTGAGCCACGGTATCCCGCTGCTGGCCTGGGGTTCGGCCACCAGTGCGTACTGCTCGGTCGCCGGGGTTCCGAACCCGTCGCCGACCGGCTGAACGGGTGGTTCAGAACCCGGCTGGACGGGCGACTGCGGGGCCGGCTGTCGTTCCAGCGACAGCGAGTAGCCCGACTGGGCAAACTGCGGCCGGAGCGTCTCGACGACGGCGTCGGGTCGGACCAGCGGCTCGCCGAAGTACCGGACGGTGCCGTCACTCCGGTCGACGGCTGCCACGTGGAACACACCTGCGAGTTCGTCGGGGGACGGCGCCTCGTCGCCGTGACCACTCATCGGCTACGGATAGACAGCGAGGACATTAATACTCGGTGCTCCGACTGAACGGAGCGGTAGAGGGGGACCAGGGTGGTGTGAACGTCGCTACGCGGGCTCGATACGCCAGGTGGTCGCGCTCGTGTACGACCATTTCTCGACGTTGATCTCCGTCGCGCTATCTTTGAGTTTGACCATCAGCGCACCGATCTCTTTGGGGGAGAGTCCGACTTCGTCGGCGATGAACTTGCTCTTGAAGTACATCTCACCGTCGGCCGCCTTCTCTGCCAGGAACGACTTGAGTCGCTGTTCTTTCGAGGGTTCTTCCTCACCGGAGGGCTGCGTAGTAGCGCTCATCTGTGTCACCTCGTTTCTCTCGTGGTTCGGCAAGAGTATATAAAGGAAGGAAGGTTCGCGTCGCTTCGGGGACTTTCAGGTCAAATCAGCCTAAATAGTACTTTTTACGACTGTTTCTAGACCCACGAGACGTTTTATACGACTCTTTAAAGCCGTCGTTTGGTGTTTCAGGCAGTCGCGCTTTCGGGGGTGTAAAACGGTGATAGGTGCCGGTTTCCCGGCCATTTAGCAGCTAATATTGCCTCATGGGCGTCAGACGCCCGGCAGCCGTTCGGGCGTCCAGGGTTAACAACGCTTAAGCGCCTTTCGCGGTTACGCCGGGCCAATGAAAGTCGTCGTCAACGTCGGTGGGAGCGTTCTCGCCCCCGACCTCGAACCGGACCGGGTAGCCGACTACGCGGCCGCCATCCAGTCGCTCGACACGGCGGGTCACACTCTGGGGGCGGTCGTCGGTGGCGGCCCCACGGCCCGCGATTACATCACCACCGCCCGGGAACTGGGCGCAAACGAGATAGAGCTCGACCAGCTGGGTATCGCCGTCACCCGGCTGAACGGTCGCCTGCTCATCGCCGCTCTCGACGACCGCGCCGCGCCGACGCCCGCGGAGAGCTACGAGAGTGGCCGCGAAGCCATCCGTCGCGGGGATATCCCCGTCCTGGGTGGTATCGTCGCCGCACAGACCACCGACGCCGTCGCCGCCGCCTTCGCCGAGTACATCGACGCCGACCTGCTCGTGTACGCGACCTCCGTCGACGGCGTCTACGACACCGACCCCAACAGCGACGGCGAGGCGACCCGGTTCGACGAGCTGACCGCCGGCGAACTGGTCGACGTCATCGCCGACATGGAGATGAACGCCGGCAGTTCGGCGCCGGTGGACCTGCTGGCAGCCAAGGTGATACAGCGCTCGGGGATTCGGACCATCGTGCTGGACGGCACCGACCCCCAGCGCGTCGTCGACGCGGTCACCGAGGACGACTTCGCGGGCACGGAAATCCTCCCGGAGGCATAGATGGCCGAGGACCCCTACGAGGTCGGCCGCGGCAGCGACCGGGCGTTCTGGGCCGAGTCGGTCGCCGACGCCATCGAGGCCCGGAACCCCGACGAACCGATCGTCATCAAGGGCGGCGTCTCGCCCTCCGGTGTGCCACACATCGGCCACTTCAACGAGATAATGCGGGGCTACTACGTCGCGGAGGCGCTGCGCGACCGTGGTCACGAGGTCCGCCAGGTGTTCACGGCCGACGACAGGGACCGACTGCGGGCGGTCCCGCGACAGCTCGCCGACCTGGAGTGGAACATCGTGGGGCTGGGCGAGGTAAACGCCGGCGCGCTCGGCCGCAACCTCGGGAAACCCTACACCGACATTCCGGACCCCTTCGACTGCGACTGTGGCTCCTACGGGGCTCACTTCACGAACCTGCTGAAAAAGAGCGCCGAGCTGGTGGGTGTCGACGTCGACTTTGTCTCGAACACCGAGCTCTACGCCGACGGGGAGTTCGAGGCCGTCACCCGGCGAGTGCTGGAGCGGGCCGACCGCGCCCGCGAGGTGCTCGCACAGTACCAGAACAAGGTCGACGACGACTACGTCCCCTTCCTCCCCCAGTGTGCCGACTGTGGGAAACTCACCGAGGGCGTCACGGAGGTCGACCTCGATTCGGGCGAGGTCCACTACGTCTGTGAAGACGTCGAGGCCGGCGACCAGACCATCGAGGGGTGTGGCCACGAGGGTGTCGCCACGCTTCGCGAGGGCAAGCTCCCCTGGCGCTTCGAGTGGCCCGGGCAGTGGGAGCTTCTCGGCGTCGACTTCGAGCCCTTTGGCAAGGACCACGCCGAGGGCTCCTGGCCCTCCGGCGAAGACGTCGCGGAGAACGTGCTGGACATCCAGCCCCCGGTGCCGATGGTGTACGAGTGGTTCACGCTGGAGGGCGAGCCCCTCTCCTCCTCGTCGGGTAACGTCGTCACCGTCGACGAGGTCCTGGAGATTCTCGAACCCGAAGTGCTGCGGTACTTCTTCGTGAAGAACCCCCGCAAGCAGCGGGATTTCTCCGTCGAGAACGTCGACCGGCTCGTCGACGAGTTCGACCGCTTCGAGGGGATATACTTCGGCGACGTCGAGCCCCGCGACGAGGCCGAGCGCGAACTCGCCGAGCGAGCCTACCCCATGGTCGTCGACGACGTGCGCGAGGAGCGTGTGCGCATCCCCTACACCTTCGCCGCCGTGCTCGGGATGACCGAGGACCCCGACGTCCGCGAGCAGATTGCCCGGAAAGAAGGTCACGTCCCCGACGACGCACCCGAGTGGGCCGTCGAGGATGCACTGGCCCGCGTCGAACGCGCCCAGCGCTGGGCCCGCCGGACCGGCAACGAGTTCGACTACGAACTCAAGCGCGCCGAGATGCCCGCCGTCGACTTTGCCCCCGAGATAGAAACGGCCCTTGACGAGCTGGCCGACTACGTCGCCGAGGGACACGACGGCGAGGCGATACAGAGCGAGATATACGAGACCGCGAAACGCCACGATATCGAGATGTCGGACTTCTTCGCCGCGGGCTACCGGCTGCTGTTCGACGACACCGAGGGGCCACAGCTCGGGACCTTCATGGGGAAACTCGACCGGGACTTTGTCGTGAAGCGGCTGCGGCGCGAGGCCTGACTTCCGCCACCGTCTCCCGTACTGGCCACCAGCGTTGGTGGCCCCTACCGCCGTCTTCGCCGCCTGAGAGTCCGCTAGGAAAATTCTAGTCGACCGTTTCATGATACTTGGTCACAAGTAACAAAGTCTCGCGAGGTCGAACCACCAGATGCACCTTCTGCCAGACGGGTCGGTGATGGGGTACCACTCGGGGGTGCACGAGGGGGAACACGCAGATGCCAACACAGACCAGCGACCCGGACAGTGAACCGATTCTCGACCGTCCCGTACTGCGACGGCCCCTACTGAAAGCGCTCGGCGGCGGTGTGGCGCTCTCGCTCGGTGGTGGTGCCGTCGTCGCCGGACAGGAGACAGAGACCACCGACGGAATCGACAGCTACTACGGCTACCCGGTTCCGGACCCCGAAGCGATTCCGACCGACCTCGAACCCGACCACGAGGTCACGCTCCACGCTGACCTGCCCGAGGACCTGGCCGACCCGGAGCGGCCGCCGTACTTCCACTACGAGCCGAGCGGCCTCGCCGTCGAACCGGGCGACGTCGTCCAGTTCACGGCCGTCACGCCCGACCACTCGGTCACGGCCTACCACCCCGAGATGGGGTTCCAGCAGCGCGTTCCGGACGACGTGGCGCCGTTCTCCTCGCCGGTCCTCAGCGCCGGTGCGGCGTGGCTCTACGAGTTCGACGAGCCCGGAGTCTACGACGTCTACTGTGGCCCACACCACGTGCTGGGGATGGTGATGCGACTCGTCGTCGGCGACGTCGAAGCCGACTACGTCGACACCTTCGAGGGCCGCGAACCGACCGACGACCAGCCGCCGTTGTTTGCCCCGTTCAGCCAGGCCTTCCTCGAACAGGAGCTCAACGCACTGAGCGACGAAAACGAGGAGTGTGAGTGGCCGTGGGTGACGCCGGTCGAGGTCCTCAGCGCGCCCGCGCTCGACCCGGAGAACGTTCAGGAGGTAGAGACCGTCCCGTTCGAGGACGTGCTCGAGGACCTGGAGCGGTTTGACCCCATAGAGACGGAATCGGAGACGGAAACAGAGACTGAAACCGAAGCAGAGGGCTGACCGGCCCACTCGAACGCCGCGATTGAGGTGGCCGGCACGTTCAAACCAAACCCTCTTGCTTTGCTGGCCCAATCTTCGAGTGAATGGTGGGCACGCTGACGTGGGTCCTGGTCGGACTCGCCGCGTACACGCTGGCGGCGATGGCGCTCAAATCCCGTGGTGTATTACCGGAGTACGTCAGCGTCAGCGGCCCGCTAGCGACGCTTCACACCCAGCGAGGAAAGCAGATACTGACGTGGTTGGCTCGACCGAAACGGTTCTGGCGCGCGTGGGGGAACCTGGGAGTCGGTGCCGCCCTCGTCGTGATGGTCGGCTCGTTCCTCCTGGTCGCCTTCAGCGCGTATCAGGCGGTGGTCAACCCCCAGCCCTCGGCGCTGAACGAGCCACGGAACGCGCTGGCGATTCCGGGCGTCAACGACTTCCTGCCGCTGTCGGTCGCGCCCGAAATCGTCTTCGGCCTGCTGCTGGCGCTGGTCGTCCACGAGGGGGGCCACGGGCTGTTCTGTCGGGTCGAGGACATCGACATCAAGTCGATGGGGCTGGCGCTACTGTCGGTTATCCCCATCGGGGCCTTCGTCGAACCCGACGAGACGGAGCTGTTGAAGTCCAATCGCGGCGCGCAGGTGCGGATGTACGCGGCGGGCGTGACCAACAACTTCGCGCTGTCTTTTCTCGCGCTCCTCCTGCTGTTCGGGCCGATTGCGGGCTCTATCGCCGTCGTCGACGGCTACCACGTCGGCGGGACCGTCGAGGAGACGCCGGCGGCCGAGGCCGGCATCGAATCGGGTGACGTGATAACTGGTATCAACGGTCAGGCTGTCCAGCGTCCGGAGGACCTGGAGTCGGCGCTCGCGGCGACCAACGAGACGCGCGTGACGGTGAACTTCCGAGATAAGGAGCCGGTGACGGTCCAGCGGTCGGCTGTCGTCAGCAGCGCCATCCAGAGTGCACCCCTGGAAAGCGGTGACACCATCGTCAGCGTCAACGGGACGAACGTCTCGACTGGCGAGCAGTTCGTCGACGCCGCGCGAGAAAATCCCGTCGCAGTGCTTCGAACCGAAGACGGTCGCACCGTACAGATTCCGACCGGGAGCTACGCGCTGGTCAGCGCCGACGGACCGCTCGCCGAGGCCGGTGCGCCCCCAGAAACCGGCATCGTCATCACGGAGATAAACGGCGAGCGGACCGTGAACACGGTCGCACTCAGTGACGTGCTTGACAATCGGTCTGCCGGCGAATCACTCACCGTCACCGCCTACGTCGACGGTGAGCGACGCACCTACAACGTCACCGCCGGCGACGACGGCGACGGCGGTGCACTGCTCGGTGTCGCCCTCGAACGGGGGGTCTCGGGTATCGAGGTCAACGACTTCGGCCTCGACCAGTACCCGGCTGGGACGTTCCTGAACGCTATCGGTGGGGACCCGGGAACTGGCGCCGAGTCGGCCGACACCGGCTTCTTCCGCCAGGTTTACTTCGCGTTCATCCTCCCGGTCATCGGTCAGGCCCCGGGCGGTGGCATCGGGTACAACTTCCCCGGCTTCACCGGCTTCTGGGCGGACTTCTACACCGTCGAGGGGCCCCTCTCCGTCCTCGGGGACTCGACCGTCTTCCTGCTCGCGAACGTCCTGTTCTGGACCGGCTGGATAAACATCGTCATCGGCCAGTTCAACCTCATCCCTACCTTCCCGCTCGACGGCGGCCACATCCTCCGGGCCTCGACCGAATCCGTCGTCTCCCGGTTGCCGGTGCCCGGTCGGCGGAGCCTCACGACGGCGGTGACACTGGCCGTGACGGCGTCGATGATAGGCGGCCTGTTCGTGATGCTGTTCGGGCCCCGTTTCTTCGCATAGGGCCCGGCGTTTCGTTACCCATTTACTCCCCGCGGTGAGAGAGGGGCGTATGTTCAGACAGCTCCGCTCCGAGGCCGAAGACGCGCTCCGTTCGGCGTTGACGGCCCTGGACCTCCCGACCGAGGACCTCGGTATCGAGGAGCCCCCGGAGGACGTCGAGGCCGTGCTCGCTTCGAGCGCCGCGTTCCGGCTGGCCGGTGAAATGGGTGCGCCGCCGCCGAAGGTCGCCGCCGACATCGCCGACGCCATCGACGCCGACGACCTCGACTACGTCAGCGCGGTGACCACGCAGGGCCCCTACGTGAACTTCCTGCCCGGTGACGCGTACTTCGCCCAGACGCTGGGGGCGGCCACGGACGGCAACTACGGGCGACTGCCCGACCGCGACACCAGCGTCGTCGTCGAACACACCTCGGCGAACCCGACCGGGCCCGTCCACGTCGGCCGGGCGCGCAATCCGATAATCGGCGACGCCGTCGCTCGCGTGCTCGACTACGCCGGCTACGACGTCGACCGCCACTACTACGTCAACGACGCGGGCCGCCAGATTGCGGTGTTCACCTGGGCCTACGAGACCTTCGACGAGTCCGACCTGCCCGAACCCGAGCGTGACTCCCCGGAGTACGAGATGGTCCGCTACTACCGGAGAGGGAACTCGTTCCTCGAAGACGGCGAGGAGAGCGAGGTCGAAGCGGCCGAACAGGAGGTCCAGGCCATCCTGCAGGGGCTCGAAGACGGCGACGAAGACACCTACGAGCGCGTGGCCGAGGTCGTCGACACCGTACTGGGCGGGATGCAGACCACACTCGAACGCCTCCCCGCCGAGTTCGACGAGTTCGTCAAGGAGACCCGGTTCATGCACAATGGGGACACCGACGCGCTTGTCGACCGGCTCCAAGAACTGGACTGTGCCGTCTACGACGAGGACGCCTGGCAACTCGACCTGCCCGAGTTCGAGAAGAACCTCGTCTTCCTGCGCTCGGACGGCACCTCCCTCTACACGACGCGTGACCTGGCCCACCACGAGTGGAAGTTCGACAACTACGACCGCGCGGTCACCGTGCTGGGCGAGGACCACCATCTCCAGGCCGACCAGCTCGCCGCCGCGCTCGACCTGCTGGGCAACGATACAGACCAGCTCCAGCAGGTCTTTTACTCCTGGGTCAACCTCCCCGAGGGCGGCATGAGCACCCGCGAGGGCACCGGTATCGACCTCGACGACCTGCTGGACGAGGCCATCGCCCGCGCACGAGAGGAAGTCGAGCGCCGACTGGACGACCGCACGCGTGGGGACCTGGACGCCGAGGACATCGAGCGCATCGCCCACCAGGTCGGCGTCGGCGCGGTGCGATACGACATCGTCTCGAAACAGCCCACCAAGGGCATCACCTTCGAGTGGGAGCGCGCACTCGACTTCGAGGCCCAATCGGCCCCATACGTCCAGTACGTCCATGCCCGGTGCTGTGGTATCACGGAAGACGCCGGCGAGATTCCCGAGGACCCGGATTTCGACCAGCTCGGCGAACCGGAAGAACTGGATCTCCTGCGCGTGCTCGCGCGGTTCCCGGCCGTTATCGAGGAGGCCGCCGACGACCTCCAGCCCCACACGGTCGCAACCTACACGCGCACCGTCGCCGAGACGTTCAACGCCTTCTACCGCGAGTGCCCCGTTCTCGATGCGGACGAAGAGACGCGTGCGGCCCGACTCGCACTCGTCGCCGGCACCCGTCACACCGTGGCGAACGCGCTGGACGCTATCGGTGTCGAAGCGCCGACCTCGATGTGAGCTCACAGCAGTAACTGATTGTATTCGCCGGCGGACCGCAGTGACTTACAGCCAGTCGGCCCTTTCTGGCTGTAATTGAGCCCAGCTGTAGTAATACACAAACCGCCGGTGCGAGAGTAGACTCCAGAAGAAACGACGGGATTACCTAGTTGAACAGCCCGAAGACGCCGCCGGAGCTCTCCTCGTCGGCGTCCTCGTCGTCGGCTGCCGCCTCCGCCTCGTCGAGGAACCAGGCGTCGTCGACGATGGTGTCGAGGTCGGCCGCGGCGGTGTCGCCCTTGAAGAACACGCCCTCCAGCGCGTCGGTCAGGCGGAGATAGGCGTCCGCGGCGGGGCTGTCGGGCTCGTTGCGGACCAGGGGCTCCTCGTGGGTCGCCTGCGGGTCGTCGGGGATGACCGCAAGCAGCGGGAACTCGAAGCGCTCGTTGATGTCGGCGACGTCCGTGTGACGGGTGACGCGGGTGATGAGCCCGCCGATGACGTTGCCGTCGATGCGGTCGGCGAGCTGGGCGGTCTTGACCGTGTCGCCGACGGCGACCTCGTCGGGGGTGGTGACGAGGACGATGCCGTCCGCGAGCCCCAGCGGGACCGCGACCTCGTGGCTCAGCCCGGCGCCCGTGTCGATGATGACGACGTCGTAGGCGGCCCGGAGCGTCTTGATGACCTTGCGGAGCTTCGCCGGGTCGGCGTCGGCGAAGGCGTCCAGCGACTGCTCGCCGGCGATGACGGTCAGCCCGCCGGGAGCGTCGGTCAGCGCCTCGCTGACGGCCGCGTCGCCGGCCAGAATCTCGTGGACGCTCTTCTCGGGTTCGACCGCCAGCATCGAACCCAGATTGGCCATCCCGAGGTCGGCATCGACCACCGCGACGTCGTAGCCGAGTTCCTGCAGTCCCGCGCCGACGTTGACAGCAGTCGTGGTCTTGCCGACCCCGCCTTTCCCGCCTGCGATGGTACAAACATACCCCGCCATAATCTGTTGTCTGTGTTCTATAGGGGCAGTCATATAAACCCGGCTGTCCGTCAGCCGTCATGACAGTCCGCTAATACCCGGAATTCGTTCGCGTGGCCGGAATCCCAGCGGGGCCATACGCAGTATCGGCCTGAAACAGCATGGAGAGCGGCGGGCGTGGCACGGCGCCTGCGTGGCGCCACGCAGGATGGCCCAGGCAGCGCCGTAGCCGTCGATACCACAGCATTTCGGTGTCGTCACGAACGCCGTGGTCGGTCTGTGGGAGCGAGTGTCGTACGATAACTACTCTGTCAACAGGTTCTTACGCAACCTCACCGAAATCAACACAATGAGTGAGCAGGAACAGGAGCAATCTGACAAACAGAAGTACGAGTTCAAGAAGGTCATCGAGGAACTCAAGGGATACGAGGGGTCAGGCACCCAGCTCGTCTCTATCTACGTGCCCGAGGACAAACTCCTCAGCGACGTCGTCGCCCACGTCACACAGGAGCACTCCGAAGCCTCGAACATCAAATCGAAGGCCACCCGGACTGCGGTCCAGGACGCGCTGACGTCGCTCAAGGACCGGCTGCGCTACTACGACCACTACCCGCCCGAAAACGGGATGGTGCTGTTTTCCGGGGCCATCGACAGCGGCGGCGGCCGGACCAACATGGTCACCAAAGTGCTGGAATCGCCGCCCGACCCCATCGAGTCGTTCCGCTACCACTGTGACTCGGCCTTTCTCACCGAGCCACTGGAGAATATGCTGGCCGACAAGGGACTCTTTGGCCTCGTCGTGCTGGACCGGCGCGAGGCCAACGTCGGCTGGCTGAAGGGCAAACGGGTCGAGCCCGTCAAGTCCGCCTCCTCGCTGGTGCCGGGCAAGCAGCGCAAAGGTGGTCAGTCCGCCCAGCGTTTCGCCCGCCTGCGCCTGGAGGCCATCGACAACTTCTACCAGGAGGTCGCCGGCATGGCCAACGACCTGATGGTCCCGGACCGCCACGAGATGGACGGCGTCCTCGTGGGCGGCCCCTCACCGACCAAAGACGAGTTCCTCGACGGCGACTACCTCCACCACGAGCTCCAGGACATGGTGCTGGGGAAGTTCGACATCGCCTACACCGACGAGTCCGGGCTGTACGACATCGTCGACGCCGCGGAGGACGTCCTCGAAGAACACGAGATGCTCCAGGACAAGCAGGTCATGGAGGAGTTCTTCAAGCAGCTCCACGACGGGGACAAGGCCACCTACGGCTTCGACCAGACCCGCCAGAACCTGAACATGGGCGCCGTAGAGGAGCTGCTCATCTCCGAGGACCTCCGGAAGGACGTCGTCGCCTACACCTGCGAGAACGGCCACGACGAGTACGAGCTCGTCGACAGCTCGAAGACGACACCCGACCACGACTGTACCCGCTGTGGCGCCTCGGTCGACGCCGAGGACGGCGAACGCGAGGACGCCATCGACCACCTGATGCAGCTGGCCGACCAGCGCGGGACCGAGACGGTCTTTATCTCTACGGACTTCGAGAAGGGCGAGCAGCTTCAGACCGCCTTCGGCGGCGTCGCCGGACTGCTACGCTACTCGACCGGCGTCTGATCCATCCAGAATGGGGAATGGGGTGGGGAATGGGGGAGTGGGCAGAGTGTCGGTCCATAAGCGGACACACGCTTCCGTCTGCCGCATTTTGTGCATACGGTGGGATATATAAAATTTCGGTGCCTTACTCGTTAGGATTAACTCAGAGCAGCTGTTCGAGCTGGTGGCGACGACGGCCGAGATCGACGTGTGCGTCGTCACCGTAGCTGTCCGCGAGGCGGTCCACGGCCAGTAATGGGTCCGTCCCGGCCTGTTCGACCCGTTCGAGCAACGCCGTGATCTCCGCGCGGTGCAGCGCCAGCGAGTCGAGCAGGCCGACGAGCAAGAGTAGCGGGACGGCCGCGTCCGAATTCCCGGGGACGGCCTCGTCGAGAACGGTCAGGTCCGGGGATTCGCCGGGGACATCGTCGGCCGGCTCCATCGCCAGACAGGCGCGACAGACCGCTACAGCCGGGGCATTGCCGGGCAGATACTCACGTAGCTCCGCGGGCACCGACACGGCGACAGTCTCGCCGCCACAGGACTGACAGCTCATACGTTCCGCTCACGCCCCAGCCGAAAAGCCCTATCGCCGCCACCCGCGCGGCACATTCATTCAACTAGCAGGCAGTAAATTTATCATCATCATTATTGTTATATGTATAGAGGTGTTCAACCATGGGAAACACACCCACAGGCTCGAACAGCAATGGGACCGACCAGCCCGCCGTCACAGAACAGATTCGGGAGCGGGCGGCTGAACAGCAGACGGACTCCCCCGATGACTGGACGTCCCCGGACGAGCGCCAGCGCAGCCACGCGGCCCGGTACGTCGGGTCGTTCACGAAACTACTGGAACACGACAGCGACACGGGGCTGTTGACCGAGGACGGGGTCGAGGAGTTCGAACGGCTCGAACGGGCAATCCGCGAGAACGACGGCGACGCGCTGGACGCGGTGACTCGCGCGAACGAGACCGATGGGCGACGGTGGATCAGTCCGCGGTCGGCAAACGCCGGGTCTATGAAAGGAGTCCATCCCTCACTCGCCGGTGACCGAACGGCGGTGGACCTCGAATCAGCGAAGGAAGACGGCATCCGCGAGGAGTACGGCGCCGTCGAGATGACCGAACCCCACCCTGTCGACAGCCCCGAAGCAGCGGCGGAACTGCTGGAGGCGTACCTGTTCGCCGTCTGCCGGGACGTCGAGTTCGACGACTACGGGACCGGCGAGCGGACCGACGACACGGCCGCCTTCGACAGCATCGACAGTCACGACTCCATCACCCGATGGGCGGCCGACAAGCTGAACGCGGTCCTCCAGCGCGTCGCCGACCGCCGGGACGAGAACCTCCAGTCGGTCGCCGAGGAGTTAGAGATTCCCACGGCGGCGACAGGTGGCGTCACCCCCGAGACGCTGTTTCGGGGCTACAGCCGGCCCGATACACCGGACCGACCCGACGATCTGACCGGGCAGTTCCACTCGCAGTTCGTCCTCCAGCAGCTGTATCCGCTGTTCCCGTCGGGGTGTGCGCCCTACGTCGCCGGGCTCACCGGTGTCACCGAACTGGACCTCGACGCACTCGCCGTCGAACGCCACGTCCCGATAGCCAACCGCCGGGAGTTCGGCGTCACGTTCGACCAGTTCGTCGCCCTCCAGAACGGCGAGATTCCCGAGACGTACCGCGAGGAGGACTTCGAGTCCGACACGGGTCGCTACCCCATCACCGGCCGGGACCTGGGTACCCACGTCCACACCGACGGCCCCTATCAGGAGTACTACCGGGCCGCCACGGTGTTGCTGTTCTGGGATTTCCCGCGGACGACCCAGTCACCCTACACCCCCGACGAGAACGGCCGGCCGACCTCACCCAACGAGGCCGACGGCGTCACCTTCGGCCCGGTCGACCCGTTCTCGCTGGTCGGGGCTGTCTCCTACGAGGCGTTCAAGGCCGCCTGGGCCCAGAAGTGGCGGTCGTTCACGCGGCTCCGCCCGGAGGCGATGGCCGGGCTGGTCGACCTCGAACAGCGACAGGACGCCTCGCCGCTCGACGAGCAGGTCGTCGACGACCTCGTCGAGAGCGACCCCGCCAGCGCGATTCTGGACGTCGTCGCCGAGTTCAACGGTCGCCAGCGCGACCAGCGGTTCGTCGACGACGACGCCGAGGCCGAGACGTATCTGCTCGGCCAGATGTACCCAGAGGGGTCGCCGACCCACCCGTCCTACCCCTCCGGCCACGCCACGATGGCCGGTGCCGGCGTGACGGTGCTGAAGGCGCTGTTCGACGACACGGCCGACATCACCACGACCGGGATGCGCCCGGTAGGTATCGACCCGGACGACCCGACCGAACACGTCTTTATCGACCGGGGTGACCACGCGGACGACGCCGTCAGCGAGATGACCGTCGGCTCGGAGCTCGACAAACTGGCCTCGAACATCGCCCACGCCCGGATGTTCGGCGGCGTCCACTTCCGCTCGGACGGTGAACGGGGCATCCGTCTGGGCGAACAGGTGGCGATACGCTTCCTGCAGGACCACCTGCGGAGCTACCCGGAGACGGAGTTTGGCGAGTGCTTCGAGTTCACGAGTCGGAACGGGACGCGGATACGAGTGACACCCGACAGCGTCGAGCGGGCGCCGGATAGCGGATAGAGAGATTCAGTCGTCTGCCGTGAGCCGTTCCGCTTCCTCTTTCTCGGCTTCCTCGGCCGCAAGCGCGTCTTCCTCTTCTTCCTTCTTGGCCTTGATCTTCTTCATGCGGAAGATCTCTTCGCGCTCTTGCTCTTCGAGCTTCTGCTCGATGTACTCCTTGTTGTCGTGGAGGTCGGGCAGGAGCTTGAACTCCAGGGCGTTGACGCGCCGCTTTGTCGTCTCGATCTCCTCGAGCATCTTCTTCATCGCCGTCTCGACCTCGGCGGCGAGGATGATGTTCTCGATGAGTTCCTCGTAGGCGTCGGCGGCCTCGTCGATACGGGCGGAGGTTCCCATCACGCCGTAGCCACGCTCGTCCAGTGACTTCTTGACGCCCGTCGAGTCGATCTGGGGGACGACGACGCCCATGATGTTCTTCGACTGGGTCGTCAGTTCGGGGTGTTCCTTGAGTGCGGCCGCGGCACCACGGACCGCCACGTCCCCATCCATCGCCCTGGCCATGTTGATCGCGTCCTGAGCACGGTCGTAGGAGTCGTCGAGGTCCTCACGGACGTCCTGTGCCTGGTCGAGGATATCCATGAACTCCATGATGAGGCCGTCACGCTTCTTCTCCAGCGTATCGTGCCCGCGCTCGGAGAGCTCGATGCGGTCCTCTATCTGCATCAAGTTCTTCCGAGTGGGTTTGACGTCCTTCGCCATTACAGGGCCGTTTCGGGCGTAGCCAGTTAACCGTTTTCAGTCGTCTCTGACGGGTTCGCGCTCGAAAAAATCCGCGTCGTCAGTCGAACCCACGCCGTCCGTGGGTCATGGCGCCAGTTGCGCTAGTCGTCTGCGGGCGACGCACCCGTCGTCTGGCTCTGCGCGGCGCCGTCGAGGACGCTGTGACTGCGCAGGAGGATGAACCCGAAGCCGACCTTCGCGACCAGGTCGATGACCATGAAGCCGGCCGTCTCCGTGAAGATGCCGACCAGGGCGAGCCCCTCGGTGCCGATGAGCCACCAGACGGGGTAGACCAGCCAGACGACGGCCACGAGGTTCCGCAGCGTGCGGAAGGTCCCCTGGGTGTCGCTTGGCAGGTCGGTCACCCGGCTCGACAGCGAGCTGAACAGGAAGTACAGCAACACCAGCAGGAACGCGGTGCTAATTCCCCACCAGATGAGTCGTTCGGCGCCCGCCGCCAGCACGCCGCTACCGGCCGACAGCGTCGCGACGACGCCGGTACCGATCATCAGCACGTCGAGGCTGACGAGCGTGGAGATTGTGTTGCGGTCCGCCCCGGCAAGCAGGGCGAGGTCGTACAACAGCAACGGCGTGGTGAACAGCCAGTCAGTGTACCGGGCCCAGTAGATGGGCGCCTCCGGGTCGTTGGGCAACTCGATGATGGTCAGCCCGAACCCGAGCGCCATCGCCAGGTAGTTCACGAACGCGATTGCTGTTATCAGTATCGTCGCGATGTAGAACTTCTGGCGACGGTCGTCCGTCTCGCCCCAGCCTCGGCCGATGAAGTATAGCATGCCGAGGAACATGCCTGCTGTACCCAGCCATAGCCATATCTGTTCGCTTCCTGGTTGTGGCATAGTGCAACTGGAATTTGGGTTCCGAAGGTAAAGTTTAGCACACCCAATCAGTTGGGTACGAAGCGGCGAAGGTTGCGGAATGTCGGCGGTTACCGCGGTAGACCGAGCCTAATCCGTCCGTCGCTGTCCCCCGTTCTCGTCGGGCCCCGACACGCCCTGACCTGCCCGGAGCTCGACTCGACGGATGGGCTTCTGTCTCCGCCGGAAAAAGTAGATGGTAGCATCGAGACCGAATGCCGGCCAGACTTGCTGTATAGCTGCCCGCCCGTCGAGATACTGCGCTTCCTGATTCGGTAATATTTTACACTTGCAAAACTGGATTGAACCATGATATTCAAGGACGAACTCGTCAGCCTCCTGCTGGTGGGGTTCGTGGTCCTGAGTGTGGTCCCCCTCGCGAGCGGGGGACCGGCGGTGAACAGCCCACAGCAATCAGTTGCGTCCACCGACGTGCAGGCGGATAGTCCCGAGCCGTCGGACGAGATATACGTCCGTGAGAACGGGAGCGCCGTGCTGGTCTACGGGACGGACGGGGACACCACCGGCGCCTCTGAGCCGGACACCGACGTCGAGTACGGCGCCGATATCAGCACCAACCTGTTTTACTTCCTCGCGAGCGAGCCGGTCGAAGGGGAGACGGACGTGACCGGACAGGCCTCGGTGTTGCTGACGGAGGCGAACATCAGCGGCGACGGCCAGTTCTACTTCGACAGGCCGGACTCCCTGTCGAGTCTCTCCTTCGAGGCGGCAGGCCAGCGGACCACCGAGAACGCCGCGTCGAACCTCAGCCTCGAGATGACCCTCGACGACGAAGCGAGAGCGAGCGGCGACGAGCTGGAGTCCGTGTCGACGAGTGGCAACGTCACGGTCACCGGGTCGCGGTTCACCGCCGACAGCACGTTCGACGCACAGATCGCACCGTTGGCGATGGGCATCGAGCCCGGCGACGCGTCAATCGTACTGACGGAGGACGACGGCGATTACACCGTGGCGGTCGAGCGCAACACCACGCTGTCGGCGTACGAACGCGACGAGTATTCGACCCGCGAACGGGCCCGCGAGACCGTCGAGTCGGAGTTCGGGGGCGTCGCGTCGTCGTTCAACGGGAGCGCCGACGTCACCATCGACCGCTACGAGTTCTCGGAGGCCGACAACGAGAGTGCCGAACTCGACATCGCCTACACTGTCGAGTACACCGGTGTCGAGACAGAGCTGACGGAAACCCTGGCCGAGGAGCTCGTCGAGAGTGAGTCCGTCGAGATGGACCGCCCACGCGCCGAGGAACTCACGAACCGGATGCGGGAGCTCTCGATAGAGCGGATTGCGGCGAGCTACGACGCCGACACCGAATCGGTGTCGGCCGACGTCGCGGTCGACGTCCGAAACTACGACGACATCGTGGTGCCGGCGGCCGAAATCGCGAACGCGACCGACAGCGAGGAGCTCGACCCCGAGACGCAGTCAGCGCTCGACGGCGTTCAGACGCGGCTCCAGGCCGGACAGGCGGCGGAGCTGCGCCGGCATATCTCCTGGAGCGCGGAGATCAGTGAATCGTCCCCGGGAGAGGCGACTGTCACCGCGTCTGCCGACTACACGACCGAGAACTGGGACGACTACGTGGCCGAACTCGACAGTCGTGGCATCGATATGTATAACGTGAGCGCCACCGCCAGCGCCGCCACGACGGAGGACGACCGTGTCGACGTGGCCGGCTCACTGACAGTCGACAACGACGTGTTCACCGAGCTCACCAGCCAGCTGGTGGACACCTCGGCGGCGGACGGAACCGAGCAATCGTTCCTCACGTCGCTCCTGCAGGCAGACCCCGAACGCGGGAAGGTGAACGTCTCGGCGGAGGGCGAGCGCATCACGATGGAGGTCGGTGCGCAGTTCAGAAACATCACCGTGCTCCGTAACGCGCTCGCCGAGGACGGCTCCGTTCCGGCGGGGGTCACGAGCGTCGTCGGCCGCGAGGGGACGACGTACGTGACAGTCGAGGACGCCGTGGCGGCGGACGCCACCGAGAGCGACGTCCGGTCGCTCGCCTACGTCGACGAGGAGACAGCGGTGTATATGCCCGGCGAGTGGGACCGCGAGTTCCCGTCGATGGACACGGAGCGTGCAGCCTCCTTCCTCGGGGCCGACCTCCCGGCGAACAACACCACCGCCACGGGGACGGCGACCGGTAGCTCCGGTCCCGGCTTCGGCGCCACCGCCGCGCTGCTTGCGCTGGCCGGAGTCACGTTGCTTCTCACCCGGCGGTCCTGACCGCGTCGCTCGCGTGCAGGACGGACGAACTATTCGACGTCTCTCCGGGCGACGGGCAGTCACGAACCGGAAACGAACAAAAAAACAGCCGCCTCAGTCCGCGGCGACTTCTTCGGCCGTCTCTTCTTCGCGGTAGTGCTCTTCGATGAGCTCCTCGTCGATGCGGTTCAGCGCGTCCTTCGGGAGCATCGAGAGCAGGTCCCAGCCGAGTTCGAGCGTCTCGTCGATGTCGCGGTCGGTGTCGTACCCCTGGTCGACGAACTCCTCCTCGAAGCGGTCCGCGAAGTCCAGATACTTGTTGTCCAGGTCCGACAGCGCCTCGCGACCGACGATGTTCACGAGGTCGCGCAGGTCCTCACCCTCCGCGTAAGCGGCGAATATCTGGTCTTTCACGTCGGCGTGGTCTGCACGGGTCAGGCCCTCGCCGATACCGTCGTCCATCAGCCGCGACAGGCTGGGCAGGACGTTGATCGGCGGCTGGACACCCTGGCTGTTGAGGTCCCTATCGATGTAGATCTGGCCCTCGGTGATGTAGCCGGTCAGGTCCGGAATCGGGTGGGTGTCGTCGTCGCCCGGCATCGTGAGGATGGGAATCTGGGTGACAGAGCCGTCACGACCCTCGATACGGCCGGCCCGCTCGTAGAGCTGGGCCAGGTCCGTGTACATGTATCCGGGGTAGCCACGTCGGCCCGGGACCTCCTCACGTGCGGCACCGATCTCTCGGAGTGCCTCACAGTAGTTGGTCATGTCCGTCAGGATGACCAGGACGTGGTAGTCCTTCTCGAAGGCCAGGTACTCGGCCGTGGTGAGCGCGAGTCGCGGCGTAATCGTCCGCTCGACGGCGGGGTCGTCCGCGAGGTTCATGAAGACGACGGAGCGTTCCAGCGCGCCGGTGCGCTCGAAGTCGTCCATGAACTCGTTTGCCTCCTCGGCCGTGATACCCATCGCGCCGAAGATGACTGCGAACTCCGAGCCCTCGTCGTCGTCGCCTTCCTCTTCTTCCGGCACAGATGCCTGTCGCGCAATCTGGAGCGCCAGGTCGTTGTGGGGCAGGCCCGACGCCGAGAAGATGGGCAGCTTCTGGCCACGGACGAGCGTGTTCATGCCGTCGATAGCCGACACGCCCGTCTGGATGAACTCCTCGGGGTACTCCCGCGAGAAGGGGTTGATAGCTGCGCCGACGATGTCCTGTCGGTCGTCTGGGACGATTTCCGGGCCGCCGTCGATGGGCTGGCCGGTCCCGTCCATGACCCGTCCCAGCAGGTCCTCGGTGACGGGCATCTTCATCGTCTCGCCCAGGAAGCGAACGGAGGCGTCGCGGTCGATACCCTCCGTCCCCTCGAACACCTGGATGGCGACGTGGTCGCTTGCCGATTCGAGCACCTGGCCACGGCGCGTCTCGCCGTCGCCGATCTCGATCTCGACGATCTCGTCGTAGCCGACCGGCTCGTCGGTCTCGACGAACACCAGCGGGCCGCTGATCTCAGTGATTGTCTGATACTCTTTCATTAGTAGAGCTCCCGGAGCTCCGAGGTGATGTCGTCCTCGAGCTCGTCGATGTACTCGTTGTAGTCCTCCTGGACGCCGATACGGTTGAGACGGGGCGCGGCCTCGATGTCGGTGAGTTCCTCGACGGGAACACCGGCGTCGAGCGCCTCGAAGGCCTCGTCGTTGTACGTCTTGATGGCGTCCATGATACGGTACGTCTTCTCGGGTTCGCAGTAGGTGTCGGTCGGGTGGAACGCGTTCTGCTGGAGCCACGCCTCACGCAGATAGCGGGCGATTTCCAGCGTCAGCTGCTGGTCCTCCGGCAGGGCGTCCTTCCCGACGAGCTGGACGATCTCCTGCAGTTCGGCCTCCTCGTCCAGCGTGTCGATGGCCCACTGTCGCGTCTCGGGCCAGTCGTCCCGGACGTTGTCGACGAACCACGGGTCGAGCTGTTCGCGATAGAGCGAGTACGACTCGTTCCAGTTGATAGAGGGGAAGTGCCGACGTTCCGCGAGGTCGGCGTCCAGCGCCCAGAACGTCTTGACGATACGCAGCGTGTTCTGGGTCACCGGCTCCGAGAAGTCCCCGCCGGGCGGGGAGACGGCGCCGATGACGGAGACGGAGCCCTCGGTCCCGTTGATGTTCGTGAAGTAGCCGGCCCGCTCGTAGAACGCCGAGAGGCGCGCCGAGAGGTACGCGGGGTACCCCTCCTCGCCGGGCATCTCCTCGAGTCGCGAGGATATCTCGCGCATGGCCTCGGCCCACCGGGAGGTGGAGTCAGCCATCAGCGCGACGTCGTACCCCATGTCACGGAAGTACTCCGCGATGGTGATACCCGTGTAGACGCAGGACTCTCGTGCTGCGACGGGCATGTTCGACGTGTTCGCGATGAGGCAAGTCCGGTCCATCAGGGCGTTGCCCGTGATGGGGTCTTCCAGTTCCGGGAAGTCCTCGATGACCTCGGTCATCTCGTTGCCGCGCTCGCCACAGCCGACGTAGACGACGATGTCCGCGTCGGCCCACTTGGCGAGCTGGTGCTGGGTGACCGTCTTCCCGGAGCCGAAGGGGCCGGGAATCGCCGCGGTCCCGCCCTTCGCGATGGGGAAGAGGCCGTCGAGCACGCGCTGGCCCGAGATGAGGGGTTCGGTCGGCGTCTCCTTGTCGACGGAGGGCCGCTGCTGGCGCACCGGCCACTCCTGTCGCATCTGAATCTCCTCGCCGGAGTCCAGTTCGACGACCGTCTCCTCGACGGTGAAGCTCCCGGACTCGATGGCGGTGACTTCGCCGCCGTCGGAGTCGGGCGGGACCATCACCTTGTGGTCGATACTGGGCGTCTCGGGGACGATACCGACGATGTCGCCGGGCTCGACCGCGTCGCCTTCCTCGACTTCGGGCTCGAACTCCCAGGTCTTCTCCAGGTCGATACCCGGCGCGTCGACACCGCGGTCGAGATACGCCGAGCCCATCTTCTCCTCGAGGACGTCGAGCGGGCGCTGGACGCCGTCGTAGATGGCGTCGAGCATCCCCGGCCCGAGGTCCACCGACAGGGGCGCGCCGGTCCCTTCGACCGGCTCACCCGGGGAGACCCCGGAGGTCTCCTCGTACACCTGGATGGTGGTGATGTTGCCTTCGATCTCGATGACCTCGCCCATCAGCCCTTCCGAACCGACGTAGACGACGTCGTTCATCCGGGCGTCGAGGTCCCGAGCCGTTACGACCGGTCCCGAGACGCTTTCGATAATACCGTCCTCGCGGACGTCGGATTCTGTTGCTTGACTCATTGTTAGTCCTCGTCCATCAGGTCGATACCGATGGCTCGTTTGATCTGTTCACGCAGCCCGCCGCTGCCAGCGCCCTCGCCGCCGAGGGTGACCAGCACCGGTTCGACGCTCGTCTCGGCGCTCTTGCGAACGCCACGCGAGAGGTGGTCCATGTCGTCGTCGTGCATCACGACGATGCCGACGTCGTCGTCGGAGAGCATCTCCGAGACGGCGTCGTCCAGCTGCTCGTCCTTTGCTTCCGGGGGGATGTCCGCGAACTTGCGAACCCCCGCCAGTCGAAAGCCCGTCGTGAACTCCGGACTCCCGATAACTGCTATCTCCTGGCTCATAGTATCACCAGCTCCTGTTCGATCTCGTCGGGGGAAAGCCCCGCCTCGCGACCGCGGGCGATGGCCCGGATGTTGTCGACCTCGCGCTCCTTGGCGAGGATGTACGACAGCACCGGACAGACCGACAGCGGGTACCGGGTCGACAGCTTGTCGGCGTACTCGAGCAGCGCCGCGTCGAGTGCGCGCTCGAACTCGACCAGGCTCCCGGCGTCCTCCAGTGCGGACAGGGCCGAATCGAGGTCGTCGCCGTACGTGCTGTCACGCACCGCGGCGACCAGGTTGTCCATGTTGCCCGTCAACTGGGTCAGGGACTGCTGGTCGAAGAGTTTGCCGCCCTCGATGTAGTACTCGGCCGGGTCCGTCTCGGCGCCGCTGCGGGCCAGCCGTAGTGCGTTCCGGAGGTTCCGGAAGTCCACCTCGGCCCGCAGGAACTGGACGTACAGCCCGGTCGCGCTGTCGGGCTCCGGGTTGCTCGGCAACCCATCGAGCAGCGTCTCGTAGAAGGCGCGGTCGATAGCGTTCTCCAGGGGCACGAGGACGTCCTGCTCCTCGTACACCTCGTAGGCATCGCCCAGCGACGCACCGAAGATGGTGTCCTCGAGCAAGTCGACGACCTCCTCGATGGAGCCCGCCGACAGCAGTTGGTCGATGCGCTTGTCGCCGAACTCCCCAGCGCGGATGAGGTCGTCCTCGATCTCGCTTTCGTCGGCGCCCGAGTAGAGCCCGCGGATAACCGTCTTGGCGTTCCACGCGTCGAACTTCCGCAGGTAGCGCGCGATGTAGTTGTACAGCGCCCCCTCGGACCACTCCAGCAGGTCGTCGAAGTGTTTCGCGAGGTTGCGGTTCAGCGCGTACTCGACGAGGTCGGAGCCGCTATAGCGGGCCCCGAGTGCGTTCATCTCGGTCTCGTACTCGGTCTCTTCCATGAAGCGAGCGATCTCGCTCGTCCCCATCCGGACCAGCTTGCGGTAGTCGTCGTCGTCGAACAGCGACGCGCGACGGGAGCGGACCCGAGCGATGACGTACTCGTAGTTGCTGCTCCGGCCGCCGGATGCCGCTCTGTAGCTGCTCATTGGTCGTCGAAGAGGCGGTCGCTGATTGCTTTCAGGTTGTTCTCCCAGACCGACTCCAGCACGGAGTCGAACGTGTTGTTCACACGGACGCGGGAGGCCTCGCTCTCGACTACCACGCCGCCGAGACACTCCTGCTCACCGGCGAACGTTGCGTCGTCGTACTCAGTGAGGATATCCTCGATGAGCGACTGGTCCTCGGCGCGACCGTAGACCCGGAGCGTGGCGCCGTCGTCGAACTCGTCGGCGGCGGCGGCAAGCAGTTCGCGGGTCAGCTCCTCGCGGCGGTCGCCCTCGAGGTCGGCGATTGCCTGCTCGACGTCCGCGTGGACGTCTTCGAGCACGTCACGGCGGGCGCCCAGTCGGGCCTGCTTGGCCTCGAGCTTCGCCGAGGAGAGGCGCTGCTCGCGCTCCTGGGAAATTTCGCGCTCGACCTCGGCCTCGCGCTCCTCGCGGATTTCCTCCGCGTCGGCCTCGGCGTCGGCGATAATCTCGTCGGCGCGCTCGTCGGCCTCGGCCCCTATCTCCTCTGCACGCGCGCGGGCCTCGTCTCGGATGTCCTCTACGACTGTTTCAAGGCTCATTGTTGAAAAGGAGGGGATACGTTAGTTAGGAACGACGAAGACGACGACCAGCGCGAGAATGACGAGCGTCTCCGGCAGGACTGTCAGGATGAGTCCACGGCCGAACATGCTGTCGTCCTCCGCGACGGCACCGACTGCGGCGGCACCGATACCTCGCTCCGCGTAGCCCGACCCGAGCGCAGCGAGCCCGACGGCGAGTGCGGCAGCAGCCTTGTTTGGAATCGCTGGTGCGGCAGCGGCGGTACCTTCCTGCAGTACGGCTTGAGTAAGGAATGCGAGTTCGTTGATCATTGTGTTGAAGTCCTCTGTGAAGTTGCTCGTGTCCGAACAGGCGTATGTGACGCCACGGAGTTCATAAAGGTTCCCAAAACACTTCGTCAGAACCCCTTTCTGGCGGTTTAGGCGGGGCTGGCCGTCTGTCAGTGAGCCGGTACCAGTCGTCTCCCTCGGGGAAAATTTCTCGTGTGCGTTAGTGGAATGTATCCGTCGTCAGTCGTCGGTCGTGTAGGTCCGCTCGTAGCCGAACGGACTGTACCGCTTGCCGCCGCCCTCGAAGAACTTCCCGAAGAACTCCACGTACTCGAGACGCACGGCCTGCAGACCCGCGCTCGTGACACCGAGGATGAGCACCAGTGCGTGGCCCAGCACGAGCACCAGCAGGCCGCCGACGACACCGGCGATACCCGAGTGCATCAGGCCGGGGAACATGACGCTGGTGACCTCGTGGCCGTGGTAGGTCCCCTGCTCTAGCATGTAGGCCGGCGAGTGGTTGATACCGAAGTGCCACTCCGGTCCGCTGCTGGTCTCGACGATGTAGACGCCGAAGAACAGGAGGTTGACCACGAACGCCATCCCGGCCTTCGCGAGCAGGACCGCCGCCAGCCGGGTGTAAGAGAGCCCGTTGACGAACACCTGCAGGAAGACGGCCTCGACGAACTCGGCGAAGTCGGCCGTCGCGATGAGTGCGAGACCGATGGCAAACATCACCAGGCCGGCGATACCGACCTCTGCCGGGAAGCCGGCGAAGCCGAGGTGGAACGGGTTCCCGTTGAACACGGCCTCGCTTCCGATGAGGAAGTACGGCTTGCTGCCGGCGGGGAAGTCACTGAAGACCCAGCCCCAGAAGCCAAAGAGCATCAGGAGCCAGGAGCCGCTCTCGGTGATAGCGTCCCAGAGCCCGTGCTGGAGGTTCTTGACGAAGCCCAGCGTCCACCCGATGGCGAGATGGGCCATCCCGGCCAGCACGCTGATGATGAGCCAGCCCAGCGCGTAGTCACCGTACGCGGGCTGGAGCCCCTTGTGGAACGGCGCACCTTCGAACCCGAGCGCCGGCCAGACGACGTTCGAGATGGTGTGCAGCCCGAATATCTCGCCGTACAGGATACCGAACAGCATGGTAAAGCCACCGGCCCACATCGCGACGCCGCCGAGGCTCTTCATGACGTCACCGCTGGCTCTGGAGTACAGCCCGTACCCGAGCAGCGTGTAGACGATACCGTAGCCGAGGTCACCGATCATGAACCCGTAGAACGCCGGGAACGTGAGGAAGAAGAACACCGTCGGGTCGAACTCGCCGTATTTCGGGCGGTTGACGACCTCGACGAGCGCCTCGAAGGGACGGGCCGCGCCGGGGTTGTCCTGGATGACCGGCGGGCTGGAATCGCCCATCGTGACGAGGCCACTGCCTGTCGTGGCGTGGCCCCCGTCCGCGACGGCTTTCTCGGGCTGGTCGTCCGTGTCGTCGGCCGACGGCGTCTCGTCTTCGGCGGCCGCCTCGTCGTGGCCACCCTCGCCCTCGACCTCCTCCTGGGAGTGGACGTGTCCGTCGCTGTCGTAGGCGGCGACCTCGAGCTTCTCGATGTCGATGGCCTCGCCGACGTCCGCGGAGACCTGCTGTTCGAACAGCTCGTACTCCTCGTCGGGAATCCACCCTTCGGCGATGAAGGCGTTCTCCGTCGTCGCGAAGGTCAGCGGTGCTTCGGCCTTCTGGACCTCGATGGAGAGTTTCTCCTCGGCGGCCAGCAGGAAGCCGGCGTAGTCGAGGCGAAGCTCGTCGAGCTCGTTCTCGACCGTGTCGAGCTTCGATTCGAGCTGCTGTTTGCGGTGGTTCAGCTCCTCTAGGTACTCGGTCGGGTCGCCGTCGCCCTCCGGTACCTCGAGCGCGGAGAACGTCGCCCCGACCAGCGCGTCCTGGAGTTCGTCTGCGTCGGCGCGCGCGAAGACGGCGACGACGCCATCCTCACTGAACAGTTCGTAGGTGTCGACGTCGCTGTCCGCGAGGGTCGCGTCGACTTCGTCCGCGTCACCCTCGCCGACCGACACGGCGAGCGTGTCGTAGCCACGGAGCAGGTCCAGGTCGATACCGAGCCGGACGAACGGCTCCATGGTCGAAATTTGGTCTTCGACGTTCCGGAGGTCGTCACGCAGGTCGTCGCGCCGGTCGTCGAGTTCGGTGACCTTCGTTCGGACCTCTTCGAGGTCCTCCTCGAGGGCCTCGTCGGTGACGAGTCGCGTCGGGCCCGCGTCCTCGGCCTCGACGCCGAGGATAGACTCCAGTGCGCGCACGGTGACGAGCTGGTCGGAGGCCTCGTCGGCGCCCTCGACCGGGTCGCCCGGCTCGAAGCCGTCCCAGGCCCCGTCGTACTCGGTGACGTGGAGCATGTCGAGGTCGTGGACCGACTCGACGACGGACTCCATTACGCGTTTCGACCCCGTCACCGAGACGCGACACATCTTCTCAGGTCTGAGCATGTACCGCCTCCTCGAAGAGGTCTGTCACGTAGTCGACCACCTCGGTTTCGCGCCCTTCGGCCTGCTGTTCGAGGTCCTCGCGGGCGTTCTCACCCTCTTCGATGAGGTCCTCGCGCTCGGCCTCGATCTCCTCACGAGCGTCCTCGAGGCGCTCCTGAGCCTCGGCTTCGGCGTCCTCGCGGGCCTGTTCGCGAATCTCGTCGGCCTCCTCCCGGGCCTGGGCGATGGTCTCCTCGCGCTCTTCCTCGGCCTCGGCGACGATATCGTCGGCCTCCTGCTCGGCCTCCTTTATCCGGTCTAGAACTTCTGGCCGTGGCATTCTCTAATCGTCCGAACCTTACCCCAGCGGCTATTTGGTAGTTGCGAAGTTTTCGCGGTATCGAAAGCCATGTCGACGGGGAGGAAAACCGGGGAATTATGTCCAGTAAGGCCCAAGAACCACTAATGGGAGTCCTCGAGAACAAAGCCCGGGCGCGGACGTTCTACAAGTACCTCTCGAAGGTGTACGACGAGATCAATCCGCTCGTCTGGAACGAAGAGATGCGCGACGAGGCTATCGAGATGCTGGACCTCGACGCGGACGACCGCGTTCTGGACGTGGGCTGTGGGACCGGCTTCGCCACCGAAGGGCTGCTCGAACACGTCGACACTATCTACGGGCTCGACCAGAGCCCCCACCAGCTCTCGAGGGCCTTTGAGAAGTTCGGCAAGTTAGGCCGGGTCCGCTACCACATGGGCGACGCCGAGCGGCTGCCGTTCAAGGACGACAGCTTCGACGCCGTCTGGTCGTCGGGCTCCATCGAGTACTGGCCCAACCCCGTCGACGCCCTCGAAGAGGCCCGTCGTATCACGAAACCCGGCGGCAAGGTGCTCATCGTCGGCCCCGACTACCCCAACTCCTCTATCTTCCAGAAGGTGGCCGACGCCATCATGCTGTTCTACGACGAGGAGGAGGCCGACCGGATGTTCCGGGAGGCCGGCTTCGAGGAGTTCGAACACCACATCCAGCAGTCGATGCCGGGCAGTCCGCGGGCGATTACGACGATTGCAGAAGTGCCCGAATAGCGGTCGGCCACGAACGAAGTGAGGGGCCGCTTTTTTCGCCCACGTTTTTGCGGTGAGTGGTGACCGGAGGTCACCCGAACCGGAAAAAGGTGGTCTGGCAGTCGATGCCGGGCAGTCCGCGGGCGATTACGACGATTGCAGAAGTGCCGGAGTAGCTCCACGCCAAAAGGCCACGAAGGCCCACGACTGCCGGTAAATGCAGGCAGATTGCTTTTTCAGCAGCTCTCCCTGTCTACACGTCGTGTTCTACCACGACGACGAACTTCAGTTCGAGGTCGAAGTGGAAGAGCCCGACCCGCAGTTCGCGAAGCTGCTCCAGCAGGCAATCGGCGGCGCCGAGGGCGAGATGCGCGTCGCGCTGCAGTACATGTTCCAGGCCTTCGCCGTCCCCGCCGAGAAGAGAGAGATTCGGCAGTTCCTGATGGAAACCGCCACCGAGGAGCTGGGCCACATCGAGATGCTCGCGACCGCGGTCTCGAAGAACCTCGAAGGGGCCTCCGACGAGGCCCGGGAGGCCGCCCGCGAGGACGCCGTCATCGACGAGATGATGCGCTCTGGCCAGCCACGCCAGGCGCTCTCGGCCGGACTGCACGCGATGCCCGTCGACAGCAACGGCAACCCCTTCACCGGCAACTACGTCGTCGCCTCCGGCAATCTCGCCGCCGACATGTACGCCAACGTCATGGCCGAATCGACCGGTCGACTGCTGGCGACGCGGCTCTACGAGTTCACCGACGACCCCGGGATGAAGGATATGCTGGAGTACCTCATCGCCCGCGATACCATGCACCAGAACCAGTGGCACGCGGCCCTGGAGATGCTGGGTGAACACCGCCCGGTCCCGAACAGCTTCGACCAGGAAAAAGAGAACCAGGAGTACAACTACACGTTCATGTCCACCGCCCGGGAGGAGCGCGAGGAGCCCGACCAGCCCTGGTCCCAGGGTGACGCCCCGGACGGCAAGGGGGAGTTCAGCTACACGCCACAGCAACCCGGCGGCGGCACCCCGGACTTAGACGAGATGATAGACGAGATGTACAACGAAGTGAACTGAGCGGCGCTGTAGCGGGATAGCAATCCGAACACAACGGTTGCGGTGGCCGAGCGCGGCCTCCGGGCCGCGCTGACGGGGGAGGGCAGGCTGTCCTGAGCGAGCATACGGGGAGCGAAGCGAGCCGTTTCACGGGACCGAGCGGAGCGAGGTCCCGCTTTTTTCGCCCACGTTTTTCGAGGAGCGGTTCGAGCGCGCCGGCGGCGCGCCTCGAACCCGACGAAGAAAAAGGTGGGACCGCAGTGCTTTACCCGCGCGGTGCTGTAGGTGGGGCCAACAATGGTACTCGACAATCTCGGAAGTTCTCTCCGGGGAACGCTGGACAACCTCAGGGGGAAGTCCCGCATCTCCGAGGAGGACATCGAGGACATCGTCAAGGAGATTCAGCGGTCGCTGTTGCAGGCCGACGTCGACGTGGCGCTGGTCCAGGAGCTGTCTGACAACATCGAGACCCGCGCCCTGGAGGAGGAACCGCCAGCGGGCACGACACCCCGTGACTGGGTGCTGCGAATCGTCTACGAGGAGCTGGTCGATATGGTCGGGGAATCCACCGACCTCCCCCTCGAAGAGCAGACCATCATGCTCGCGGGCCTGTACGGGTCGGGGAAGACGACCACCGCCGCCAAGATGGCGTGGTGGTTCTCGACGAAGGGGCTGCGGCCGGCCATCATCCAGACCGACACCGACCGCCCCGGCGCCTACGACCAGTCGAAGGAGATGGCCGACCGGGCCGAGGTCGACTTCTACGGTGACCCGGACGAGGACGACCCCGTGAAGATTGCCCGCGACGGGCTCGAAGCGACCGAGGAGGCCGACGTCCGCATCGTGGACACGGCGGGTCGAGACGGCCTGAACGAGGAGCTCATCGAGCAGATCGAACGCATCGAAGCGGAAGTCAAACCGGACCGCAACCTGCTGGTGCTCGACGCCGCGATGGGCCAGAGCGCCAAGAGTCAGGCGGCGGACTTCCAGGAGGCCATCGGCATCGACGGCGTCGTCATCACCAAACTGGACGGGACGGCGAAAGGTGGGGGCGCACTCGCCGCCGTCGACGAGACCGACTCGACCATCGCCTTCCTCGGCTCTGGTGAGACGGTCAAGGACATCGAGCGCTTCGAGCCGTCGGGCTTTATCTCTCGGCTGCTCGGGATGGGTGACCTGAAACAGCTCACCGAGCGCGTCGAGCGGGCGATGCAGGAGACGGGCGACGAGGAAGAGGACTGGGACCCCGAGCAGATGCTGGAGGGGTCGTTCACCCTGAAGGACATGCGCAAGCAGATGGAGACGATGAACAACATGGGGCCGCTCGACCAGGTGATGGACATGATTCCGGGGATGGGCGGCGGGCTGATGGACCAGCTGCCCGACGACGCGATGGACGTCACCCAGGAGCGGATGCGCGATTTCGACGTCATCATGGATTCGATGACCGAGGAGGAACTGGAGAATCCCCGCATCATCGGCCAGTCCCGCACCGAGCGCATCTGTGCCGGCTCCGGGAAACCCGAAGAACGCGTGCGCGAACTACTCGAACAGCACAAGCAGATGTCCCAGATGTTGAAGCAGTTCCAGGGGATGGGCGACGGCGACATGGAGCGGATGATGAAACAGATGCAGCAGGGCGAGGGCGGCGGCGGGATGGGCGGCATGGGCGGTATGGGGCCGTTCTGAGAGCGGTCTCTCGAGACAGGTTTCAGTCGTCGCTCCCGAACGTCGACGACGGTTGGGCTGTCGGCTCGTCGCCGCGCTGGTTCGCCCACGTCGGCTCTACCGGGGCCTCGCTGGAGAGTGTCGTTCGGCCGTAACGACCGAGCAGAACGAGCGCGACCACCCAGTACACGGCGGCGAGCAGCCCTTCGTAGGGGACTGCAACGGTGTTCGCTCCCTCGACCAGCATCGGTGGGACGTTCACTGCGGCGTTGTGCGTGCCGTGCATGACGACAGCACCCAGAAGCTGTCCCCGAGAACTGTTGTAGTACCACGTCAAGACGACAGCGAACGCCAGGATACCCAGCACGTACAGCACCGGATTCTCGCTGTAGACGCCGAAGACGAACATCGGCGCGTGCCATATTGCCCAGACGACGCCGATGAGGAGGCTGGCCGTCAGTGCATCGTAGCGTGCTTGGAGATGGGGGAGCGCAAAGCCTCGCCAGCCGAACTCCTCCTGGCCGCCCCCCAGAAGGCTGGCAAAGACCAGATTGAATCCGAGGAGCGCAGCCACTTCCGGACCCGCTGTGAGATCGAGCGAACCGGTGAGTCCGACGAGGGTCCCGAGAAGCACCACGCTGACGATGAGTGGGACAGCGACGGCGACGGCGTACCACCGGGCCGAGCGCCGCCAGGCGAGTGCGCCGACCAGCCACTGTCTGGCGGACTCACCGCGGAGCATCGTCACTGTGGCTGCTGCGACCAGCGGGCCGAACGCTCCGGGGACGATCGCGAGCAGCCGGACGTTGCCGTGGGGGAGCACCGAGAGTGTCGGTATCCAGACGGTCCAGGAGGTCGCGATGGCGAGAGTGAAAAACAGTGCAACCGGACGGCGCTCTGCAAACAGTGCGAGCCGTGAGGAGTCGGTATCGCTGGATGGCATCACCGGAACAGATGGAGGCCTGGTAAATGCGGTGCCAGGCAGCGCTTCAGTCGCTGAAGTAGCCGACAGCCATTTATCATGTTTCTCCGTCTACCCCGCTACAGTGAGTGCTGACCCTGATATCGAGACGCTCGCTGGGCTCCTCGAAGACGAGACCGTGCGGGTCATCCTCACTGAGACAAGCGACCAACCAATGTCTGCTAGCACACTCGAACAGCGATGTGACGTGTCGGGCCCGACTATCTATCGCCGTCTCGAACGCCTGCAGGCGTGTGATCTCGTGGTCGAACAGACGCGGCCGGACCCCGACGGCGGCCACCACCGGAAACTGTATGCCGCGAACCTCGAGCGGGTGACGGTCGACCTGGTGGACGGACAGTTCGAACTCACCATCGACCGGCATGCGGACATGGCAGACCGGTTCACGAGACTCATCGAGGGGATATAGCGATGCAGGAAACACTGATGCTCGTCTGGTCGCCCGGACACCCGATGACCATCGGTCCCTTCGAGAGTACGACGTTGCTGTTGCGCAATCTCTACGAGATGGTCGGCGCTGTGCTGGGCCTGTTTATCGCCTATCAGGCGTACCGGGGGTACCGGCGAAACGATAGCCGACCGATGTTGTTCATCGCCCTTGGGTTCGGCATCATGCTCGGTCCCCCTGTCCTGCTGTTCGGCCTGATACTCGTGGTCCCATCGATGTCCGAGGTAGCCGTCCAGTTGCTCATCCAGACGTTCGAGATCGCTGGCCTGCTCAGTATCATCTACGCACTGCGGATGGACGTCTGAGGGTGCCCGGTTTGTATACGTGTCCGGACCCCGAACCGACCGCGTGCACCAGTCACCGCACACGTCCGAACGCGTGGTAGCGGGAGACAGCGTTGTCGGGCGTGAGATGAGAGGCGGAACCGAATGCAACAGGGCGAAGGCGGCGGCATGGGGCCGTTCTGAGGCGGCGAGCGTTCGTTTACTCTCTCCGGGCGAGGACGATGGCGTACAGTATCAGACACATCCCGACGAGGTTCGTCAACGAGCTGGCGAGGCCGACCATCCGGGCGCTGGCGCTGGAGAAAAAAGCCACTACCACAATGACGACCAAACTAACGACGGTCATCGTCGCGATACCACCGCCCAGAAACAGCATCGCTCGACTCCGGTTCCGTCGGTACCCCTGGAAAGCGAGTCCGGTGATGGCGAGACCGACGAGGAGTTCCAGGACGCTAACGACCTCGGCGATTGCCTGAGGCTCCACCATCTCAGAGCCCCTCCCAGAGGTCGGTAAAGGCGTCGGCGTACTCGGCTGTCGAACTGTCCGTTCGGAGGCTCACTTCGAACTGGCCATCGTCCAGCGAGACGAGCAGTTCGTCTAGCTGGGCCTCGTATCGTTTGCGGTGGTCGCCGTCGGGGTCGGGGACGACCTCGGCGTCGACGAGGCCACAGCCTTCGAGCTGTTCGAGTCTGCGGTATACGGTCGAGAGCGACATCTCACACTGGTCGCTGAGAGCTGGTGCGGTCATTGGTTCGTGGCTGGTGGCCGCGAGTAGCGAGCGTGCGTACTCGTCGTCGAGGAGGGCGAACACGTCAGCGGGGTCACAGTCGTCGGCCACGCCGCATCGTTGACAGGCTGGTACAAAAAACGTCCACGAGCGTTCGCTGGGCCAGCGAACGCGGGGCGCGTAGAGCGGGCCGACTTTTCAGTCGCTGGGAATACCCGGCCGTATTTATCAGGTGAAATTGCCAAGCATATTCTATGGCCGAGTCGGACGGTGAGTTCATCGAGTGGAGCGACGAGCGGTACAGTACACAGATCGACCGCTTCGACGAGCAGCACAAACACCTGTTCGGGCTCCTGAACGACCTGCACGTGGCCATCGAGGCGGGCCACTCCGAGGCAGTAGTGGGGGATATCTTGGAGGAGCTGGAGCGGTACACCGAGTACCATTTCGGCGACGAGGAGGAGTTCATGCAGGACTGCGGGTACGCGATGGACTGTGCGAACTGCTTTTACGACCACAAGGACTTCCACGAGGAGTTCGTCGAGACAGTCGGGGAGTTCCGCGAGCGCCACGAGAACGGCGAGCCGATAACGACGGACGTACTGGAGTTCACGAAGGAGTGGCTGGACGCCCACATCGCCGGTCCCGACATCGACCAGAAGTACAGCCAGTACTACCAGGAGGAGGTGCCCGACGATTACGAGTACCAGCCCGGCAAGCTAAACGAGAGCCGAGAGGGCGAGCGGACCTACGCGGCCGAGGACACGGAGGTGGAACTCGAGAGCGACGTCTACGTCGGCGGGACGGTATCCATACCGAAAGGGACGGTCGCGGACTGGTTCGCACGGCAGGTCGACCGCCACGGCGACCGGCCGGCCGCGTACGTCCCGACGGGCGACGGATACGAACCACAGACGTTCCGTGAGCTGTACAGGCAGGCGTGGCGGGTCGCCGCCGGCCTGCTGGACGCCGGCGTCGAGCCCGGGACGACGCTCGGTATCTGTGCTCGCCCCTCGTACCGCTGGTCGATCGTCGATATCGCCTGCCACCTCGCGGGCGTCGTCTCCGTCCCCATCCACGCGGGCCAGACAGACGAACGAACGGTCACGGTCGAGGCCACCACGGACATCGAGACGGTCGTCGTCGACGGCACCGCGAGCGAGGCCGTCAGGGCAGGCCCACAGCGGGTGTTCGACATCAGCGACTTGCCCGCCGGCAACCGCGACAACCTCCCGGGATTCGACGCGGACCCCGACGACGTGGCGACCATCGTCTCCCCGCCCGGGGCGGAGATGGGGACGGTCGAATGTGCGGTCACACACCGGAACCTGCTGGCCGCGGCCGCGATGCTTTCCGAACAGTTCCCGGCCACGCGCGGGTCGACCGGGACTGCCGTACTGCCGCAGTCGCGTATCTTCCATCGGGCAACGACGTACTACCTCTGGAACCGAGGGGCAGCGGCGGCGTACATCCCGGCGGACGACATCGTCGGCGGGCTCGAAGCCGTGGAACCGGACGTCCTTATCGGGTCCCCGGAACTGTACGACCACCTCCGGTCGGAGCTGGAGGCGTCGATAGCGGAGCTGGGCGGGCTGAAACGGCGGCTGGCCGACGGCGCTGCGATCGACAGGGGAGAGGCCGTCCAGAACGGGAACACGGGTTCGCTGACGGATTCCGCGGCGGCACGTGTCGTGTTCGGGCCGCTCAGAGAGTCGTTCGGGCTCGGGAACCTCGACCACGCGCTGTCGGGGACCGATCCGCTCGACCCGGAGACGGCAAAGTTCCTCTGGGGCGTCGGTGTCCCGGTCAGTCAGGTCTTCGGGACGACGGAGCTCACGGGCGTCGGCTGTGTCAACGAGTACGGCGCCGAGCAGCTGACGGCACTGGGCGAACCGCTCCCCGGGACCGAGGTCGCTGTCACCGACGACGGTGCCGTCGCCTTCCGTGGCGACCACGTCGTCGAGCGCTACTGGGAGACGAGCGACGTCGCGACGGCGGCGACGACCGGCGAGTGGTACGTGACCGGCAAGGCCGGACGGTTCGACGACGAGAGTCGGCTCCGACGGCGCGACCCCGTCGAGGCGACGAAGTAGTCGGGCTACCGGTTGCGTTTGCGGGCCGCCTCGCTCTCGTTGAACGCACCGACCATCCCTTCGAGTGCGTCTGACTCGACGCCCACGGCGGGCGCCGTCAGCGGCGAGAGACTCACCGCGCCGTCGACGATGGCCCGGCGGTCGCTCCCTTCGGGGTAGCGCTCTGCCAGGTCGGCCTCGCCGTCGAAGGGGTTCTCCCACCCCGCGGTGTCCGGCCAGACGACGTCACGCAGCGCGATGTCGCCGACGGTCCCCTGGGTCGCCTGGTCGTCGACGTCGGTCTCCGTGTCGTGTTCGACCTGCAGGTCGTAGTCGTGGTATGGCTCGGTCAGCCGTATCTCGGGGTCGGCCACGTCGACGGGGACGTTCAGGTTCAGGAAGTCCGCCGTGTCGAAGATGTCACCCGACAGCGCCCGGGTGACGACCTCGGTCATGACCCGGGCCGGGCGGTCGAAGTCGTAGTCGTCTGCGGGGTGGACGAAGAAATCCTCACAGTGGTACGCCGACACCGCGACGGCTGGCGTGCCCAGAAAGCCCGCTTCGACGCAGGCCCCGACCGTGCCCGAGCGACCGACGACGTAGTTGCCGGCGTTTGGCCCGTGGTTGCAGCCCGAGACCACGAGGTCGAACGACTCGTCGAGCCCCCGGAGTCCGTACGCCGCGCAGTCGGCGGGCGTCCCGTCCAGGGCGTACCCCCACGGGTGGCTCTCGCGAGCGGTGCGGTGGCTGCGGGTCCGCCCGACACCGCTCTGGTTCTCCATGGGCGCGACCACCGTCACGTCCGCGACCGCCCGAAGTTCCTCGTAACAGCTCGCCAACCCCGGCGCGTCGATGCCGTCGTCGTTCGTCAGTAGCACCCGTGGCTCCGTCATTAGGGGTATGTGGGGGTCAGCCCGTGTGAACACTTCGGTCCCTAGCAACCAGAGTGGTTACTGATGTGAACAGCGGAGTCACTGCCGGCGTATACAGCCAGAAAGCCCCGGCCAGTTACACTCCCGCGACTCGCTATGGTCCTCGCTCACTACGTTCGCTGTGGTCCTTGCGTCGTCGGGGTTCGTGTAGCAAGCGGGGTCGGCTCTGCCGACCTCGTTAAGCGTGGCGGCGTAGCCGCCACGCAGCCGCCCCTTTCAGTCCCACCCATGCCGGCTGGTCAAACAGCGCCGGGTGGGACTGAAAGGGGCGACTCGTTCGGCGAAGGCGGGCGACGTAAGGACCACAGCGAACACCGTGAGCGAGGACCGCAACGAGCCCCCCGAGCCGAACGAGTCGGGGCTTTCTGGCTGTTCACACTGCCGGTAGGCGTCGCCAACGTCACAGTCGCTAGCGGGGCTTTCTGACGCTCGGTCGCAGTAGCACTCACGAAGAAAAGAAAATCAGTCACACAGATTGCAGCGCCAAAGACGGGTGCTTTTTGCGACTGGACACGCTGGAGTGTCCTAATGACCGTCCGCGAGGTGGCCCAGCAGGCCTACCGGGAGTCACTGCCCGTGTTGGCACTCAGTGCGGTCGGCGGCCTCTTCGCTGGCGTCGTTCTGGGTGGGATGGACGCCGAACTGGAGCAGGTGGCGGGGCTGCTCGTGCTGGTGCCGGCGCTGCTGGCGACCCGAGGGAACGTCTACGGCTCGCTGGGGGCGCGGCTGGGGTCGGCGTTACATCAGGGGCTGGTCGACCCGACCTTTTCGACGGACGACGAACGGGTGAACGCGGCGGTGGCGGCGGCACTGGCCAACGGCGTCATGGTTAGCGTCATCGCGGCGTTCCTGGCGGTCGCGTTGCTGGGGGCGCTTGGGCGGCCGTCGGCGTCGCTGTCGACGCTGGTCGCCATCGCCCTGCTCGCGGGGCTCATCTCCGGAATTTTGCTGACCATCGCGGTCGTCTCGGTCGTCTTCGTCGGCTACCGTCGCGGCCTGAACCCCGACACGCTGGCGGGCCCGGTGGTGACGACGACCGGCGACGTCGTCGGCATCGCGACGCTGCTCGTGGCGACCCGTATCGTCCTCGCGCTGGGAGGTGGGTAGTGTGGCGGCGTCGGCGTGGACGGTCCGGGGTATCGTCCGCCGGATGCTGCCAGTCCTCGTCGTCCTCACCGCGATCGAACTGGGCAGTGGCATCGTCCTCGATACGTTCGAATCGACGCTGCTGCGCTACCCGACACTGCTCGTGCTCGTGCCGGTCACCATCGGGATGGCCGGCAATCTGGGGAGTATCCTCGCGGCGCGGTTCTCGACGGCCCTGCATCTGGGCCTGCTCTCCTTTAGCCCCGACGACGACCGACTCGTGGGCAACGCCGTCGCCACCATCGCGCTGGCGGTCACCGTCTTCCCGCTCGTGGGCGCCGGCGCGTGGCTGTTGCAGTCCCTGCTCGGCGGGACCCGGCTCTCGCTGCCGACGGTCGTCGCGGTCGCGCTCCTCAGCGGCGTCGTGCTGGCGGCCCTGGCTATCGCCGTCACCATCATAACGACCTACGCCGCCTACCGGTTCGAACTGGACCCCGACGACGTGGTCATCCCCGTCGTCACCAACGTCTGTGACGTGCTGGGCGTGCTGGTGCTGTTTGGCGCGGTGCGGCTGGTGGTGGGCTGACGCCGACCGACGAGCCTTTGCTTGTCGTGGCCCGACCATCGACCGTGCAGTCAGCCGTCGCCGCCCTGTCACATCCGGTCGTCGGCCTGCTCGCCGAGGTGTTCCTGCGGGTCCTGCGAATCGCTATCTTCCTCTCGATAGGCGTCTTCCTCGCGAACCTCGCGGTGTCGTTCGGTCTCGTCGAGAAGATAGCCGTCGTCTCGCAGTATCTCACCGGCCCGGCGAACCTCCCCGACGAGGTCGGCACCGCCATCCTGACGACGACGGCCTCGCCGACGGCGGGCTACGGGATGCTCGCGGACTTCCGCGAGTCGGGCGTGCTCGACGACCGCGCGACGCTGGTCGCGGTGACCATCAACACGTTCTTCGGCTTCGCCCAGCACATCGTCACCTTCTACGTCCCGATTCTGATTCCCATCCTCGGGGCCCGCGTCGGCGTCCTCTACGTCACGACTCGGGGCCTGGTCGCGCTCGCCATCACGCTGACCGGCATCGTCGCCGGTGCGGTCCTGCTCGATAGCTCGAACGTCGACCGGAGGGCGGTGGCCGCGACGCCGGATGGCGGCGCCGAACCGCATACGGACGCCAGTACGGCCAGCGACGAGCCGGGCGAGGACGAACCCGAGACAAATCTGGAGCGAGTTCTCGAAGCGCTCTTCGAGACCGGCGAGAAACTCCGCGAGATTCTCCCGCGGCTGGCCGGTATCTACGTCGTCGTCGCCCTGCTGGTCGCGTACTCCGAGGAAATCATGGCCTATCTCGGCGGCTCCGGGCAGGCGCTGACGGCGGCCGCCGACGGCCTGACCGGCCTGCTCGGGCTGCCCGGCGCAGCGGTCCCGGTCGTCGCCGCCTTCGCGCTGGATACCACCTCCGGCGCAGTCGTCATCGCGCCACTCATCGAGAACGGTACCTTCACCGCCCGGACGGCGGTCGCGACGATGCTCGTCGGCGGCATCGTCTCCTTCGCCGTCTCGACGTTCAAACGCTCCATCCCGTTCCAGTACGGCATCTGGGGCCGGGAGTTCGGGTCGAAGGTCATCGCCGTCAACACGGGGCTGAAAATCGGCTGGATTGCCCTGGCGCTCGTGGTTCTGTTGGTCTGAGGGCTGGCTAATAGAGATTTAAACCACTATTGTTTCAGTTTCAAGCGGAGATAGTGGAAGTATGTCCGATTAGTCCCTGGTAGTTATACCTGGTTGCTATTTTAGGCGTTAGAACCAATTATTCAATTCATTTATGATAATTTCACTTTCACCCGTAGACACACCATTAATCAGGAACAGAGCGATTACAGAGTATGGCTAAGTCCCTTTCCGAAACAAACACGGGGGAAAAACTCCAATTAGAACTTACAAATCTTGAGCATCAGTATCAGCCTGAAAGGCTTGAGGGGTTGCCGATTAAGGCTTTAGAAGGAAAAGCGAGATTGGCAGTAGACAGATATGAAGAAATCATTAGTGGATTCCCCAGAAGAGATGGGCTCAAAGGCCCTTGGAGGGCACTTGCGCACGGGGATATCGATGAGTCGCTTTCTCCCCTAACGCAAGAACAACAGAAGTGTGCTTTTGACACCCTTGAGCGCTGTATAGATAATATCACTGAAGTTGCCACGAAACGGGAAGACAAGCAACGTACAGAAGAATCGGAGTTGATTAGCGTAGATTCTTTGGAATCGATTATTTCTCTGAGATTCTGACACAAGCGTCTTCTACTGCACGACCATTAGGAGAAGATTAGTAGCCCGACGACAACCAGCCAGAAAGCCCCGGCCGGTTCCGGTCGGGAGACTCGATGTCGTTCGAAAGAGCGCACTGCGCTCTTGAACCACGCTCCTCACTCACTTCGTTCGTTACGGTGCTTACATCGTCCACTTTCCCGGAGCCAGCCGCCCTTTTCAGTCCGCCCGTAGCCGGTTGGCCAGCCAACATGGGTGGGACTGAAAGGGGCCGCGCTATCGGCGAACCCCGGCGACGCAAGCACGCAACGCGAGCGCAGCGAGTCGTGGGAGCCGATAGCGCGGGGGCTTTCTGGCTGTACTCTACGTTAGCGCCAAAACAAGCAGTACTGGCCAAATCCACCACTCATGCAGAGTCCGGAATCGGGTCGGAGATGACCACCGCGTCGCCCTCGACGACACAGTTGCCGTCGCCGTCGTCGACAGCGGTCGCCAGCCGGAAGCGGTTCTCCTTGAGCTGTTCGACGACCTCACAGTGGGCGGTGACGCGGTCGCCGATGTCCACGGGCCCGCGGTAGGAGAGTTCCTGCGAGAGGTAGATGGTCAGCCCCGGGAGCCGGGCCAGGGCGGCGCTGATGATGCCCGAGACCAGCGTCCCGTGGGCGATGCGGCGGCCGAAGCGACTCCCCTCGGCGAACTCCGCGTCCAGGTGGAGCCGGTTCGTGTCGCCGCTTACCTCGGCGAAGCGCTCGATGTCGTTCTCCGAGAGCGTCTTCGAGAAGCGGACGTGGTCGCCCACGTCGATGCCGTCGGCGACACCGTAGCTGTCGAACTCCCAGTCGTCGTCCTCGTAGAGCGTGTCGGGGCGGGTAAAGCGGCGGCGCTCGGGGTGGGGCTCGCGGGAGAGTTCCGGACGGGTGATATGGGGGACGTATCGGGAGATATCCGTCGTCGTCACGATACCCACGAGTTCGCCGTCCTCGACGACCGGGAGCTTCTTGATGCCGTGGGTGCGCAGTCGGTCGACGGCGACTTCCAGGTTGGCGTCGGGCGAGATGGTCACCAGCGCCGTCGCCATCACGTCCGCGACGGTCAGCTTTCGCGTGTCGCCCTCCTCGGCGGTGACGGCGACGATGTCGCTCTCGGTGATGATGCCGACCGACTCCCCGTTGCGCTCGACGACGAGCGAGCCGATGCCCTCGTCGCGGAGTCGCGTCGCGGCCTCGACGATGGGACTCCCGGGCGTGATAGTGCTTGCGGGCGTCTGCATGACCTCTCTGACGTGCAGGGCGAGCATCGACTGGCTTCTCTCAGGCCAGTGTCATAACTCCCCGCCCGAAAGGTTGTGTAGGTGGGTGCCCTCGGTCCGACGATGAAAGGTCGCCGAGTCGGTGTGGTGGTCGTGCTGGTCCTGCTCGCGGGCTGTGGCGGACTCGTGCCCGCGGACGACGGCGGGTCCGCCCCGGCGGCACCGGGGACGGCGGCAAGCCTCCCGGCCGACACCACACAGGTCAGTGTCACGGCCGTCGTCGACGGCGACACCATCCGCATCGAATACGAAAACGGCACGCGCGACACCGTTCGGCTGGTCGGCGTCGACACGCCGGAGGTCAACGCGGAGAACGACCCCGCGGAGTTCGAGGGCGTCCCCGACACTGCGGCCGGCGCGACCTGTCTCCGCGAGGCCGGGACGAACGCCTCGAACTTCGCGAAGGACCGACTCCTGGGCCGCACCGTCGGCATCGTCACGGACCCGAACCTTGACCGTCGCGGGTACTACGACCGCCTGCTGGCCTACGTGGTCGTCGACGACCGCCTGTTCAACTACCAGCTCGTCGCGACCGGGCGCGCCCGCGTCTACGACAGCGACTTCAGCCGCCAGGGGTCGTTCACGACCGCCGAGACGGGCGCCCGCGACGACCGCCGGGGCCTCTGGCGCTGCGCGGACCCCGAGACGGCCGACTGGGCGACTGACACGGCGACGACGAGCCCCTCGGGACTCGCCCTGGTCGACATCCACGAGGACGCCGCCGGCAACGACAACGAGAACCTGAACGACGAGTATCTCGTCTTCGCGAACCGCGGTGACGACCCCATCTCACTCGACGGCTGGACCGTCACCGACGCCGCTGACCACAGCTACACCTTCGGGACCTACTCGCTCGGGCCAGGGGAACGGACCACCCTCTACACCGGCAGCGGGACCGACACCGAGACGGCGCGCTACTGGGGCGCCGGCGGCGCGGTCTGGAACAACGGCGGCGACACGGTCACCGTCCGGACGAGCGCGGGCGACGTGGCCCTGCAGCGGGCGTACTGACGGGGCGGTCGTATTCAGGTAAGAGAGATAGAGTGCTCATAGCCAGAAAGCCCCGCCCGTAGCCGGTTGGTCAGCCGGCATGGGCGGGCTGAAAGGGGCCGGTTTCTCAGCGAACCCCGACGACGTAAGCACCCACTGGAGCGTCGTTCGAGAGAGCAGAGCTCTCTCGTGATGCTGCAAGACCGGAGGTCTTGCACAGATCGCGAATCTTCGATTCGCTCACTCACGAAAGGCGCGCAGCGCCTTTCGGACGACAGCGAGTCGCGGGAGCTGAGAAACCGGGGGCTTTCTGGCTGTCTGTATGCTACTTCTCTTTCTAAACACTTCCTCAAGTCCCCAGCGGGCGTACTAAGCCTCTCGCCACCGTAAGCCGGGTATGGACTGGCGCCGGTACACCCCCTCGCCACGCGCCGTCGACTGGGGGCTGTTCGTCGCCGTCGCGACGCTGTTTGCGACCGGCGTCGGAACCATCTTCGCCGGCACCGCCGTCGCGGCGTGGGTCATCGACCTGCACGCGGTCTCGGGAATCGTGCTGGTCTGTCTGCTGCCGGTCAAGCTCTGGCGGGTCCGCCACCGAGTCGCACCCGAGCGGCTGACGGGGGCACGAGTCGTCTCCATCGCGCTCGCCGTCGACGCGACGGGCGCACTCGTCACCGGCGTCTGGTGGATTTTCGGCGGCTCGCTCGACCTGGGGCTGTGGGGGCTCTTCCACCTCCACACCGCGCTTGGGCTGCTCGTCGCGCCCCTGCTCTTGGTCCATCTGCGCTACCGCTATCACTCGCCCGAGACGGCAGTTCGGCACGGCCGCCGCGACGCCATCCGCTACGCCGGCCTCGTCACGACCGGCGCCGTCGTCTGGCGACTCCAGGGGCCGGTCAACGACGCACTGGAGACGGCCGGCGCCGACCGCCGCTTCACCGGCTCCCGAGAGGAGGGCAGCGACGCCGGGAACCGCTTCCCGGTGACGAGCTGGGTCGCCGACGACCCCGAGCCAATCGACAGGAGCGAGTGGTCCCTACGCGTCGGCGGCCGCGTCGCCAGCGCGGCGTCGTACGACGCCGCGGAACTGCCGACGGGTGCCAGCGACCGGGCCCTGCTCGACTGCACGAGCGGCTGGTACTCCGAGCACGACTGGCAAGGGGTGCGCGTGGCCGACCTGCTCGACGCTGCCGACCCCGACGACGCGGCGGCCTGGGTGCAGTTCCGCTCGGTGACGGGCTACCGCTGGAGCCTCCCCATCGAGGAGGCCCGGGATGCCATGCTCGCGACGCGTGTCGACGGCGAGCGCCTCGCACACGGCCACGGTTACCCGCTTCGACTCGTGGCGCCCGGTCGCCGAGGGTTCCAGTGGGTGAAGTGGGTCGAGGAAGTGCGGGTGACCGAGCGCCGCGAGGTCGGTGAGTGGCTCGCCATCTTCGTCAGTGGCATCTGAAAGCCGACTGCCTATCACCAATCCGACGGTAGAGACGGCATGGTCGACACCGACCAGCGAGCGGTCGAGGAAATCGTCCACCAGGGAGACGCCCTCGGAACGCGAAAGATTATCCATATCCTCGAACGGCACCACGACGACCGCCCCGGCGTCCCCCGGGCGGCCATCGACGCCTACGCCCGCGAACTGCACGACCGCGAGGACAGCAGCTTCGACACCGAGGCCTTCTGGAACGTCGTCGACGAGCTGCTCACCGACTCGGACAGCTGGGTCGACGACGGCGACCGCTTCTACGAACTCGAAGGGGACCGCATCAGCCAGTACCCGGCCACGTGGCACGACCGGCTGGCCGGCGAACGCGACCCCGCCGCCTATCTGCGCTTCTTCGAAGCGGAGGCCCCCTCGGTCCTCGGCACCGCGCCTGGCGGTCGCCAGCGCGCCGACGAGGACCAGCTCATCGACGTCATGACGGTCGTCGGCGGGCTGTCGCGTGACTCGGCCAGGACCGCCATCGAAGCCGCCCGCGACGACGACCGCATCGTCGAGGACGCCGACCAGCACCCGAAAGCGGGCGTCTATCTCACGGAGTGAGTCAGAGCAAGGCGTCGATGGTCGCCCAGAGGTCCGGGCCGTCAGTCCGGTACTCGATGGGAACGAACCCAGCGGCTCGCGCTCCCTCGACGTCCTCGCTGTCCCCGACCATCACGTACTCGTCGGCGGGGAGCCGCTCGCGGAGCAGTTCAAACGGGGCCGTGTCGGGTTTGTGGGCGCCCGCCTCGTAGGAGGCGACGACGGCGTCGAACTGGTCGGTGAGGCCGTGGTGGTCGAGTTTGCCGACCTGCCACTCGCGGGGGCCGTTCGTGATGACCGCGAGGGCGCTGTCCTCGGCCAGTCCGGCGAGGCTCTCCCGGGCCGCGTCGGGGACCGTCGTTCCCGCGTACGTCCGCTCGCGTAGCGTCGCGACCATCTCGTCCGGGTCGGCGTCCGAGTCCGCGGTGTCGGCCACCGAACGGACTGCCGCCATCGACTGGCGGTAAGGGTCCGGCTCCAGATTCTCGAAGGCGTCGCGGAAGGCGTCCCGCGCCGTCGTCAGGACCTCGTCGGATGGCTCGACGCCGTGAGCATCGAAGACGTCCCGCAGGATATCGGCGTCAGAGCGGGTCCGGTGGACCAGCACACCGTCGAGTGCGAAACAGAGCGCCTCGGTCATTCGGTGTCTATCGGCTTCCCGTCCTCGGTCGGGGGCGCCACGGAGTCGATGTAGCTCTCGGCGTCGGGCGCTCGCACCGTGACCCCGACGTGGATATCACCGAGTTCCGCGGGCTCGCCGACGGCGAAGTTCACGCGGCTCTCGAAGGCCGCCTGCTTCTTCAGGTCGAAGGCGAAGCTGTCGCCGGCCAGGTTGTCGAAGAAGACCGAGCGAGCCGTGTCCAGAATCTCCGCGCGGTGGAGTTCCTCCGAGAAGCCCTCCATCGTATGGACCTCGGCGACGAGTTCCCCCTCGCGGTGGTCGGGGTCGGCCTCCGGGAAGAGGTTCCGGATGGCGTCCGCGACCCGTGCGGTGACCTCCGTGTCGTTGACCGGCGCCCGTATCTCGACGTCGACGCTGTAGACGCTGCTCACGACTGGGCCTCCACGCCCTCTTCCAGCAGCGTCTGGATACGCCGCTGGAACGCCGCCAGCGAGTCGGTGTTTTCGATGGTCACGTCGGCCATCTCCATCGCCTCGCCCATCCCGAAGCCAAGTTCCCGCTCGTCGCGGTCCTCGAGGGACTCGCCGCCCTCCTCGACGCTCGCGTCCCGCCCCCGCAGGTCCAGCCGCTCGGCGCGAACGTCGAAGGGGGCCGATATCTCGACGAGCACGAACGCGTCGCCGAAGGCGTCCCGGAAGGCCCCGACCTCTACGTCCGAGCGGATACCGTCGACGAGGACGGTGTCGTGGCCGGCCCGCTCGTCCTCGATAATCGGCAGCGAGCGCTCGGCGATGGCCCCCGGCCCGTTCTCCTCGCGCAGCGCTTTCGCCACGGTCCCGTGGTCGGTCGCCGGGTCCAGCCCCCGCTCGCGACACTCCGCGCGAATCACGTCGCCCATCGTCACGACCGGGACGCCCATCTCGCGTGCGACCTCGGCCGCCTCGCTCTTGCCGCTGCCGGGGAGTCCGACGACACCGATGACTGTCATTGGCCGTTCGTTGGCTATCACCGTCTAAAAGCGCTGTTGTTCTACGAGGCGGTGTTCGGGGGCTATCGTGTGGTCGGACGTACGCGGGTTTTCACTCTACGGCCGGACGTCCCAGTCGCATCGCCCCACTCGTGCCGATGAGCCGTCTTGCTCCCCGTGGTTGATCGGCAGATACACACAGTCACTGCACCGGCCATATGGCCCCTAGGTTGCTTTGAACCGACGGACCAGTCGGACCAACACTACGACGATTCGCCCGCCTGTGTCGTCACCCGATAGTGGTCGCCCCGGAACTCGTAGGTGCGATCGACTCTCAATAGCGGGAAATCCCTATCGAACTCCTCCAGCCGGACCCGGGTGGCCTCGTATTCCAGGCTCAGTGCGATAGCGTCACGTAGCTGATTGTCGCGGACGACCTGCTCGATGATGACCTCCTCTGCATCGGGCTCGGGGTCGTCGATTCGTTCAAGAATGTACGCGTCGCGTCCGTCATCATCGCCGGCCTCGCCTCGGGTCGACCGTGCGACCAGTGTCTTGCCGTCCCACTCCACCTCGGCGATGGCCGCTCTGGGGGTCAATTCCAGCGGGCTGGCCTGCAGTTCGAAGCTTGTCGCGAGCACGGTCGGCTCTTTGTAGGAGACTCCTTCGAACCACCCATCGGTTGCGAATGCGTAGTGCCCGCCGCCGAGCCCATCGGCTGAGAGTGATTCCGTCCCTTGGACTAAGTCGATGGCAGCGCCATCGCTGACGCTCCCAGTCGTAACGGTCAAAGTCCACGTGTGGGCCTCGCCGGCAGCCAATCGGTACGCTGGTAGTGGCGTAGCCCGAGGCATGATGTAGTACCAGTCGCCATCGACTCGCTTGTACAGTTCCCAGCCGTGGGAGTTCGTCTCGAACCACTGCTCACTCTGGTTTCGGAGCGTGAAATCGGTCGGTTGATCCAGTTGGACTGTCTGGGTTTCCGGAACGAGGAGGACTGGCATTGCCTGGGGGTCGACTGCATCGTAGCAGACGACCTGAGCGGCGTCATCGAATGGTGGGCATGCGTCCGAGGCAGTGTCACCGGGGAACTCCGGCACCGATTGGGTCGATTCGGTTGGAGAGGTGCCACCGCCCACTGTCGTCACCGTCGTGTTCGATTTCGTGTTCGGTTCGTCCGGGTCAGCTGTACAGCCGGCGAGCAGCGCGCCTCCAGCTGCAGAGAGGGCCGATAGAACCTGTCGTCGGGAGGGCTTGGCCATGAACGTTCGTTCCCGATAGGATTCGTATATGTTTTGTGTCAGTACAGGACGACTCAAACACACGGACAGCACGAACAGGTGATTACTCGTCACTCTTTACTGATTGTATCAATATCACCCTTTCCAGAGATTGTCTCCTGCACGATACGCATACACACCGAGCAGGCGGCTCATTCACGCTGGCCCGCACTCAGCCGCCCAGTGAACCGTTCTGTGTCACAGTAACAACCGGACGGCGGAGTGGGACTGCTGGCGCTCGGTACTGTCTACCGCGTTAGTCACAGCAGCAACTGCGTCCCCGAACCCAAATGCTGCTAGCGCTCACGCACGACAACGAATTCAGCGAGCTCCCGAAGATACTCCACGGACTGAGAGTTGGGCGCATCGACGGTATCCAGCGCCTCCAGGGCGGCGTCGGACTCGGCGCGGGCCTTGGCGTTTGCCTCCTCGGTGGTGAGGTCGGTCACCTCGACGAAGGAGGGCCGTTCCATCTCGGCGTCGTGGCCGGTGGGTTTGCCAAGCGTCTCCTCGTCGGCGACGTCGTCTAACACGTCGTCGCGCATCTGGAAGGCCACCCCCACGCGCTGGGCGTACTCGCCCATCGCCTCGACGGTGTAGGCGTCGGCGTCGGCGGCGATAGCGCCCAGCTCGGCGGCCGCCCGGAACAGCGCGCCCGTCTTGCGGCGAGCGAGTTCCATGTACTCGGTCTCGTTGGTGGGCTGGGCGACCAGCTCCATGGCCTCGCCCTCACCGAGTTCGACCATCGCCTCGGAGACGGTCTGCATCGCCCGCTCGTCCGACGAGAAGAGGGCAAAGGCCTCCCCGAGCAGGCCGTCGGAGGCGATGATGGCCGGCCCGTGGCCGTAGGCCGCCCACGCCGCCGGGGTCCCGCGGCGGACCTCGGACTCGTCGATGATGTCGTCGATGACAAGGGAGGCGTTGTGGACCAGTTCGATGCCGACAGCGAAATCGACGGCGTCAGCCGGGTCCCCACCCAGCGCCTCACACACCAGGACCGCCACCGTCGGGCGCACCCGTTTCCCGCCCGAGAGCACGACGTGGCCGACCTGGTCTGCGAGTTCGTCGGGTTCGACGTCGTCGATGACGGCCTGTAGCCGCGACTCGACGCGGTCACGACGCGCCTCGAGATACTCCATTACCGTCGGCTTGGGACCACGGGGAAAAGTACCTGACGACCCAGTGTTCGGGGCGCGTCGAACAACAAAAAAACAGCGGCCGCGTAGTTAGTCGTCGTTGTCGTTCTGGACCGGCTGGCTCGGGCCGCCGGAGAAGACGAACTCGTGTTCCGCGGCGGTCTCGAAGCGGTCGAGGATACCCCCGAGCGGCTTCGCGTAGCGTTTGAGCCGGTCGGCACGTTCGGAGACCTCGTCCAGCTCGTCGGCCTGCTGTTTGGAGGTCTCGGCCGCGCTCTCGGCTTCCGAGCGGATGGACTGGCTCTGTCCGGTCGCCTGTTCGAGCACGTTCGCGACGTTCTGGAACTGGTCCAGCTCCTCGTTGATGTCGACGTGGGGGTTGCCCTTCAGCGAGTGGAGCCGGTCGATGACCACGTTGAGGTCGCCGGCCAGCTCTTCGAGGCGGGCCTCCTGGTCGGTCGCGTCCGTGTTGATGTTCTCGACGGAGGCAGTGACTCGCTCGGCGGACTGACGGACGTTCTCCGTGTTGGTCAGCACGATGTCACTGGACTCGGCGACCTCTTCGCTGAAGGTCTTGAGCTGGCCGGTCGTCTTCTCCAGCTCGCCGAGCATGTCGTTGAACTCCGTCGCGATGCGGTCCATCGCGTCGTTCTCGTTGTCGATCTCCATGCGCTGGGTGAGGTCACCGTTCGCACACTGCTGCATGACCTCGCTGTAGTCCTCCGCTTTCTCCTGGAGGTAGTCGGTCATGGCGAGTGCTTCCTGCCGGGAGACCTCCGCTTCCTTCCGCGCGGATTCGGCCTCCTGGATACGGTCACGCAGTGCGTTGCGCATGTTCGCGAACGAGGCGGTCAGCTGACCGAACTCGTCGCGTCGGGTCACGTCGAGGTCGACGTCGAGGTTCCCCGCCTCCAGACGCTCGGCTTTCTCGGTCAGCCGGTTCAGCGTGCTCACAGTCCCGCGACCGAAGACGAGCCCGATGAACGCGATACCGAAGAACGCCGCGCCCGAGAGGACGAGCAGGTTGTTCTGAATGGTGTTCTGGAGCGCGTAGGCGGTCGAGACCGGCACGTGCGTCGCGACGACCCACTCCTCGTCTGCGACCGGGTGGTACGCGATAACGTACTCACCGGCGAGAGACGGTTTGACGTCACTTGCCTGGACGAAGCCCTTCTCGCCCTCCAGGCCGCGCTGGACGAACGACTGCCCGATGCCGGAGGTATTCTCGTCGTACTCCTGGAGCGAACCGGCGTTCGCGCCCAGAGCGGTCTGGCCGCGCGTCCCGGCGACAATCCGGCCCTGGGAGTCGATGACCTGCGAGTAGACGCCCTGGGACGGCTGTGGCAGGCTGTTCGCGAGCGCGTTGAGGTCCGTCTGCATCACGAGAATCTGGTTCTCACCGCTCTCCGTCTCGATCGGGGTGACGAAAGAGACCAGCGAGGTCTGGAGCGCGTTCGTCGCTTCCGCGATGTAGACACCGTCCTCGCCGTAGGTGAGGTTCTCGTTGCGCCACGGGGCCTCACGGCTGAGCTGTGGTTCCCCGATACGCGTAGTGTCAGAGCTTGCGGTGACAGTGGTCGTGGACCGGTTCACGATCTGAATCTTGATGACGTCGTCCGGGAGCCGGTCGTATTCGTCTTCGAGGAACCGTTGCCGTTCGCTCTGGTTGCCGTTCCGGACCACCTCGAACTGTGAGAGCCGGCGGGTGGTGTCACGTCGTGACTGGCGCCACTCGACGAGCTGTGTCGAACTGGAGTTGGCGACACCGATGTACTCAGTCTCGGTGTCCGTCGTGAGCTGGTCGCTGGTCTGGGCGTACGTGTTCGCGCTCACGCCGAGGATGACTACAGTGACCAGCAACAGCGCCACGACGAACTTCGCCAGGAAGCTTCTGGCCAGAAAGCCAGGGAGAATGCTACTGGCGTCATCTACACTTACGTCGTCTGGTGTGTCTTCGGCACTCATTTGTTATCGAATCTGTCCGCAGCCACATATCGGTCAGGGATTTGCTTTGCGTACTCTGTGATATCGGGTGCTGCACTGTTTAGCTCTTCAGCGGCCGTCTCTGGGCCGTTCGCGATGGCGTTGCTCATCGCGGACGCGGCCTCGGACATGATGTTCATGTTCTGGTTGGTGTCGACCGGCACCGGCGGGTAGACGTCCGGTTCGCTCGGTCGGCCACCGGGGACGTTCTCCATTCCCTTACGGAACGCGTTCATGTACCCCTCGCCGGGCACCGGCGGGGCGTTGCCGTCCTTGACCTGCTGGTCGACCCAGTCGAGGCGGGCGTAGCCCGCACGCGGCTGGTCGCCCTCCCACTGGCGGGTCGAGAGCATGAGGTTGGCCTGTCGGGAGTTGGCCCACTGGAGGTAGAGCCACGCAGCCTCGGGGTGGTCCGTATCCGCCGTGATGGCGGTCGACCAGACCCACGTGTCGACGACGGGGTCCTGCCCGTCGGGGCCCTCCAGCGGCGGGAGCCACTTCGTCTCTTCCATGATCTGCGTGTCCACGATACCGGAGGTCTGTGGCGTCGAGTACATCATCCCGACGTCGCCCTCGCTGTAGGCGTTGTTGTTCTTGTACCAGTCGTAGGAGCTGGGGTTCTCGGGGCCGTAGTTGTGGAGGATGCTCGCGAACCGCTCCAGCGAGGCGATACCCTCCTCGGAGTTGAGCGCCGCCTCCTTGTTCTCGCGGTCGATCCAGTCGGCGCCGTAGGTCTTGAACATGGTCCCCCAGTTGGCCGCCGACAGCGTGCCGGAGCTGGTCCGGGAGACCATGCCTTCGCGGTCGACCTCGTCGGACTCGGAGATGGTCTTGGCACAGTACTCGAGTTCCGCGAAGTTCGTCGGTTCGTCGAGATCGAGCGTCTCGAATGTCGGCTTGTGAATCGCCGTACAGCCGTAGGCCTCGATACCGTTCGGGAAACCGATGAAGTCGGTGGAACCGTCCTCGTTCGGGAACGTCATCAGCTCGATGGTCTGGTCGAGGAAGTCGTCCATCGCGAGCCACTCCCGGTCGGTGAGGTCGTCGTTCTCGATGTACTGCCAGAGGTCCCGGACCCATGGCTCCCCGTCTTCACCGTAATGGTACCCACCGGCGGGCCACAGCCCGCACATGACACCGTCGTACGCTGGGCCGTCGTAGTCCTCGTCGTTCCGCAGAGCAGCGCGCGCATCGCGCCAGTACTGCTCCTCTGAGATTGTGTCGTAGGTGACCGTGATACCCGTCAGGTCCTCGAAGTAGGATTTGACCTGGTTGGTCGTGGTCGCGTACGGGTGCAGTGCGTTCCCGAACGTGAGTTCGATGCCCTCGCCCTCGAACTGTTTCCAGTCGATGTCTGCCTTCTTCGCGTGTTCGTTGAGCTTCTTCCCCCACTCATCGATGCCCCGCTGTTTCGGCGGGACGTCCGTCGGGCCGTATTCGGTCTCCGAGTCCGAGAAAATTCCACCACACCCGGCGAGTCCTACCGTCCCCGAGACTGCCAGTGTTTTGAGTGCGCTCCGTCGTGATATGCGGTCAGTAATCCGGTCTGTCATTGTGATCTATGTATGCGCCGAGAGGTCCCACGCCGGTCGCCGGAGCGACCGACCCATACTCGCCCCTCTTGCTGACACGTACATCATTAATCACCCATCATAAGTTTACCGGAAATGGGGGTTCTGACAGTAAAGAAGAGCCTACTAACAGTCTTTTACACGCCAGAAAACGCCAAATTTAGCCAGTGATACGACCCGGTCAATCAGGGATTACATATAGGTAAAAATTCCGGCCGACTCAGGAATCGAACGCAGCCACCAGCGCTGGGACGACATCGGCGAAGTCGGCGACGATGCCGTAGTCCGCCACGTCGAATATCGGCGCGGTCGGGTCGCTGTTGATGGCGACGGTGGTGTCGCTCTCGCGCATCCCGGCGAGATGCTGGGTAGCGCCGGAGATACCGATGGCGAGGTAGACGTCGGGCGCGACGGTCACGCCGGACTGTCCGACCTGCCGCTCGGCGGGCAGCCACCCCAGTTTCACCGGTGGGCTGGCGGCCGCGACCGTCGCGTCGATGGCCTCGGCGAGGTCGAAGACCACGTCGAGGTTCGCCTCGGCACCGATACCGCGTCCGACCGCCACGACCACGTCGGCCTCGGTGAGGTCGCGGTCACCGAGCGTCTCGGAACCGGTCACCCTCGACCGGACCGCCCCGTCGTCGATGTCGGCCGCGAACGACCGGATTTCGGCGTCACCGGTCGCCTCGGCGGGGCGCCACTCGCCGGGTCGGAGCGTCACGACGGCCCGGCCACTGTCGACAGCGAACCTCGTCACTGTCCCGTCACCCTCGCGGGCGACGGTCAGGCCGTCCGCGGCGTCCAGTTCGACCGCGTCAGTCACAATCGGCCAGTCGAGTCGGGCGGCGAGCGCCGGGGCGTACGCCAGCCCGGTCGCCGAGTTCGGCGCGAGGACGACCCGCGCGTCGAGAGCGCCGACCAGTTGTGTCAGTGCCCGTGTGGCGATATCGTGGGTGAACGCCTCGCCCTCGGCGACCGTGTGGACCACGTCGACGCCGTCACGGGCGAGCTGTTCTGCGAACCGCTCGGCGTCGCCGCCGACGGCGGCGGTGTGGACGGGGTCGTCGGTCGCCTCGGCCAGTTCCAGTCCGGCCGTCTGTGCCGCGCGGCTCACCTCGCGCAGCCGGCCACCGCGGTGCTCGGCGACGGTGAGAACGGTCACGGTTCCACCCCGTGTGCGCGGAGGACCTGGGCGAGGTCGGCCACCGCCTCCTCGGGCGGCCCCTCGAACAGCGTTACGCCGCGGTCCCGGTCGGCGGTACCGACCCGGGTCAGCGACCGCTCGATATCGGACGGTTCGAGTCCCAGGTCGTCGAGTGAGCGCACCGCGAGGTCGGCCCGGTGTGTGGCCCTGACCGCCCCGAGGCTCGCCGGCCGGGGCTCGTTGCAGCCGGTCCCGACGGTCAGGACGGCCGGCAGGTCGACGTCGACCAGGTCGACGTGTGGACCGTCGCGGTCCGAGCGGACCGAGACGACGCCGGCGTCGCGGTCGAGCGCGATATCGGTGACGACCGTAGCCCAGCCGTACGACAGGGACGAGGCCAGGGTCACCCCGGTCGCACCGAACCCGTCCGGACCCGACCGAGCCCCCGCCAGTACGATGTCGGGGTCCACGTCGTCGACCACCTCGGCCAGCAACCGCGCTTTCAGTCGTGGGTCGAACAGGGCCGCCGCCGCGAGCGAGTCGTCCCAGACACGTATCCCGCGGTCGCCCCCCTTCGCCAGGGCGGCCCGGACGACCGGGTCGGCCGCCGGCGGCCCGACGGTCGCCGTGACGATTGTCACGTCCCCGTGGGTCTCCCGCAACCTGACGGCCGCTTCGAGCGCGTGAGCGTCCCACGCACCGAGGCGGTACTCGGTGTCGGAGTCGCCGTCGGCCCGGGACACCGGTGCCACTGTGACAAGGATTTGCACACCGAACGGTGGGCGGGCAGCGAGAAAACGCTACCGCCGGGCCGCTCATACTGGTGGCTGTACGTTCCCAACGATGTTCGCCACCCCGGGGTGGCGAAGGACGTCAGTTTGGGACAGCCGCCAGTATCAGTCCTCGATTTCGGTGACGTCCTCGTCGGGGAAGGAGATGAGGTTCTCCCGCCCGATGCGGAGCTTGTCGATGCGGTCGTCCTCGTCCATCGACGAGAGCAGCTGGGACACCTTGGCGTTCGACCAGCCGGTCTCCTTGACGATTCGAGCCTGCTTCATCCGACCGCCGTTCTGGGTGAGCAGCCGTTCGACGCGTTCCTCGTCGGAGAGCAACTCGACGTCGATCTCGTCGGCCGACTCACCGCCGGCAGTGGTCGACGCGGGCGCCGACGGTGTGTCCCCATCGTCGCTGTCGGTCGTGCTTCCGCCCACGGCCGGGAACTCGTCGGACTCGTTCATGTAGAGCAACGCGGCCACGACCCCAAGGACAAGCAGGATGCCCAGACCGCCCCACAGCGGAAACCCGCCATCCTGGATGGGGCCCTGGTCGGTCCCCGTGCCCGTGCCCGTGCTGTTCGGGTTCCGGCCGCCATCGTAGACGATGTCCAGGTCACCACGCTCGAACCTCGTCGTCGGGCTTCCATCGATACGGAGGTCGCCGTTGTCGATATAGGAGTTCTGCGGTGAGTTCGTCAGCACGTACCCCTGGGGCGGGGAGATGACGAGCGACTGGCCCGCCGCGAGGTTAGTGAGCCACGTCCCGCTCTGCGTGTAGAACGCGTCTTCGAGCCGGAGCTGACTGCCGCTGACGGCCGCGAAGTTCGTCCAGTTGAACGAGAGAACTAGCCGCCCCTGTCCGTCGTCCACGACGTACTCACGGTTGATGTCTCGCAGTTCCATGTCCCGCCCGGTCGCGCTGGCCGCCCCATCACTCGCCGTCTGGAACTCTACCAGTGCGTTCTCCTCGGTGTTCCCGGCAACGAACGTCTCACCCAGCCGTTCGAACGCGCGGGTGTCGTTCTCGTCCGTCAGATCGAACCGCTCGACGACCCGCCAGCGCGCGTCGCCGTCCGGGTGCAACTGTACCTGAAACGTCGTGTTCTCGGACGCCAGTTCCTGGGCCGCAGTCGGCTGCGCGGCCGGCTCGCTGGGGGCGGCGGCAACCGGTGTGGCTGCCGAGGCCGCTGGGAACGCAACAAAGAGGAGGGCAAGGAGGACGGCGGATACCCGCGGGGCCATATCACACAAAGAGTGTACAGGCTGTCGGCAAAACCCTTTCTATCGAAGAATAAAACGTCAGCGGTGGCGGTGAAACGTCTCGGCGCTTCTCACGCGACAGTTATGGGTGGTGTAATGGGAGAGATTTTTGTACGCCGCCGGTATACGAGTTGACAATGCGACCGCTTCCTGCCCTCCTCGTCGCGCTGCTGTTCGTCACCGCGGCGGCGTTTCCGGTCGCTGGCGCATACGCGACCCCGGAGCGGACCTTCACGACGACGGTTCCCGCCCAGAGTATCGACACCGTTCAGAACACGACGAATCAACTCACCATCCCCGGCGGTGAGGTCCAACGGACCAGCTACAACGAGACCGGCGTCGACGTCGGCACCGCCACCGAGGCCTGGTCGACACAGCTCCAGCACCGACACGACGCCCTCTCGTTCGAGGAACGCTTCCAACGGGCCGACGGACGCGAGGCGCGGGCACGACTCGTCACCGACCGCCTGGCAGCTATCGAAGCCCAGGAGCAGGCCCTCGACCAGCGCCAGGACGCCGCTATCGCCCGCTACGCCCGCGATGAGATCTCTGCAGCGGCGTTCCTCAGGACGCGCCTCGTCGTCAACGCCGAGGCGAGCGAGCTACTGGAGACCCTCGAGCAGGTCTCGGCTGCCCCCGACAACGCGCCCGAGTACTCACTGAACGACTCCATCATCGCCCGACTGCGCTCGACCGAGGGCGAACTCCGGACGCTCACCGGCCCTATCGGAGACCAGCTCCAGTCGGGTGATTCGGCCGACCGCACACTGTACATCGAGGTCGCCGATGCCAGCTATATGCTCGCGACGGTGACCGACGACGAGTACCTCAGGGAGACCCGCCTCGACGACGCACGGGACGCCAGTGCGCCGGACGAGTTCCTCGGCACGGCGGTCAACGACGGCGACCCCGAGACGGACCGGCTGGACGTCGCGGACGAGCGGGCGGCCGAGCTCTACCCGTGGCTCTACGAACGACAGCGCCCGAGCTTCACGTTCTACGGCGACTCGGGCATCTACGAGCTGACGGCCGACCATCCAAACGGCGACCTGCGGGCGTATCTCGACGGCGGGACGACCGACGTCTTCTACGAGGAGCAGGTCCGCGACCTCTCGGACGTCCAAACGACGGCGATCGCGCGCAACGTCAACGGCACCCTCGCGGTGACGGTCCGTCAGTCCAGCGCGACGGGGCCGCTACTCGTCACCGCCTCGAACAACGAGACCGGCGCGACCGTCGACGGGACCGTCACGATAGACGGCCAGCCCGTGGGGACCACCGGGACCGACGGCGAGCTCTGGACCGTCGAACCGCGCGGGGTCTACACCGTGACCGTCACGGCCGACACAGGCACCACCAGCGTCGTCGTGCGGGCGAACTGAGCGAGCGCCAGCCGTGTCCCTGACTGCCAGTGCCACGGCGCCCTAGTGACGAAAGCGACTAAAGCACCCCCTCGTTGGGTCCGGTATGGCCGTCATCGAGCAGCTCGGTTTCATGCTGGTCTTTCTCGCCGTCGGCGCGGCCGCACGCAGCGTCTCCCTGCTGACCGCGTCGCGGACGGAGACGTTGACGGCCGTCGCCTTCTACGTCGCCCTCCCAGCGCTGGTCTTTGCCTCTACGTTCGACCGCCCGCTTGGTGAACTAATCTCGCCGGCACTGCTGGTCGGCTTCTGGACCGTCCTCGCAGTGACCGTCGCCGCCGGCTGGCTCGTCCACCGCCGCCGGGAGAGCGACGCCCGCCGGAGCGTCGCCATCGTGCAGTCCTACCACGGGAACATGGGGTTTCTGGGGCTCCCGCTGGTGGCGGCGACCCTGGGCGGTGAGGCAACCGCCATCGCCAGCGTCGTCCTCGGGCTGGGCGCGCTGACCCAGGCCCCCGTGACGGTTATGACGCTCATCCGCATCAACGATAGCGACGCGTCGCTGTCGGGCGAGCTACGGGCACTGGCGACGAATCCTGTCCTCGTCTCGCTGGCCGCTGGCATCGCCGCCTCGGTCGGCGGCGTCGGCGTTCCGGCGCCAGTGGTCACCGGCCTCGACACCGTCGCGACGCTCGCGCTCCCCCTGGCGCTGGTCTGTGTCGGTGCGAAACTCGACACGGAGCTGTCCCTGTCGACGCTCCGGCCGACGACCGGCGTGGTCCTGCTGAAGGTCGTCTGGATGCCCGTCCTCGCGTGGGCCGTGTTCTCGGCGCTGGGCGTCGGCTCGACAGCGCTGTCGGCGGCCGTCATCATGCTCGGTGTCCCCACCGCCGTCTCCACGTACGTCTACACCAGCGAACTCGGCGGCGACGCCGCCTTCGCCTCGATGAACGTCGTCGTGACGACCGTGGCCTCGCTGGGGACGCTCTCGGTGCTCGTCTGGCTGTTCGGCTGAACGAGCGACTGTATTCTTCGGGAGATGTACACCGAGAGCTACAATCTGACTCGCAGCGACTGCAAACGACCAGAAAGCCCCTTTCATTCCGCCCGTAGCCAGTTGGCCAGCCGGCATGGGCGGGGCTGAAAGGGGCCGCACCCTCGACGAAGCCCGGCGAAGTAAGCACCGGAGCCGACCGAAGGGCGGCGAAGAGCACAGCGAGCCGCGCGAATCGAGGGTGCGGGGGCTTTCTGGCTGTTCGAGCTGTTCCTATTAAACGAGATAGCAGCACAGGACACCACCTCAAGCTTTTACACACTGCTGTCGCTCGTTCGAGTATGGCCTACCACCACATCGACCCCGCGGAGCTGCCGGAAACCGAGGACTACCCGTGTGACCGGCGGGGAATCTCGGACGCGGCGGAGCTGCTGGCGCTGCACGCGGCCACCTACGAGATGGCGCCGGGCGAACAGCTCCCGCGCTCGTATCACTACCACAAGCAACGGGAGGAGCTGTTCTACGTCGTCTCGGGGCCGGTCCACGTCGAGACGCCCGAGGGGGAGTTCGCCGTCGAGACCGGCGAGGTGTTCGTCGCCGAGCCCGAGAGCCCCCACCGTGCCTTCGTGCCCGAGGACGCCGACCAGTCGGCCCGCGTGCTCGGCGTCGGCGCGCCGAAATCGGACCCAGGGTTGCCCTACGAGCCAGACGAGTGATACGGATTGTTGGAGCTGTTTGCCGCTGATTTCCGACCTTCGGCTGGCGGTACCGCCAAGAGACTACAACACTCCGTATCGGTTGGGCTACGCTTTTCCCGTCGGCCCGTTGAGGGACTTCCATGACACGCAAGCAGGAAGTCAAATCGGCACTTCTCGACAGCGGCGTCACGGCCGTCCTGCGTAACATTCCGGAAGACCAGATGGTCGACGTGGCCCGCGCCGTCCACGACGGCGGGGTGCGCGCGCTGGAACTGACCGCCGACGCCAAGCGGTGTTCCGACCAGGTCGCCGCCGTCGACCGGGCCCTGGAGGACACCGACGCCATCGTCGGCGTCGGGACGGTGATGGACCCCGCCGCCGCGCGCAACGCCATCGAGGCCGGCGCGGAGTTCATCCTCGGGCCCCACTTCGACGAAGACGTCGTCGAGGTGTGCAACCGCGAGGGTGTGCTCTGCATCCCGGGTGTCATGACACCCACGGAGGCCGCCGACGCGATGGCCGCTGGCGCGGATATGCTGAAGATGTTCCCGGCCTCGACCGTGGGCCCGGGCCACATCAGCGCGATTCAGGGACCCCTCGGCGACGTCCCCATCATGCCGACCGGCGGCGTCGACGCCGAGAACGTAGCGGACTACTTCGAGGCGGGCGCCGTCGCCGTCGGTGCCGGCTCGGCGCTGGTCGACTACGAGGCCATCAGGAACAAAGATATGGAGGGCGTCCGCGAGAGCGCGGCCGAATTTGTCGAGGCCGTGGAGCAGGCGAGGAATCGACCGTAGGGAGATTCCTCGGAAAGAGCGAGCGGGGAGCGTAGCGAGACCGACCAGCGGGAGGTCTCGAAGCGAACCGGCGACCGCAGGGAGC